>NZ_JBSVKG010000008.1:0-154741 GCF_054048505.1 Virgibacillus sp. FSP13 | reverse complement strand
CGTGTATTTCCTCCGCTGGTATTACATTTACTACCATTAGCCGTAGTGGTAAGTGTTCTATAGGTATCCTACCACTTCACTAGTCCGGGTGAGTGAAGGGTGGTGACTCCTGCGGGAACAGCACGTGTCCGAAGACCCCGCAGGAAGTGATTGGAAAAGGAAGGTCGACTAAAACCGTCCTTTGCGGACAACGTCGACATACCCCTCGCCGGGGCAAGGAGGCTGAGGCCGTGCCCGCGGAAAGCATCCACCCGGAGCGATCCCGGACGGCGGGAAATGCGTGTACTTATAGAAAAGAGCCCAGCAGTTACTTCGCATTTTATATCAACTATGAAATTTAAAAGGCTACAAACATTACGACAAAAAGCCTTTAGTAAACATTCGTCGTGTCTTTGTTCATATTCTCTAAAATCTCTTTCACCCTTGCTAGGAATTGACCGCAAACAAGGCCATCCAAGATACGATGATCCAATGATAGCGATAGATTGACCATATCTCTAGCAGCAAACATATCATTAACAATCATTGGCCGCTTTACAATTGATTCAATTTGCAAAATGGCTGCCTGTGGATGATTAATAACCCCCATCGAGTGAATCGAGCCAAACGATCCGGTGTTATTCACTGTAAATGTTCCGCCTTGCATATCATCTGACGTTAATTTACCAGATCTAGCTTTAGCCGCAAGCTCATAAATGCTTTTCGCGATTCCTTTGATACTTTTTTCATCCGCATGCTTAATAACTGGTACAAATAATTCTTGCTCTTTCGCCACTGCAATCGATAAGTTGATATCTTTCTTTTGAATAATCTTATCGCCTGCCCATGCACTGTTTAATTGTGGATATTCTTTTAGGGCCTGTGCAACAGCTTTGACAAAGAAGGCAAAGAATGTAAGACCAAATCCTTCTTTTTGTTTAAATTCATTTTTCACTTGATTACGGTATGTAACAAGATCTGTTACATCCACTTCAACAGTCATCCATGCATGTGGAATTTCCTGCTTCGAGCGCACCATGTTCTGCGCGATCACTTTACGAACTCCGGTAACTGGAATTTCAATATCACCAGCTTGTGGTTGTGGTGCTGGTTGAGTTCTAGGTGTTGAAACTGGTGCAGACTTCGGTTGAACAGGTGCTTGTTCCGCCTTATTTGTAGCAGGCTGTTCTGTTCCTGCTTTTGGTTTCTCACCAGAAGCAATTATTTTTTCCATATCTTTTCTTGTGATACGTCCACCTTTACCCGTCCCATTTACTTGTGTTAAATCAATATCGTTATCTTGAGCCAAACGTAGGACGGCCGGAGAATAACGCTTTTTCATTGGTTGCTCATCGGCTGGTGTGTCAGCCTTTGTTTCTTCCACAGTCTCTGTCTGCTCTGTTTTAGTGGCTGTATCGTCTGCTGCTCCACCTTCTGTCTCGATATAACACATTAGTTCGCCTACTTCAATAGTGTCTCCTTCTTGAGCAACGAGTTCCTTAATTACACCAGTAAACGATGATGGAACTTCCGCATTTACTTTATCCGTCATTACTTCCGCTATTGGGTCATACTTATTTACCTTATCACCCACACCAACTAGCCAGGAGCTAATCGTTCCTTCTGTCACACTTTCGCCTAGTTGTGGCATGTTGATTTTTTCTTTAGCCATAAAGAATCCCTCCTTCTGCTTTTAAAATTCAGCAAGCTCACGCATCGCTTGCTCAACTTTATCTGGATTTAACATAAAGTATTTTTCCATTGTCGGCGCATATGGCATGGCAGGTACATCAGGTCCAGCAAGACGTTTCACTGGTGCATCAAGGTCAAACAGGCAGTTTTCGGCGATAATCGCAGAAACTTCACCAATAATGCTACCCTCTTTATTGTCTTCCGTAATAAGTAATACTTTACCTGTTTTCTTTGCAGCTTCCATAATTGCTTCTTTGTCAAGCGGATAGATCGTACGTAAATCCAGAATATGTGCGTCAATTCCTTCTTCCGCTAATTTTTCAGCAGCTTGCAGGGCAAAATGAACACATAGACCGTACGTAATGATCGTGATATCAGATCCTTCTCGCTTCACATCTGCTTTTCCGATCGGTAATACGTAATCATCTTCAGGAACATCATTTTTCAATAAACGATACGCCCGTTTATGTTCAAAGAAAAGGACAGGATCATTAGAACGAATGGAAGCTTTTAATAAACCTTTTGCATCGTATGGTGTTGATGGCATCACAATTTTCAAACCTGGTTGATTCGCAAATACCGCTTCAACGGATTGTGAATGGTACAATGCACCATGAACACCACCACCGTATGGCGCACGTATTGTAATTGGACAATCCCAATCATTGTTAGAACGATAACGGATGCGAGAAGCTTCGGATATAATCTGGTTGACAGCAGGCATAATAAAATCAGCAAACTGCATCTCCGCAACTGGGCGCATTCCGTACATAGCAGCACCAATACCAACCCCGGCAATTGCTGATTCAGCTAATGGTGTATCAAGTACGCGTGCATCACCGAATTCATCATACAATCCCTTGGTCGCCCCAAACACGCCACCTTTTTTCCCAACGTCTTCCCCAAGTACAAATACTTTCTCATCACGTTGCATTTCTTCCCGTAAAGCTGTTGTCACAGCTTGAATATATGACATTACTGGCATATTTATCTCCCTCCTTACTCTTCATAAACAAATTTCAATGCATCTTCTGGTTCAGCGTACGGAGCATTTTCTGCATAATCTGTTGCTTCGTTTACAAGATCGGCAATTTCTCCATTTATTTTTTCTTCAACAGCTTCCGTTAAAATTCCGGCCTCTTTTAGGTAGGCCGCAAACGTCACAATTGAATCTTTTTTCCGTGCCTCTTCCACTTCTTCGCTTTCCCGATATTGACGATCATCATCATCACTTGAGTGTGCCGTCAATCGATACGAAACAGCTTCAATTAATGTTGGTCCTTCCCCGTTAACTGCACGGTTTCGGGCCTCTTTCACTGCTTCATAGACTGCTAGTGGATCATTCCCATCAACCGTTACACCAGGCATTCCATATGCTACTGCCCGATCAGAAACGTTTTCACTTGCCAATTGGCGCTCGATTGGAACGGAAATAGCATATTTATTATTCTCAACCATAGTGATAACCGGTAATTTGTGGACGCCTGCAAAGTTTAATCCTTCATGGAAGTCACCTTGATTTGATGAGCCCTCTCCTAATGTAACGAGAGAAACGACATCTTTTTTCTCCATTTTTGCCCCAAGCGCGACACCAACTGCATGTGGTAGCTGGGTTGTTACTGGTGATGACCCAGTTAGAATTCTATTTTTCTTTTGGCCAAAGTGTCCAGGCATTTGACGTCCACCTGAGTTTGGATCTTCGCTTTTGGCAAACCCTGACAGCATTAAATCTTTTGTTGTCATTCCAAACGCAAGTACAACACCAAGATCACGATAGTATGGTGCAACATAATCCTGTTCGCGGTTTAACGCAAATGATGCACCTACCTGCGCCGCTTCCTGACCTTGGCAGGAAATGACGAATGGAATTTTACCAGCGCGGTTTAAGAGCCACATTCTTTCATCAATTTTTCTAGCTAATAGCATCGTCTTAAACATGTCTAAAACTTGTTCATCCGTTAAGCCTAATGCTTCATGACGATTTGTTGTCATGTATGAGTCCCTCCTTTAACATTACCCATGAATTTGTTTACCATCTACGGCCAATGCCGCTTCACCCATAACTTCTGATAGTGTTGGATGTGGATGGATACTGTCGGCAATTTCCCATGGTGTTGCATCCAAAACTTTCGCAAGTCCTGCTTCCGAAATCATATCAGTTACATGCGGGCCAATCATATGCACGCCTAGTAAATCATCATTGTTCTTATTAGCAATTATTTTCACAAAACCATCTGATTCACCGTGTACAAGTGCTTTACCAATTGCTTTAAAAGGAAATTTACTCGTTTTTATTTCAAAACCTTGTTCATTTGCTTTTTTTTCCGTTAAACCGACACTGGCAATCTCTGGATTTGAGTAAATACACGTTGGAACATTATTATATTCAAGTGGTTGTGGGTTTTGATCTGCCATATGTTCAACAGCGAGAATCCCCTCGTGTGAAGCAACATGTGCTAGCTGCATCCCGCCAATGACATCCCCAATCGCATAGATGTGCGATTCTTTTGTCTGGAAAAATGAGTTCGTTTGGATAACACCTTTTTCAACCACAATATCTGTGTTTTCTAAGCCGATATTTGTCGTGTTTGCCTGACGTCCAACCGAAACAAGCATTTTTTCTGCTTGGAAACTTTCCTTTTTCCCGTTAATTTCTGCTTCAATGTGGACGCCATTATCAATCGATAACGTATCAGATAAAACTTTAGCGCCTTTTTCAAATGTAATACCTTTCTTCTTTAGGAGCTTTTCTGCCTCTTTTGCAATTGCCTCATCTTCCGTTGGTAAAATTTGTTCTAAGTATTCAATCACTGTCACATTCACACCAAAATCTGCAAGCATGGAAGCCCATTCGATACCAATTACACCACCACCAACAATAATGATTGAGTCTGGTAATTCAGTCATCTGCAACGCTTCATCAGAAGTCATTACATGCTCTCCATCGATCGCAAGTCCTGGTAATGATTTTGGTTGTGATCCTGTTGCGATCAACACATTTTTTGGGACAATCATTGTATTCTCATCACCGTTTTCGTATTCAATCGAGATCGTTCCTGGCATTGGTGAGAAAATACTAGGCCCTAAAATTCGGCCAAACCCTTCATAGACATCAATTTTTCCTTTTTTCATTAATCCTTGTACACCTTGATGCAGGGTACGTACGACATTGTTCTTCCTGTCTTGCACTTTCGCAAAATTCAAGGCAATATCGGCTGTTTCAATCCCATAAGTTGCCGCTTCTTTTGTTTGCCTAAAAACCTCTGCACTGCGGAGTAATGCTTTTGACGGGATACATCCACGGTGTAGGCAAGTTCCACCTAATTGTCCTTTTTCAACAACGGCAACGTTCATGCCAAGCTGGGAAGCGCGAATTGCCGCAACATACCCACCTGTTCCTCCACCAAGAATGACAAGATCATATTCTTTTGCCATAGGCTTCATCCTCCTTTATTTCTATTTTTGGATAACTTTTTGCTTGTTCTTCTTTTCGCAATACACGTAACGTTCCTTCTGCGAGTGCTTGCAATCCATTTTCGCCAGGATAAACAAAAATATCGGCGATCCAATTGACTCGTTCTGAAATTTTCTCAACGAAGGTTTTTCCATATGCAAGACTTCCCGTTAACACAATAGCATCAACCGCCCCTTCCATAACAACACCCATCGATCCAATTTCTTTTGCAACTTGATAGGCCATCGCTTCGTATACTACTAAAGCACGCAGATCCCCATTATCAATACGTTTTTCCACCTCAACTGCATCGTCTGTCTGTAAGTAAGCCATTAGACCGCCATCTCCAACGAGCATATTCATAATTTCATCTTGAGAATAGTTTCCGGAAAAGCACAAGGAAACCAAATCACCGGTAGGGATAGTGCCAGCACGTTCCGGTGAAAATGGTCCATCTCCATGCAATCCATTGTTTACATCAATTACTTTTCCGTATCGATGGGCCCCTACAGTAATCCCATCACCCAGATGTCCGACAATCAGATTCATTTGTTCATATGATTTCCCTAAATCAGTTGCACAACGTCTGGCCATTGCTTTCTGGTTTAATGCATGAAAAATACTCTTTCTCGGCACCTCTGGTAACCCAGAGAAACGAGCAATAGTCGCCAATTCATCAACTACAACAGGATCCACAATGTAGGACGGTATGTTTAAACCGATTGCGATTTCATATGCGATAATACCGCCCAAGTTTGAGGCGTGCTCCCCATAACGGCCATTTTTCAAATCGTGAAGCATTGCGGTATTTATCGCATATGTCCCACCTTCAATCGGTTGAAGTAATCCACCCCTGCCACAAACAGCACTTAATTTCGAAATATTAATCCCTTCATGGTCCAAGTTTTCGAGAATAATCTTTTTCCGAAATGCATATTGTTCCATTACCCGACTATATGATGACAATTCATCCGGACTGTGATGGATTGTACTATCAAAAATACATACTTCATTGTTAAATACGCCAATCGTAGTTGTTGTCGATCCTGGATTCAAAACTAATATGCGAAACGATTGCTGCATATTGGTTGACCTCCATTACCGTCTGCTTAATGTATGATGACCGTTTAACAAAAATTGACTGCGTGATTTACTTACCGATGCAATACGTTCTTCTGCCATGCGATCAGCAGCAACATACGTAGGAATGTTATCACGTTTAGAGATTTCGAATACCTTCATTAAACTATCGTAAATTGTTTCTACTTTTCTCATCGCCCGATCTTGGTTGTATCCATTAAGTTCGTCAGCCACATTAATGACTCCACCTGAATTAATTACATAATCTGGTGCATAGACAATTCCTTTTTCATGAATAATATCACCATGTTCAGATGTCTTTAATTGGTTGTTAGCTGAACCAGCGATAACTTTCGCTTTTAATTGTGGAATGGTTTCATCATTAACCGTTGCACCAAGCGCGCATGGAGCATAAATGTCACAATCGACTCCATAAATGTCCTCAGGATCTACTGCTTTGGCACCAAATGCTTCGACTGCCCGATTAACCGCATCCTTATTGATGTCAGTAACAATCAAGTTTGCTCCCTCTTTATGAAGGTAATCACAGACAGTAAACGCTACATTTCCTACCCCCTGTACGGCAACCGTTTTCCCTTCAAGCGAATCAGAACCAAACGCCTCCATGGCTGCTGCTTTCATGCCTTTATAAACACCGTAAGCCGTAACTGGAGATGGGTTTCCAGATGAACCGAACTCTGGTGAGATACCAGTAACAAAATCAGTTTCCATGTGAATCGTATCCATATCCTCAACAGAAGTCCCAACATCCTCTGCAGTAATATATCGGCCATTTAAACTTTGGATATAACGACCAAACGCACGGAACATTTCTGGATTTTTATCTTTTTTCGGGTCACCAATAATAACCGTTTTCCCACCACCAAGATTCAATCCAGCTGCAGCGTTTTTATATGTCATCCCTTTTGCCAAACGAAGAGCATCTTCAATCGCTTCCTCTTCTGAATTATATGTCCACATTCTTGTTCCGCCTAATGCAGGTCCAAGTGTCGTATCATGAATAGCAATAATTGCTTTTAAGCCTGAATTTTTATCTTGACAAAAAACTAATTGCTCATAATCGTATTGTTCCATGTTTGTAAATATTTCCATTTATACTTCCTCCTAAAATGTTTTAACCCTTCATCAATTCGAGTGGGTAGATTGTCGTCTTCTTGATGCAGGAGTCACGAAGGGTTTGCCCCTTCTACATGTTCTGTTTATGGTATAAATAACTAGACGTTCTCCCATTAAATTACACCCACCCTACTTAATGCAAAAATCGTGCCAAGTCTATAATTACTGAAAGCGCTTTACTTCAGCGGTTTATTGCTATGCAATTCTTTGCGCTTATGAAAGATCTTGCGTGCTATTTTTTTCAATCTGATATTTATCCATCTTGTAATAAAGATTGCGAATGGATACCTGGAGCTCTTTCGCTGTTTTTGTTTTGTTGTAGTTATTTCGTTTATAAGCATCAGCGATAACTTCTTTTTCATACTGCTCCAATGCTTGCTGCAATGTTAGCCCTGCTTGGTTACCTGTAGCATGATTATCTTGGTTTGCTTGGGTTGTTGTCAGCCTTGGTATATGCTCTATTTGGATGACTTCTTCATTCATATCCATATAAATCATTGCTCGTCCAATTACATTCTCCAATTCCCGAACATTTCCAGGCCAATGATAGGTTGCTAACTTTTTTAGTGCTGCCTCAGAAATCGTTCGGACATTTCTACCATAATCCTGATTTGTTTTATCAATAATACGATCTATTAAAGGTGGCAAATCCGTGATTCTTTCACGCAAAGACGGAATGTAAATCGGTAATCGATTCAACCGATAATAAAGGTCTTCCCGAAAGGATTTTTTCATGATTGCCTTTTCCAGGTTGCTATTTGTCGCGGTAATGATCCGCACGTTAATGGTGATCGGGTCTGTGCCACCAACACGCACAATTTCATTTTCCTGCAGTACCCGAAGCAATTTGGCTTGCATATTCAGAGAAAGTTCACCAATTTCATCGAGGAAAATACTACCCATATTAGCTTCTTCAAATATCCCTCTTTTTCCACCACGTTTAGCACCTGAAAACGCGCCTTCTTCATACCCAAACAGTTCACTTTCAAGAATGGATTCTGCTATAGCCGCACAATTAACACGGATAAATTTATTATGCTTCCTGTCACTCTCATTATGAATCGCGTGGGCAAATAATTCCTTGCCCGTCCCAGATTCGCCTCTTAATAGCACGGTTGCAGGCGTTCTCGCACCTACTTTCGCTTGTTCCAACGCTAATTTCATTTCCGAGGATGTACCAATGATATCATCAAACGTATATTTCGCTTCCAAATTACGAATAATCTGCCTAGCCCGCTTTAGTTCACTTGTTAGTGTTTTGATTTCGGAAACATCGTGCAGAACACCGACACTCCCCTTTATTTTGCCTTCTACGATAACCGGCGCGACATTAACTAAAACATCTCGTTTTGCAGGGCCAACTTTCATCCGTACGCCTCGGACAGGGCGACGTGTTTTCAATACTTTCATATGCATGCTTTCGCCCTCGGAAATATCCACTGTGGCTGGTTTACCAACTACTTCAGCTTCTTTTAGTCCAGTTATGCGTGAATAAGCTGGATTAATCATAATCCCTTTTCCATCCTCATCAACGACACTAATTGCCTCATCGGATGATTGAATGATTGCTTCAAGCATTGTTTTTATTTCCATTAGGTCCGTATTTTTCTCTGCCAAATCCAGCACTTCGGTAATGTCTTTAAAAACAGCAAAAGCCCCAATCAATTCATTTTCCGCATTTATCATTGGTATTCTCGTTGTAATTACACGCTTACCGTTTTCCAACATTAACCGCTGATTCACTTCTTTCCGGCGGTTGCTGAGCACCTGTGGCAATCTACTCTGTGCGATCACATCAGTAATTAACTGTCCTTCAAAACTACCTTTGGAAACATCCATAATGCGCTCGGTACTATTATTAACGAATCGAACAATGCCTTGGTTATCCACCACAATCATACCATCACGAATATTATCTAGAATTAATTCCTGGTTTCGCATTTGCAATTTTATTTGGTTTAGCAAGGTTTCTTTTTCTTCCATTAATTCTGCTATTATGTACGCGATTGTACCAGGAATAACAACTGTTTTTCCGCTACTTGCTGTCAATAATTCATCAAGCACCTGCTCATTTCCAGTTGCTTCTATGACAATATCGATATTCTGATGGATCCACTCTCTCCAATTTTGACCGGTAGGAATTTGGTACTGTTCAGCAAGAGTTAATCCGCTTGCTTCTTTGTTTTTATCAATGACAGCAACCATTTCCATCCGTTGTGTAGCAGATAAAAGTTTTAATAATGCACTAGCACCCTTACCCGCGCCAACTATGAGCACCCGTTTCATTATACCCCACCTTGCAATTTTTTGCATGTATTTATCATATTATATTCTGCACGTTTTAGCAAATCCTATTATTATTCCTATTTTACGATGCATTTGATATACTAAAGTTATGATTATTAATAAAGGGGAACAGGTATGATTCGTATTATTGCCGTCATGATTTTAGTCATTCCCGGACTAATCGCAGCATATGGCATAAAACTCATGCGGGATTCACTATTTAATGAACTTAATTTTATTTTTCTTCACACAGGCTTGCAATTTTTTATTGGCTTAGTCTTTTTTGTTGGTGGATTAGCTTTTATTGGTGGATTTATTGTTCACCGCGATCGAAAGCGCCAAGCATCAAAGAAAAATAAACGCAAAGGATGCTGAAATATAAATTCTGGCATCCTTTTTTATTTCGCCAAGCCAGATCCACCACTAACAGATGTTCTCACATTTCTTAGCTTTGCAAAAAATCTGCCTCCCTTTGTTCACAAATCAGCTGTAGTATGATACTATTTGTAACATTATTAGAAAACTTTAAAACAATGGGGAGATGTTTATGAAAGTAGCAAAGTTCGGTGGAAGTTCAGTCGCTAGTGCTGAACAGATTGAAAAAGTAGCAACGGTCATCCGTAATGATCCGGACCGAAAATTCATCGTGGTATCTGCTCCAGGAAAGCGCAATAAAGATGATTTTAAAATTACCGACATGTTAATTGAAATAATGAACCACTATGAAAAAGACCAACCCTATGATGAACCGATTTCAATTATCATAAAACGCTTTTCAGAAATGGTTAACAAACTGAGACTTTCAACAACAATTGTAAAAGAAATGGAACAAACGATCCACAAGACACTGGAAAGCAATGTGCCAACTACCCTTAAAATGGACACGATTAAATCATTAGGGGAAGTTTTTTCAGCAAAAGCGTTAAGTAATTATTTAGCATCATTGGGCCTTGAAGCTACTTATCTTGATCCAAAAGAAGCTGGAATTTTGGTAAGTGATGAACCTGGAAATGCACAAGTATTGCCAGAGAGTTTTTCGAAACTTTATACATTGCGAGAAAGTGATGGAATTTTTGTCATCCCGGGATTTTTCGGTTATACGGAAAATGACAAATTAGTAACCTTTTCAAGAGGTGGATCCGACATTACAGGTTCCATTGTAGCCGCTGGTGTGAAAGCATCCTTATATGAGAATTTCACAGATGTTGACTCTGTTTATGCAGTTAATCCAGCAATTGTCCACCAACCAAAACAAATTTCAACAATCACTTATAAAGAAATGCGGGAATTATCTTATGCCGGATTTTCTGTTTTTCATGATGAAGCATTGATTCCTGCTTTTAAAGAAAAAATACCCGTATGCATAAAAAACACAAACAATCCTGACGCACCCGGGACAATGGTCGTTGCAGAAAAAAAACCAAATGAACAATGTGTTGTTGGTATAGCAGGTGATGCTGGATTCTGCAGCTTATACGTCAGCAAATACCTTATGAACCGTGAATTAGGATTCGGGAGAAAATTATTGCAGCTATTTGAGGATGAACATATTTCGTTTGAGCATGCACCTTCTGGCATTGACGATATGTCAGTCGTTATCCGGCAAAGCGAATTAACAAAAGAAAAAGAAAAAATTATTATAAAACGTTTGCAAGACGAATTACATGTAGACACCATTAAAATACACCGTAATTTGGCTATGGTTATGGTTGTTGGTGAAGGAATGATAAGTACAATCGGGGTAGCCCAAAAAGCTACAAAGGCCATTACCGATGCGAGTGTTAATATGGTCATGATCAACCAAGGGTCATCAGAAGTTTCCATGATGTTTGGAATTCAAGAAGAGGACTTAACCCGTGCCGTTCAATCGTTGTATACAGCATTTTTTCAAGAAGAAAAATCAAAAGTGTTGATTTAAAAAAAGGTCAGACTCCTTAATGAGGGGCTGACCTTTTTTTATTCCTATTAACTAGCCTTATGTTCCAACCGTAGACGGTCAGCAACCATTGCAATAAACTCACTGTTCGTAGGCTTTGCTTTGGAAATACTCACCGTGTAGCCGAACAAGGCCGAAATGGAATCAATATTACCACGGCTCCAGGCCACTTCAATGGCATGACGAATTGCTCGCTCCACCCGAGAGGCTGTTGTATTATATTTTTTAGCAATATCTGGATACAATACTTTAGTAATCGATCCTAACAACTCAATATCATTATAAACCATTGTAATTGCCTCGCGTAAGTACATATATCCTTTAATATGTGCTGGAACACCTATCTCGTGAATTATGTTTGTAATGCTTGCCTCCAAATCTTTTTTCTTCCGCTCTTTTTTGTTTACCTTTTTTGTTTTCGTATGTGTAATCATATTTCCCTGTACTTGACGGATTTGTTCAGCTAAGTTATCTAAGTCGAATGGTTTTAAGATGAAATAAGAAGCACCTAAGTCCACAGCTTTCTTCATAACCTCTTCTTGACCGAAAGCTGTCAGCATAATCACATGTGGATCTTTACCTCTTTCCATACCTTTTAGTGAATTAAGTACCGCAAGCCCATCAACATGTGGCATTATGATGTCTAATATCAAAACATCTGGTTCGATGTCCTCCAATAACTCCAAACAATCCCGACCATCAAAAGCCGTACCAATTATTTCAATATCCGGCTGGTTATCGAAATACTCTTCCATTAATTGAATAAGTTCTCTGTTGTCGTCAACTAAACAAACTGATATTTTTTCCACTAAACCGTTCCTCCTTTAATCATTCGAGCTTCCACGTAATGTATTCGACATAAGTAGTAAATATCCTTTTTTTATAAAAAAAACTTTAATTTTTTTTGCAAAAACTCGTTTAAGCTTTATTTTACTTCGTTTTTTGATAAAAACCGACATTGATTTTGTTTGTTTGTCGAAAAATATTTTCTGAAACAAATAAACTGCCCAAAAGTGTATTTTCTACACTTTCGGGCAGATATTTTGACGACTAACTTGCCTTTTCTTCTTCTGATTCATAAATATTAATTCCGGCCTCTTGTAACATCCATTCAATATGGACTCCATAACCGGATGTTGGATCATTAACAAACACATGTGTTACTGCTCCAATTACTTTTCCATCTTGAATAATCGGACTGCCACTCATACCCTGGACAATTCCACCGGTCTTTTCTAACAATTCTTTATCGGTAATTTGGACAATCATCCCTTTTGTCGCTGGGTACTTTTGTGGAACACTACTCACGATTTCAACGTCAAATTCCTCCACTTCCTCACCATCAATTACTGTCAAAATTTTGGCTGGTCCTTCTTTCACCTGATGGGATAAAGCAATTGGCATTGGTTTATCATATTCATCATTTGTAATCGGTTCATTTAATTTCCCAAAAATACCGAACGGGCTATTCTTCGTGATTGTACCTAACTTGTCATCCTTAACAGAAAACTCAGCTTGTTTTTCACCCGGAGTACCATTATTACCTTTCTCAATCGAAGTTACATTAGAACCAACAATCGATCCATTATGAATTTCTACTGGTTTTTGCGTATCCATATCCGATATTACATGTCCTAATGCACCATATTTTTTTGATTTAGGTTCATAAAACGTCATTGTTCCTATCCCGGCTGCTGAATCCCTTATATATAAGCCAATTCTGTATTCATTCGATTTTTCATCTTTTACCGGGTTAAGCGTCGTTTCGATCGTTTCTTTCCCTCTTTTAATCGTGACATTCAATGGATCATGACTTTCACCGGCTTTTTCAACATATGGTTTTACATCAGCCATTTCTTTAATTGGCTTTCCATTAATTTTCAGGATCACATCGCCAACTTTTATATCTGCTTTCTCACCTGGAGACTTGGAACCATCTTCACCTTTAACAAGATGATGGCCAACAACGAGGACACCTAAAGTGTGAAGCTGTACCCCTATCGACTGTCCACCTGGTACTACTTTAATGTCATCCAGAACCGAGACATCGACTTTTTTAATGGGAAGACCCGCTACGTCATATACTAACTGGCTATTCCCAGGCTCTTTGGCATAAAATTCAGTAGAGTCTATCGCTTGCACAGTTTCATTAGTTGAATCAATTTCAACATTATCTCCTAAGGCTGGAACTTCTATAAGAGATTGATTATCAAAGGTTACAATATCATTGGGAATGGAAAGGTATTGCTTAACAGGTGTAAAAAACGGAACTGCAAGCACTGTTAAAAACAGCAGCACACCAACCAATATGCGAATTTTGTTTGTGTTTTTCAATCAATTCACTCTCCTCGTTCCAAACCCATACCATTTTTATATCTGTACTTCTAATTTGACCGAACGCGCTTCGTTTTAAACTAGTGAAAGATAAGAAAATATGTGTATCATTTCCTTTTAAAAATAAAAGCGTTTACGTATATACACGCTGCTTGTAAGGAAAAATATACATAAAGTGCAAGCGCCCCTTTAGAAACGTATGGACTGGACCCGACCCGTAGGAGATAAAGGAAACACGGTAAGCCGTAAGCGACACTTATCATACGAAGGGGGAGGGAAGTCCACTAGTCGCTGGGCGCTGGAGCTGGACATGGCCTACTCTGGGACTGCGATTACTCGTCCCATCGAAAACCCTTGCCATGAACTTAATTACGCCTAAATTTTTATACTTTCCTAGCTTTAAATAAAAAGCCAGATACTCTATTTTCTGGCTTTTTCAAAAAAATTATCCGTTTTATTTTCTTTGTAGATTGCAGCTAATGTGAGCATTTCTTTTGCATGTTCTTTTGCGGTATCAGTTAATTTCGTTCCAGTAATCATTCGACTTAATTCCTCAATGGTTTGCTTACTGTCCAATTCAGAAATGGTTGTTGACGTTCGGTTACTCTTTTCTTGTTTTTCGATTAATTTGTGTGTATCTGCCATAGCCGCAACTTGCGGTAAATGGGTAATACATAAAACCTGTGATTCTGTAGATATATGGTAAATCTTCTCTCCTATCGCTTGTGCAACCCTGCCACTTACACCTGTATCAACTTCATCAAAAATCACACTTGTCACACCTTGGTGCTTCGCAAAAATTTTCTTAAGGGCAAGCATGATTCTCGATAATTCTCCACCAGATGCTACTTTATTCAATTCTTTTAAAGGTTCTCCGGGATTTGTGGAAATAAGAAAATAAACATAATCAAACCCATTTTTATGTAATTTAATGACAGACTCTTTCGTGGTTTGATCGTTTTCTTTTTTTGTTTCAAACTTGATGAAAAATGTCGCTTTTTCTAAATATAGCCCCTTTAATTCATGATGAATGGCCTTTGTTAATGATTTAGCAGCTTTTTCACGAATATCATGTAATTGCTTGGCCTCTAAATAAGTGTCTTGTTCTGTTTCTTTTATCTGCTCAGCTAATTTTGATAAATGGGAATCTTTATTCATTAATTGTTCCAATTCTTCTCCAATTCTCCCCATATAATCAATGATATCGTTAACGGTTGTCCCATATTTTTTCTTTAATCGATTAATTTCATTTAGTCTCGCTTCAATTTCATTTAACCGCTGGGGATCATATTGTAATGTTTCACTATAATTCCGCAATTCAAATGTCAATTCTTCAATGATGTAATAATGATTAGACAGTTCTTCTGCTTTTTCAGCAATAAAGTTATCATATGAACGGTTGTCCTGTAATGCCTGACTTGCTATGCTTAACCATTCAATTCCTTTTTGTTCGCCATATAATGCATTGTATGCGTCCTGAACACCTTTATAAATGCGTTCAAAGTTCGCCAATTTATCCCGTTCTTTTTCCAGTTCCTCATCTTCGTTCGGTGTAAGTGCAGCTTGTTCGAGTTCATTCATTTGAAATTGTAATAAATCCTGGCGATGCGCAATTTCTTGTTCATTTTCACTTAATTTTTGATAACGTTTTTTTAGTGTCTGAAGTTTGTCAAACAGACGTGAGTATTCGTCCTTGGATTTTATAATTGCCTTCTGATCGTATAAATCAAGCAGGTCAATATGATTTATCGGGTCCATCAAAGCCTGTGTCTCGTGTTGACTATGAACATCAATAAGTGTTTTACCAAACTCTTTTAGAATCGCTAACGTGACCAATTTTCCATTTACTCGGCAAATACTTTTCCCATTTGCTGTAATGGTACGATGTAAGACTACCATTTCATCTTGAATATCAATTCCATATTCTTGACCAACTTTATAAATTGGATGATGTTTATAGTCAATACTAAAAAGCCCTTCAATTCCTGCTTTCTTTGTACCATGTCGAACAAATTCAACAGAACCACGTCCACCAGCCAGCAATTGAATTGCATCAATGATAATGGATTTTCCTGCACCTGTTTCTCCTGTCAATACCGTGAGACCGTCATTAAAGGTTATCGATAATTTATCTATAATAGCAAAATCATGAATGGATAATTCGGTAAGCACGTATTTCACCCCACTTTTTTATGTTATAACATACTTAAAAACCGATTTTTAATGGCCTCCGATTCTGATTCTGTCCGACATATAATTAGGCATGTATCATCACCACATATCGTGCCCATTATTTCTTCCCAGTCCAGATTATCAATCAAAACACCAACGGCATGTGCATTCCCTGGAAGTGTTTTTAGGATAATAAAATGACTTGCATGATCAATTTTAACAAAAGCATCCATAATTAAGCGCTTTAATTTGTCTAAGGGATTGAATCGTTGATCAGCTGGAAGGCTATATTTATACGCACCTGTACCTGTTGGAACCTTCACAAGATGAAGTTCCTTGATGTCACGAGAAACGGTTGCTTGCGTCACATTGAATCCCAAACTTTTTAACTCATCGACTAGTTCATCTTGCGTCTCCATCTCATTTTCCGTAATTAATTCACGTATTTTTATGTGACGTTGAATCTTACTCATACTATTCCCCCATAAAAAATAAAAGTTAAACTCTTTAAAAATAGAAAAGGACTACACATATTGCAGTCCTACGGTTTATTTACCTCAGTAAAATTGCGATGTGCTTCATCTACTACTTGACCTAATTCGACATCTGTTACAGTAATTCCTGCTTTTTCATGTTGCCAGCCAAAATGTGCTAGAAATTCTATATTCCCATCGCCACCCGTAATTGGGGAATAGGTCACATCAAATAATTGATACCCTTCAGATACGGCATACGAAATAATACGTGATAGCACAGCAAGATGTACTTTTTTATCACGGACAATTCCTTTTTTCCCAACTTGGTCACGGCCCGCCTCAAACTGTGGTTTAATCAATGCAATAACATCACTATTTTCCGCTAATAACTGGTTTAAAACTGGCAAAATTAGTTTTAAGGAAATAAATGATACATCAATTGTAGCAAAATTAGGTGTTCCATTATGCAACATGTCAGGTGTGACGTAACGGAAATTCGTCCTTTCCATCACAATGACTCGTTCATCACTTCTCAGTTTCCAAGCCAATTGATTATATCCAACATCAATGGCATAACTTAATGTTGCACCATTTTGTAATGCACAATCAGTAAAACCCCCTGTAGAAGATCCTACATCGACCATTATTTTATTCTTCACCGAAAGAGAAAAATGTTTCAGTGCTTTTTCCAATTTTAAACCACCCCGGCCAACATAGGGGATCAATTTTCCTTTTACAGTCAATGGAATTATCTCGTCCACCTTCATCCCAGGCTTATCAAGACGTTGTTGCTCAGAAAATACTAAACCAGCCATGATGACACGTTTAGCCTTTTCTCTTGTTTCGATTAATTTTCTTTCTACCAATAAAACATCTAACCTAACTTTAGCCATATAATATAGTCCTTTATTTTGACATTTTTGTTTTATTTGTTTTCGGTAAAACACGAATTTTCAACTTGTTTTCCACAATTGAAATTGCTTTTCCCGCAAAAAACACAATATTCGTTGAAGCGTTAATTGCAAAGTATTTACCAAGTGCTTTCCCCCCAACTGTCAAAGCAGCGACAAGACTTGTTAATAATACCTGCAACGTAATTTGTGTTGGTGATCCTTCACTATTACCGGTTAATTTGGCAATTTGGAGTACAACAATTGCTGATGCCGTACCACTAACAATTCCGGAAATATCACCAATCACATCATTACAGAAACTAGCAAATTTATCTGCATTGCGAATAATCGCAACTGATTCTTTTGCACCGTTTACCTTTTCCGCTGCCATCGCATGAAATGGTTTTTCATCTGCTGACGTTGAAGCTATGCCAAGCATATCGAAAACTACACCGATTAAGACGATGAGTAAGACAATAACTAAGCCAATGACCCACATCACGTCACTTAAGACGGATTGTGAGATAACTGCAAAAATAGCCGCTAACACAAACGTGATAACGGCGATGGTTAAACTAAATTTAATGGAGCTTTTTATATGTGATTTCATTCTCTACCTCAATTTTCTAATCTTTTATATAGTAACTTATATCGCTTAAAATAGTTCTCTTAGTAGCCCCATTTCATAGGGTGCAGTCCACAAACGCCTTTGAAGTATGTAAGCACGGAATGGTCGTATAAAAGGTAAAAACTGTGGCTTAGGTCCAGTAGGTTTTCCCAGATAGCTACCCTGTGTTGCCATAGAGGCGGTTCCCCATTAAAGCCATCTTAGCCTTGTCACCAAAAGCTAGACTGGATTACCACTTAGTCCACACTATAATCCCTTTTATACGTCCATTAGAACAGTCTAGGAGATTTCCTCAGCAGCCTTTAACCGTTCCCTAGCCTCTTTTGCAGTCCTGATTTCATGGAGAAAATAATAGTCAAACAAGTGGCCACCTCGTTTGCTATTTTAAGGTCCAATCCTCTCAGTACCACTCAAGGCAGGCTACGCTGCTTGTAAGTTGTCCCTTACCTTACAATTGCAGGTTCATACCCCATTCCATAGTGATTACTAGGCTTAGCAATCACTACAGATATGGGCCTCCGCGGTAATAGGGTCAACGCCCACATGCCTTTGTGGATCGCCCTAAAACCTTAACTCCCAGCACTGACCCAAGGCTGGGCGCCTCAAGCCAACACAAGGAACTTCATCGATGTGCCCTTTGGCGGATTTTTAGGCCCGCCTTCAGGAGCGGAGGGCTGACTAGAATACTGCACCATTCCGTTCATAATCTAAGTATAACATAATATGCGAAAAAATTCTAATTGATTAGTTATCCCGTTTACTAAAATAATCTGTTAACCCCATCAGATAGGACTTATCAGCCATTGCCTGTTGTAAAGCCGTTTTTGCTTTTTCTACATATTGTTCTTTTTGCTTGATGGCACCATCTACCCCTAATAATTTCGGATAAGTGCTTTTATGATTACCTTCATCACTTCCAACTGGTTTCCCTAACTTTTCCGGGTCTCCAGTCACGTCTAATATGTCATCTTGAACTTGGAAAATTAATCCTAAATAATCGGCAAACACACGCAGATGTTCTAATTGTTTTGTTGAGGCACCACCGATATAAGCGCCAGCAGTAATCGCAAATTTAATTAATTCTCCTGTCTTACGTGCATGAATTTCTTCTAATTGTTCTAATGAAACGGCATGGTTCTCTGCTTCCATGTCTAAAATCTGTCCGGCAACCATCCCTTTTGGTCCACTAGCTTGGGCCAGCATTTTAAGAAGAACTACCTTTTGTTGATCCGTTAACAACGGATCATCCGAAATGATTTCAAAACTATACGTTAATAAAGCATCTCCAGCTAGAATAGCAGTTGCTTCATCAAAAATACGATGGTTTGTCGGTTTACCCCTACGGTAATCGTCATTGTCCATCGCAGGTAAATCATCATGAATGAGCGAATACGTATGAATCATTTCCAGGGCCGCTGCCGTAGATAGTACAAACTTTTTATCATTACTATAGGTTTCAAAACTCGCGATTAAAAGAATTGGTCTAAGCCTTTTTCCACCTGCTTCCGTGGAATATAACATCGATTCTTTTAGTTGGTTGGGGATTGACATTTTATTAAGATGATAAACTAGCTCATCATAAATTAGTTGTTTATTTACATCGATATAATTCTCAAGCTGTTGTTGCACGTTTATTCTTCCCCCTGGATTTCAAAGGGCTCTGTTTCACCCTGTTCGTTCATTATTTGTGTCATTTTTGCTTGTACTTGTTTCAATTTATCATTGCATAATTTGGATAATTTCATACCTTCTTGATAGTACGAAATGGCTTTTTCTAAAGGTACATCGCCCTCTTCAAGCCGCTCGACGATTTTTTCC
The DNA here is from genome assembly GCF_054048505.1 of Virgibacillus sp. FSP13. Taxonomy (NCBI): domain Bacteria; kingdom Bacillati; phylum Bacillota; class Bacilli; order Caryophanales; family Bacillaceae; genus Virgibacillus; species Virgibacillus sp. FSP13. The sequence goes on along the minus strand of NZ_JBSVKG010000008.1, from coordinate 134,856 downwards.
AGCTCTAGCATTGCCTCCTCGAAGGAAGTCTCTTCATGTGTTTCCATTGGTCTCCTCCTTTACTTCTAACACATCACACGCTAATGTCCCGTCTGATAATCGAACAGTGATCGTGTCATGCTTCTCTACTTTTTCGGTAGAATTTATAATTTCGCCATTATGAGAATAGGGGATCGCATAACCTCGTTTCATCGTTTCCAATGGGTTCAATAGAGCTAATTTATCAATTGTTGTTGTGAACTGAACCGATTTTTTCTCGATAATTTGTTTCATAAAATACGTATTTTGCTTTTCGAAATGGTTTAATTCCTTTTCCAATTGATTAACCCGGCTCTGTGGATGTTGATTGATGAACCGCTTTTCAATATTTTTCAGGGAGTCATTTTTTGATTGGATAAATTGGTTAAACGCTTTTTCTAGTCGTTCTACTTGCTTGTCCAGTTCCTGTTCCTTTTGAATAACAAGTTGTTCCGGATAACGGAAAGCGTAGGATTCTTTCATCCGCTTTAACTGAAGCTGCGAATTATTCATCGTTATTGTTAAGGCTTTTGTTAAGGAACGAGTCAGACCAGAAACTTTTTCTTTCAATTCAATTTGTGAAGGCACCGCCAATTCTGCTGCTCCCGTTGGTGTAGGTGCTCGCAAATCCGCAATAAAATCACTAATGGTTATATCTGTTTCATGACCAACGGCAGAAATAATTGGGATCTTTGACTGGAAAATAGCGTGTGCAACCATTTCTTCATTGAAACTCCACAATTCCTCAATTGACCCTCCGCCACGACCAACAATTAACACATCAAAATCTGCTTTTTCATTTGCAAATTCAATTGCTCGTTTAATGGAAGCTGCAGCATTTTGACCTTGAACCAGTACTGGAATAATAGTAGTAGTAACAATTGGGTAGCGTCGCTTTATTGTTGTAATAATATCGCGAACAGCAGCCCCTGTTGGCGAAGTAATAACACCAATATGTTTTGGATATGTTGGAATTTTCTTTTTGATGGTCTCATCAAAAAAGCCTTGTTTATGTAATTTCTCTTTTAATTGTTCAAAAGCTAAATATAATGAGCCGATTCCGTCGGGCTCCATTTGTTGAATATACAGTTGGTATTGGCCATATGGTTCAAAAACGCCAATTTCGCCCCTTATTAATACATTCATGCCATTTTCCGGTTTGAATTTTATCCGTCTGTTGTTACCTGCAAACATGACTGCTTGTATCCGGGTATTCTCGTCTTTAATTGTCAGATACATATGGCCACGGCTATGGTGTTTAAAGTTTGATATTTCACCTTTTAGCCAAATATTTTTCAGATGTGGATCCGTGTCAAATTTACGCTTAATGTACTTTGTCAGTGCAGTAACCGTTAAATATTTATCGTTCAATTTTCTAGTCCTTTTGCCGCTTTAATCGTATTTTTTAAAAGCATGGTAATTGTCATTGGCCCTACCCCTTTAGGAACCGGCGTTATATAAGAGGCTTTTTCCTTAGCCTGTTCAAAATCAACATCACCTGTCAATGTTCCATCTTCCACACGGTTCACACCAACGTCAATAACGACTGCGCCTTCTTTAATGTCATCAGCATGAATTGCATTTGCTTTTCCAACAGCAACAATCAAAATATCAGCACTTCTAGTATAGCTTTGCAAATCATGTGTTCTGGAATGACAATAGGTAACTGTTGCATTTTCATTCAACAACAATTGGCCGACTGGTTTGCCAACGATATTGCTTCGTCCGATGATCACTGCATGACGACCCTCGATTTGAATGTCCCTTGATTTTAACATTGTTATTATACCAAATGGTGTACATGGCAAAAATGTATCCTTACCTGCCATCATTCTGCCAACATTTATTGGATGAAAACCATCGACATCTTTTTTGGGATCGATTGCTTCAATTACGGACTGTTCCTTGATATGTTCTGGTAATGGCAGCTGCACCAAAATACCATGTACGGCATGATCATGATTTAATTTATCAATTAATTGCAGAAGTTCCCCTTCAGTTGTGGAAGTAGGCAATTCAATGATTTCTGATGATATACCTGTTTCTTTTGAAGCTTTTTTCTTCCCGTTTACATATGATTTTGATGCTGGATCATCGCCTACCAAAACCACGGTTAAATGTGGGGTGAGTCCCTTTTCTTGTAACTGTGAAACCTCTTCTTTCATAGCTAGTTTAAGTTCAGCTGCTAATTCTTTACCGTTAATTACTTCTGCAGACATAGCTTTCATCCCCTCTTAGGCTACGATTTTTGATAAAACCCCATTAACAAATTTACCGGACTTTTCATCTCCGTATCTATTTGCTAATTCTACAGCTTCATTGATGGAAACATTAGTCGGAATATCTTCCAAATAACGTATTTCATAGGTAGCAATTCGTAAAATTGTCTTTTCTACTGTAGCAATACGTTCCATCGACCACTTTTCTAAATGATCTGAAATCGTGTTGTCGATCGTTGTTTGGTTTTTGGCAACTCCTTGTACAAGGCTATCTAAAAATGCATCGACATGGTCGGTTTCTAGATGTTCTGTCGTTGCTGTTACTGGATCAAACTCGTTCAAATCCAGTTGAAATAGAATTTGGAAGGCATTTTCTCTCGCTGTATGACGTTTCATCAATCATTACTCCTTTTAATATATCTCTACAAATAATAACATGATTGCTTTTGCATTGCTAGAAGAACAATAGCTTTTAGAGGTTGTTCAAAAAGTCCGGTAAAAATGACACATCGAATTTCTTCGTTGGCTTGTTTCTCCGCTGCTCATGTATCTAAATGCATACATTCCGCTGCTCGAAACTACGCCGCCTCGAACTTCTCGGTCCTTTTTATCCTCCTTTTGAACACTCTCTTTTAGCAAACAGTCCAAAAATAAATCAAGGCTGATAGGTTCAACTCCTATCAGCCTTGGTTTATTTATTCGTCTTTATTTTCTATATTTTCCTGTTCTTCCATTTGAATACCAACGACATGAACATTTATTTCCGCAATTTCTAATGCTGTCATATTTTTTAACGTTTGCCTAATATTTGTTTGTAGTTTTTGAGCGATTTCTGGAATTGAAACACCAAAGTTTAACACAACGTAGAGGTCAATTAAGATTCCCGTGTCTGTTAATTCTACTTTGACACCTTTACTGTGTGATTTCTTGCCAAAACGCTCTACGACACCTGTTGCAAAACTACCACGCATGGATGAAATTCCCTCTACTTCAGATGCGGCAATCCCCGTTATGACCTCGATTACTTCTGGTGCAATTTCTACTGTACCTAGACTTGCATCATCACTTACATCCAACAATGGTTGTTCACTCATGTGTGATCACTCCTATTTGTTTTCAATTTCTTCGATCGGATTCTCTTCAAGAAATTTCGTGTTAAAGTCGCCTTTAACAAAAACATCATGATCCATAATGATCCGGTGAAACGGAATGGTTGAGTGAATTCCTTCAATTACGTATTCATCCAATGATCGTTTCATACGATTGATTGCTTCCTCGCGCGTTGGCCCGTAAGCAATCAATTTAGCAATCATGGAATCGTAGTATGGTGGGATGGAATAGCCTGGATATGCGGCAGAATCAACTCGAACACCAAATCCACCCGGTGGTAAATACAAATTGATTTTTCCCGGTGACGGCATAAAGTTTTTAAACGGATTCTCCGCATTGATCCTACATTCAATCGCCCAACCATTAAATTCAATATCGTCCTGTTTAAATGATAATTTTTCATTGTTTGCGATTTTGATTTGTTCTTTTATTAAGTCGATCTCTGTTACCATTTCCGTAACTGGATGTTCCACTTGGATTCGTGTATTCATTTCCATGAAATAGAATGCATTTGTTGTTCGATCAAAAATAAATTCAATTGTTCCAGCCCCAACATAGTCAACTGCTTTTGCTGCCTTAACTGCGGCCTCGCCCATTTTCGCGCGAATTTCCGGTGTTAGTGCTGGTGAAGGCGACTCTTCAATTAATTTTTGCATTCTTCGTTGGATCGTACAGTCTCTCTCCCCTAAGTGTATAACATTTCCATGCTGATCTGCTAAAATTTGAATTTCTACATGGCGAAAATCTTCAATAAATTTCTCGATGTAAACACCAGGGTTGCCAAATGCAGTTTCAGCTTCTTTTTGAGTAATCCGAATTCCTTTTATTAAATCTTCCTGATCCTTGGCAACACGGATTCCTTTTCCGCCACCACCTGCAGTTGCTTTAATAATAACGGGATAGCCGATTCCTTTGGCAACTTCCATTGCTTCTTCTTCTGTTTCAATGACACCTTCAGATCCCGGGACAATCGGAACATTTGCTTCTTTCATCTTTTCTCTTGCAACATCTTTTATGCCCATTTTTTGAATTGCTTCAGGGGTAGGACCAACAAACGTCACATGACATGCTTTACAGATCTCTGCAAAATCAGCATTTTCCGCTAAAAACCCATATCCAGGGTGAATTGCATCAACCTTTGTTAGGGTGGCAACACTCATGATGTTAGTGAAATTAAGGTAGCTGTCTTTACTTAATGTCGGGCCGATACAATATGCCTCATCTGCCAGTTGGACGTGTAATGAATCTTTATCAGCTTCAGAATATACAGCAACTGTTTCAATATCCAGTTCTTTACATGCGCGTATGATCCGAACAGCAATTTCCCCTCTGTTAGCAATTAACAGTTTTTTAATCATATGTTTTCGTCCCCTTATTTAGTCTTCACTCTAAATAGTGGTTGACCATACTCTACTAGTTGGCCATCTTCCACTAAAATTTCCACGATTTCTCCGTTCGCTTCTGCTTCAATTTCATTAAATAATTTCATTGCTTCCACAATACAAACAACGGTATCTTTTTGCACCTTGCTCCCTTTCTGTACATACGGATCTGCTTCAGGAGAAGGGGACATATAAAGTGTCCCTACCATTGGTGACTCAATCTCATAGTCGTAATCAACGGTTGCTTGCGTTGGAGCTTCCTCAGTTGTTGGTACGTTTGTCTCTTTTACCGGTTCTGCCTCAACCTGTTTTTCTGCTTGTTTACTAACTTCAATTGGTTTTTCGACTGTATTTACTACTTGTTCAACTGGTTGAACGGCTACATTTCCAGTCGCTTTTTTCATTGAAACAGTTGCGCCATCTGCTTCATAACTGAATTCATCAATTGATGATTGGTCAATTAGTTTAATTATTTCGCGAATTTCCTGTACTTTTAACATTTCTGGCACCCCTTCATGTTTTACAAAAATTAATAACAGGTACTAATAACTCCCCTTAACATTTTATATAAAAATTTGTATTACATCAACCGAAAACTGGAAAAGTTGTAACTATGTAAAACGTTTTCAATATAATTATATCAATAATAGCATTAATTTGCGAACAGTAGAATTGAAAAAAATAAAACTCCTATCAAATAAGATAAGAGTTTAAATCTTTTTTGCTAATTCAGGCAAGTATTAACTTTGCCTTCTCATTTGTCCTTGAGCTGGACGGTTCGCATCCAGCTCTAGCACCCATTTACCCCTCAGCTGGCTGATAATTGACATCAACTTGAATTTCACCAAATTCATCACGAACCATTTGCATAATGTTAACTGCTTCTTGTTTTGGTAGCTCGTCAACCTTAACATTAACATGAACGATATGCTCATCATTTTTATCAAATCGGACTAACACATCTTGATAGTCTGCAGTTGCTAGGATGGATTCCTCTAAAATTGTTTCCTTTTTCGCACGTTGCTCTAATACTTCGATATCCTCATAAGCTTGATTTTTTTCCTCTGTACTAGCTGTACTGGACGCTACAACATCTTCTAGTCGAGAAATTTGTTTACTGCGGTCATCCTGTACTTCCAATCTGATATTTGTAAACAACTCGTCCTCGCCAATATTCGTGATCTCATCAACTTTTGCATCTTCCCCTTCAGCCTGCTCAGCTGTTGCTGTTTCGTCAGCTTCTTCCTTTCCATTCTCCAAAAAGGCAACTTCTTCAGAATCAGGTGACGTCATGTAATAAACACTTAGAACAATCATCAAACTTAACATAGTTAAAAGCCAAACGGTCTGTTTTTTTAGCATGTTACATCCTCCTTAATTTTTTGGCATTACAGAAACTTTATGTGTTGGAACATCAAGTACTCTTGCGACAGCTTCGATCACCCATTTTTTTACCGTTGCATGGTCTACACCTTTTGCAACTACAAAGACTCCTCGTACTTCCGGTTTTTTTGTTTGAATTAGTAGTGGAACCTCTTTATCTCCTTGTCTCACTAAAACAACTTGTGTTTCTTTGGTGTCATCCTCTATTTCCCTTGTCCCACCACTTTTATCTGATTCATCTGTCGTTTGCTGACCGGTGATTAAATTTTTTTCGTATACTTTCACTTTTGTAGAGTCAAGGTTGACCATTACTTCCACATCGGATACACCCTGAATTTTAGCTAACATTGCTTGCAGATCTTTTTCATAACTCGTTTCTATTTCTCCAACATCTGTGGTAGTGGTGTCGTCTTTCTTGGATAGTGTATGTTCTGCTTCCTGGTCAGTTGGATTGATAGGGACTATTTCCTCTTGCGCTTCATTAGATGGGGAAGAAAGCGCATTACTTAAAATGACTAAGAGTAACCCAAGTAAACCAAGAACGATTAAATATTTGATTTTTCTTGACGGATTTCTAATTTTACTGTCAAGCTTTTTCTCGCTAAAAAAGTTTTTTATTTTTTCTTTCAAGGTGACCCTCCTTCCCATACAAGCGTTAATTTCTCCGCATTAATCTCCCATTCATCCTCTAATAACTTTTTAACCTCCTGCACATCTTGTTCATCTTCATTCATTACTGGGTCTTTGGTATCAATCTCAATATTTTCAACTATACTCACTGCTCCCTCCTCGTTTTCTATTTGACCAAGATATACAATGACTTCCTCTAGATCCTCATAATCGTATGGTGGGTCTGCTTCTTGAAAAAATTGAAATTTGATGTCCTGAATTTCTGCTTGATAGTTTTCTGCTAGTGATGGTTTTGCTAGATCTTTTAATTGGACAGCCATTTCTTCTAAAATATATGCACGTTGTGTGGCTTGTATTTCACTTTTTTGCATTTCAATAGAATTTTCCATTGATTCTGTATCGCTTTTTCCTTCTGTAAGTTGCGAAAATGACGTTTCTAATGCCTGTTCAACATTCATATCAAATAGAAAAAAAACTGGTTTTAAAAAAATTAAAATTAAGATAAGACCGACAACCAACTTAATATATTTTTTCATCGCAGTAGCCGGAATAATCAGATCAATGATCATTGCTACAATTAAAAAAACGACTATTTGCGTTACCCATTGTATGAGTACATCCACGGTAAACCACCCCTAGCGCAGCAGTAAGGTAATATTGCTGGCTGCTACTAATATGACAATTGCCAAGAAAAACATAAGCGTAACGGCTAACAACGATGCTAAAATGTAAAAAATATGTTTACTGATTACGTTTAAACTGGTAATAACTGGTCCATCACCAATAGGCTGTAGAACGGCAGCAGCGATTTTATAAATAAGTGCAATCGCAAAAATTTTCATAGCTGGAAATAACGCCAGAAAAACGATAATAATCAATCCGACGATTCCAACAGCATTTTTTAATAGTAAGGAAGCACTCAAAATGGTGTCAGCTGCATCCGTAAACGTTCTCCCAACGATCGGAATAAAATTTCCAGTAATAAACTTCGCTGTTTTCATTGCTACCCCGTCCTGGATGGCACTCGCAGCTCCTTGGACAGACATAACACTAATAAAAATCGTTAAAAACACACCAAGAACGCCCAGTGCCACTGATTTAAATAGATTTGCCAAATGGGTCACTTTATAATTATCGTTTAAACTACTAATAACCATTAATAATGCTGATAGAAATAAAAGTGGCAAAATAAACTTTGACACGAGTACACCGCTTACATAGATGAGAAATACAATAATCGGATGAAAAAATGAAACGGATATAACATTACCGAACGTGGCCATCAGCCCTAAAACAAGAGGTAATAACGCAATCAGAAAATTACTCATCGATTCAATCGCATCTTTTGTGTAAGAAAATGCTAAATAAAAGCTGTTTAGCGCTAAATAAAGTAAAACGAGATACACGACAAAATAAGCGATTTTACTCACAGCATTCTGTTCAAAAGCAGTATGCATCGTCTGCAGCATGACAGAAAATAACGTAAGCATTAATAGCAAGCCCAACAGTTTCCCATTTAAAATAATTTCATAAAATAAATATTTCAATATACCTGAAAGGATATCTTTTATTGAAAAAGATCCATTATCTTTAATAAACTCATACAAACTTGTTTTTTCTAATTCTGGTATATAACCACTATAATTACTGACAAGTCCGTCCCAATATTGTTGAATGCCTTCTAATGAAATTTCATCAAGTACAGCGGATTCCAACTTACTAGGATCAGGAGAAGCAAAAACGGTTGAATGACCCTCGGTAAATAGCAAAAGAAAAAATAAGACAACAAGAATTCGTTTAGCTCGCTTCATTCATCAACATATGCTCCTTTTTTAGAGGTTGTTCAAAAAATCACCAAATGATAAGCGGCGAATCTCTTCGTTGGCTCGTCTTTACGGTCCTCATGTAGATTTTGCCTACATTCCGGTCCTCAAGACTACGCCGCCTCGACCTTCTTGCTTCTAATTTGGCAACTTTTTGAACACCGCTTTTAATAATTAATTAGTTGGTTGGTAAGAAATTCACGATTGCCTCAATGACAGCGGTTATGATCGGAATTGCTAGCAGGATAATAAAAATTTTTCCGGCAAGTTCGATCTTTGCTGCAACAGATCCCAATCCTGCGTCTTTTGTAAGATTTGCCCCAAGTTCCGCAATGTAGGCAATACCAATGATTTTTAAGATCGTTTCCATGTACATTCCATCTATATTTGCTTTTTCACCCAACGTTTCAAGCAATTGAAAAACGGCACCAATTTGTTGGATGATCGCTAAGAAAATAATAATTCCCGTAATCAAAATAAGGAAAAAGGCGAATGATGTGTTTACATCCTTTAACACGATATATAAAATACTCGCAACAATTCCGAGTACAACAATTTGTATGATATCCATGTACGATTACCCCTGGAACAGGAATACAGACTTAATTTGCTGAAATAAATCTGCAAGGCCATTGACCACGATAATTAGGACAAGAATAAAACCGACTACTGTTGCCAAATGGGCGATATCCTCTTTCCCCATTTGTTTCATAATCGTATGTATGATTGCGACAATTATCCCTATCCCTGCAATTTGAAATAATATGGTTGCATCAGTCAGCATGGAAGTACCCCTTTCCTTACCTTTAGGAAATCTCCGTTTAAATTAGTAATAGTACAATGAACAATCCACATAAAATTCCCAAGCTTTTCGCCATTTTACTATATTTATATTTGTTATCTCTGGCTTCAGCTAACTCACGATCAAGATGGCTGATGGTTAACTGAATTTGTTTTTGTTGTTGTGTAAAGTCGTGCTGCCCTAGTGTTTGACCAAATTGATAAATAATCTCTTTCTCGATATCTCCTAAACTTGATTCCTGCATTAATCGATTTACATTTTGCTCCCATAGGCTTGTCAGCTCGACACCATTTTTTTGCATCCCGTTACTTAATGATTGGAAAAATGATTTCATTGGATTCGGTACTTGTTTGGCAATGGTTGTAAAAGCATCCTGCAATGGTAATTGACTATACAATATTTCCGCTTCTAATATTTGCAGTGCGTTTTTTAACTGTCTAATATGTTTCGGACGATTGTCTAATCGTTTACTAACCTCAAACCCGATCCATGTTGTTGTGCCGATTAAAAGCAGTGCCCCAATCCACTTCATGAGGAGTCACCCCCGAGTATTTTTTAGAAAATATATTATGCTCGTGCTGATCATAAATAGCACTTATCTGACCAGGGGTTTTCTGTTTATTCAAAACAACAATCCGGTCGAATACTTGATTGTGAAATAAAACGTTCAATGATGGTCTTTTTTTCAATTCGGATAATGTTTGTCCATGAATCGTACAAATCACAACAACACCAGCGTGAATAGCTTCCATCAATGCTTGTACATCTTGTTTACTGCCAATTTCATCTACCACAAGAACATCAGGTGACATCGATCGAATCATCATCATCATGCCTTCTGCTTTAGGACAAGCATCCATAACATCTGCCCGAAACCCCAAATTGTGCTGTGGTACACCTTTCAACGAGGCACCGATTTCCGAACGCTCATCGATTACGGCTACTTTTTTTGCCGGAGTATTTCGCCAGCCTGACGCGATAAACCGTGTTAAATCACGAATAATTGTCGTCTTTCCAGTTTGTGGCGCACCAACGATCAACGTGTTCGCATAATTTTGCCAATGTAAATAAGGTAAAATCGCAGTAGCAGCACCAATTTTTTCCTTGGCAATTCGTATATTCATAAATGCAATATGTTGAATTGCTTTTACAGCGCCATTAATTGTATTGACTTTACCGGCAAGTCCAATCCGGTGACCACCCTCTATCGTGACATACCCTTCCCGTAATTCATCTTCCAGTCGATATAAAGAGAACTGACTGATTTGATTAAGAACATGCATTCCATCTTTTTGACTTGGTTTAATTCCAGTTATCCATTCTGTTTGATGATCAAATACAAGCTCGATTGGTTTATTTAATCGAAAACGTATTTCTTGTAGTACTTCCCATCGATTTCCTACCTTTGCTTGTACATGTTTTTTAATTAATTCGGGAAATAAGCGCAAAATTTCTTCCATAGCATGTCCTCACCTTGCAATAGCTTTATTATCAATAGTATGTTGGACGGGAAAAATTATGACTAGCTTTACTTTGAAAGAGGAAATTGTGAAGTAGGTACTAAATATAAAAAGGAGAGCCCAATAATGGACCCTCCTTTAACTAATATTTCTTATTACGTTACGCGCGTGAAACGTATTTTCCATCTGAAGTATTAACCACTAATACATCACCAGTGTTTACGAAAAATGGAACTTGTACAATGTGACCAGTTTCAAGTGTAGCTGGTTTAGAACCACCACTAGCCGTATCGCCTTTAATTCCCGGTTCTGTTTCGGTAACCTCTAATTCCACATTATTTGGCAACTCTACACCAAGAATTTCACCTTCATACGTAATGACCGAGACTTCCATATTCTCTTTCATAAATTTTAATTGCTCTTCAATTTGACTCGACTGCAATTCAATTTGTTCATATGTGTTTGTGTCCATAAATGCATGTGTATCGCCGGAAGCATATAAATATTGCATTTTTCTATTTTCAATATGTGCTTTATTTACTTTTTCACCGCCACGGAATGTTTTCTCTTGAATGTTGCCGCTTCGCAGATTACGTAATTTGGATCGAACAAATGCAGCACCTTTACCTGGCTTAACGTGTTGAAATTCCAACACCTGCCAAATGCCATTATCTACTTCTATTGTTAATCCTGTCTTAAAATCGTTAACTGAAATCATGTTGAAAATCCTCCCTAAAAAAACACGCTTATAATTGAATCAATTTTTTCTCAGCAAGAGTCAAACGCTCATTGCCTGTTTCTGTTACAACAAGATCATCCTCAATCCTGCAACCACCAACGTTTGGTACATAAATACCGGGCTCAACAGTAACAACCATACCCGCTTGTAGCTTTGTGCTGGAGCGATGGGATAGTCCAGGTCCTTCATGAACTTCCATTCCAACACCATGTCCTGTTGAATGGCCGAAATAATCCCCATACCCTTTTTCTGTAATGTAATCCCGTACGATGGCATCTGCTTCTTTCCCGGTAATACCAGGTTTGACACCTTCAACACCCTTTAATTGTGCTGTTAATACAGTCTCATAGATTGTTTTTAGCTCATCACTAATTTCTCCAACTGCAACGGTTCTCGTTGTATCTGAACAATACCCTTGATATAAAGCACCATAATCCAATGTAACAAGTTCTCCGCTTTGAATTTCTTTATCCGATGCGACACCATGTGGCAATGCCCCACGATAACCAGACGCAACAATCGTATCAAAACTAGATGACGTTGCACCTTGTCGACGCATAAAGAATTCCAATTCGTTGGAGATGTCCATTTCTTTTACACCTGGTTTGATGTAGTTTTGAATATGGACAAATGCATCATCCACGATTTTAGCGGCCTGTTTTAATGTAGTCAGTTCACTTTCCGACTTAATGAGACGTAATTTTTCAACGATATCACTAACTGGAATCAATTCCTGGTCAATCGTCTTTTTATATAACTCATACGTTGCAAATGTTACATGATCTTTTTCAAAACCAACCCGTTTAACGTTAAGCTGTTTTAATTGATCACTTATTTCCTTGATAATAAGTTGCTTGTGTTCAACTATTTTAAAATCTTTTGCCTGTTCCGTTGCCTGTTCTATGTAGCGAAAATCTGTGATAAAAAGCGCATCATTCTGTGTTACAATTGTTACTCCAGCAGTACCAGTAAATCCTGTAATGTAACGCCGGTTAATTGGACTAGTAACCAATAATGCATCCAACTTGTTTGCTTCAAGTTCTTCTCTTAGTCTCGTTAGTTTCTCCATTTTCTCCATCCCTTTCTATTTGTTATAAAACATCGAGATAGCCAATCAATCAATTGTCTAACCCAATACCAAACGGGTCCAAGTTGTTACATCGGATACAACACTTCTTTTCATCTAAGTGCTTATTACTTAGGTTCATTCCTTCATTTTTAGAAGAAATAACCTTTTTAGTTTATCATAAACAGAACTATTTGGATAACTTTTTCAATTTTTTTGCTTGTTCCTAACTTTCAAGTTGTTCTTTAACAATCGTATCATGATAATCGTAAGAAATCGAATAACCGATAAACGTACCATACAAGACAAACAAGCATAATGTAGACACAATTGTATTCATATCGAGATCACTTACCGGTGGAACATTATCGAAAATGGGATGGAAAACATAGAATATAATGACCCAGAGAACAACACCAAATCCTGCAGCTAGCCAAATAGAATTTATTTTCTTTAACAATCCATAATAGACAAGTGCCGCAAAAACGGACAATACCCCAGTCAATAAAATTGAGATAACATCCCCAAGCCATCCATCTGTCCATCCTTTAACGAGCCAAGACCTGAGTACGAATGATTTTGCTGCCACCTCGGAAAAATTAAAATAATACATAACTACCCCAAGAATACTCCAGATTACCCCACCAACGAATCCGGTAATTAATGATCTTGATAGCAACAACATTGATTTATCACGGTTATTCTGGCCTGATTTGTCTTCATCTTGATGCTTTGTTTCTGCCACATCTACCACCTCCACCCTTATTATCACCAATTGTTAAAAAAGCAATCATACAAATTAGTGGTATAGCACAAAATATTGGCTAGAAGTAACTTTATTTAGTAAAATGAATGCGATTTGACTTTGCATCGGTAAGTTTTTAAAATCACTGTTTATTAAAGATATTCTGTTTTTTTACACAATAAAAATAAATATAAACTGCGACATAGAAAGTGAAATCCAAGTTCTCATCACCATTAGAGCTAGGGAAAACGTTATGAAATTTAATTTTCACTATGTCACATTTTATATCAACTAAGAAATTTAAGAAGCAACAAACATTACGAGAACAGCCTTTAAAAAAAGAAAATAGTATTGCATATTTTAAGTAAAACAGGACAGAATTTAATAGTAACAAAGTTGTAAAAAAAGATTTGCAAAACAATGCTATAAAACGTACTATTCGTGGTATACAATATAGTAAAGAGCATTTATTATGTGCCCATTGATGGGAAAGGAGGACAATTCTTGTGAATCGTAATAAATTTTCTATTCTGATCTATATCATCATAGGTCTGGCAGTGATTGGTTTAGTTTCTCAGCTTTTCACAAATACGACAAGTTTTATAACTAGTATTTTCACGATGATTGGTTTCGGTTTGGCAGTATTTGCGGTAATCTATTTTGTTTTTCTCAGAAACAGGGCTCCTTCCAGTGATATGAAAAAATACAAACAAGCAGTAAAACAATCGAAATCAAAATATAAAGATACCAAAAAGCAACCACAGACCAAACATACGCAACCATTGCAAATGAAGAAGAAAACACATAAACGCGCCTCCCATCTACGTGTTATAGATGGCAATAAGCACAAACGGAAAAACCGAGCAACTTTCTAATTGTCGCTCGGTTTTTTATATCATGTGCATCTTTTATCTGGGCCAATTCTGTAAAAATTGTTCAGCTTGTTTCTTTCCACTCTCTATTAAATTCGTTTTTGTCTGATCCGTGATTGAAAAATTCGTTGACTCGATATTTTCAACTGGGATGAAAATAATATTGTTTTTTTGTGATTTGGAAATATATCTGGAATCATGTGCCTGTTTCATCGTAGAGAAAAGAGCATGGAACATATCGAAGGCATTTTTAATTTTACGTGGTTGATAATCTTTAATACTAGCGCTTAGTTTCACTCCCAATACCGGACGTTTAGCAGCATCTCCATTATCGAAAATCCATAAAGGAAAATTACTTAATAACCCTCCATCAACGATGATGCTTTTATCTTTCGTTTTCCCAGGCAATTTTTTTGGCATGAAAAAGTAAGGGAATCCTGCACTCATTCGGATTGCCTTTGCCACAGGAAAATACTTCGGATCAATTCCATAAACACGTTCTAAATCATCCGGTATCACAACAAGTTTACCAAGCGACAAATCACTAACTACTACTTTTAAATACCCTTCCTTTAAATCGCTAAATGTATAGACGTTTTTTGCGGCAAGGTGTTCATAAAGCCAGTTTTCCAATTTATCTCCTTTATAAAGCCCCATTTGAAAATATAAAAATAACCATTTGCTAAATGGAATATAGTTACTAATTTTTGGTTGGTCGAGAAACTTTTTCAAATCTAATTCATCCATTAATTGTTCAATTTCTGCTAAACGATATCTTGCGGCCAAGAATCCCGCAACAATTGCACCAGCCGATGTCCCTGCAACACGCTCTAAATCATGTTTATATTCCTCAATAGACGTAAGTGCACCTAAAAATGCATATGCCTTCACCCCACCACCAGAAAAAACAACATCAATTTTCATCAGTTCGCTCCTTATGTGGTCTTTATACATTTTTAAGCGAATCCTTTGAAATTAGAACACTTTTTCACAAAACAAAATCCATCCTATTAAACAGGATGGATTTCATATAACTATTCCACTTCACTATGTGTTTCTCGCAATTTATCTACTCGGGCTTTGTCTGCTTTAAAGTATTGGACCAAATCACCTATCCGATCAATCGAGTTCCAGCTTAAATGATGTTCAATTCCTTCTACATCTTCATAAATATTTTCATGTTCTACACCGATGATCTCAAGAAATTGTTCCAACAATTCATGACGGAAAACTAATCGCTCTCCAATTTTTTTGCCCTTTGATGTTAATACAAAACCGCGATATTTCTCATAGTTTAAGTACTCATCTTTATCCAATTTTTGAACCATTTTTGTAACGGAAGACGGATGTACCTGCAATGCTTCAGCAATATCAGATACACGAGCATAGCCCTTTGATTCGATTAAATTATAAATTTGTTCTATGTAATCCTCCATACTTGGAGTTGGCATAAAAATCTCCTCATTTCAAAGAATAATTTTTTAGTTGATGCAACATTGTTTCTATATAAAAGCATACAGGAAAACAGGATGTGAAACAAGTCATTACGTTTTACCCACAACAAAAAGAAGAACCAATCAATTATGATTAGTCCTTCTTTTTTTCTTCCTTACAATCCACATTTCAACTGGGCACCACAGCTTGTACACGTATTACAGCCGCCGATATCTTCTACACTACCTTCCCGGCAAACTGGACATGTATCACCGACTTCTGATCCAATCGTTACATTTGTTTTATCTAATTCCTGAATCGTGTCCATTAGCACTACGCGTGGTTTGTTTGTTGGCTCTTCCACTGCTTCTGCTTCATTGTCAAATGAATTTTCTTCAGCTTTTAATGTTAATACTTGTGTGTCACGGCTACCATCTACATAAACCGTCCCACCTTTTGCACCACCATTGTATAACCTGCGATAAACACTTTCAACTTGGTCAACGGAATATCCTTTTGGTGCATTTACAGTTTTCGAAATTGAACTATCAACCCAACGTTGAATAACACATTGTGTATCCGCATGTGCTTCTGGTGCTAATTCCATTGCAGTAACAAACCAATTAGGTAAATTATCTGGATCTTGATCCGGATTTCTATCTAAAAATTCTTGTACGATATCTGCTTTTACTTCAATAAATTTACCAAGTCTTCCACTTCTAAAATAAGAAAAGGAAAAATATGGTTCTAATCCAGTGCTAACGCCGACCATCGTGCCTGTGCTCATTTTTGTTACTCTCTAATTGATAGAGGGCGGGATTATTAGTACCCGCTCCCCATGTCGCCATGGGGATCAGACTATATCATCAACCACGTTATTTTTGTGTCTATTGCGGTGGCATGGGTGTTCGCATAAACACACCAAATTTGATAATCTATTTGCTTCTTCCCAGTCTCCCTTAAACTCTCTGAAAGGAATGATATGATGAACGGATAGTTCCTTTCCATATTCCTTTTCAGTTAATCCACAATCTTGACAAGTGAAATTATCTCTTATTCTGGCTTTCTTTCTTTGAGATCGCCAGTTAGGTCCATAATAATCTATATCTCCACCTTGCCAAGCTAAGTTATTTTTCCCCGAAAAAGCTCCAGATTTTGAATAGTATTCAGCCATACATACACTATCACAAAAATTCCATTTCTTAACTATGGAAGGCTTTCGCTCTATATTCCGCGAACAGTTAGTGCATTGAATAGTAACACGCTTTCTATATTGCACCTTTCCTCTTTCACCATTTGCTTTACCTAAACATGATCTAGAGCAATACTTTGCAGTTTCTTTTCTAGATTCAATTACCTCGAATTCCTCACCACAAATTATACAGGTTTTTGTAACTTGTCGTTTTAAATGTTGATTTATCTTTTCACCATTAGCTCTTAGAAAAGTTGCTCGACATTCCTTGTTACAATAATTGTTTTTACTTAGTGATGATGGTTTTCTCTGTAATTCTTTTCCACAGCTGGAACAAGCTATAGTTATTTTTTTGCTTAAATGTTTAAAAGCAATTGGATTTTTTGATTGATACTCACCTTTACATTTTCGGGAACAAAATTTTTTCCTTTCATAGTGACTGGGTCTAACCTTTATCATTATTCCGCAATTTAAACACTGTTTTTGCAATACGTCACCTCATTTTATTTTTTATAAATCTAAGGTGCATATTTCAGGTTGCTCGGCATGTAGTCGTTGAGGGGTCAGCCACGACTTCCCTGCGGATTGGCTCCACCTTTCGCTTTTTACTCTATCTTAATGTGCTGGCAAGGCACGAGTACGAAAGGATACTGAGTGTTTCCCGCATATAGCCAAGTTTACGCTACATCTTTGCAGATATAGGGGGCAATAATTTTACCCGTAGGCGCGACTGTTAAGAGATGGGAATTACGAATACCATATTTAATAATACCTTCTCTTATATCTTCTGGCATTTGCTTCATATACCCTGTATTAATAAACGCTCGCCGTAATGATTTTGTTTCAATTTCGGAATCACCTATTAAGAACGGAAAGCTCCCTTTCTCCTTCGCTAATTCAATCGAAGTCCGATATGCAGTTGTAGCAATTGTTTCAAATATTTTATCGACTAGTTTATTTCCATTTTCAGAACCGTACGCTGTGTCACAATATATCAATAGGTCATGAAGTCCCATGACACCTAGTCCTACACGTCGTTCACCAAGTGCTTGTTTCCGATTCTCTTCCAGGAAGTATGGTGTTGCATCGATCACATTGTCCTGCATCCTAACACCAATTTGAACGGTTTGTTTCAACTTCTTAAAGTCAACTGTTTTCGTATCTTTGTTTGCAAATTGAGCAAGGTTTACTGCTGCTAAATTACAAACAGAATATGGTGCAAGAGGTTGTTCCAATTTTGTTATCCTACCGGCTTTTTATCCAATAGTTCTTACAGTTCATTTCCTGTAAGTTCAGCATACATTTTCATTACAAGTGTAATGTTGCGGTCTCGTGCTTGGATTATAGTCTGCTTTCACAGGATCACCAAGTATGCGTTGCCCCTGACTAGCCTTTTACAACTAGCCTTTGGTTCGGATTAGCATCTCAGCCTTCCCGCTTTATCCCGCAATTTTTTACGTGAGGCAAACTATGCTACTTTACCACACGGATTTGTCGCAACTACCTGATCCCCGTACGCCTTGGCATTTGTCATGTCATTGGCATTATCGATGAAGAATATTCCCGGCTCAGCTGAATACGTTGCACAAATATTTATCAAATTCCATAGTTCTTTAGCTTTTATACGACGGTATACCCGAATAGGATAGCCCATTTCTTCCCATTTACGGACATCTCCGACTTCATGCCAATTCTCGTTGTATTCTTTCATTTGTTCCGTTGTATAATTTTCTACATCTGGAAAACGAAGCTCATACCATCCATCATTCTCAACGGCTTCCATAAAATCTTTTGTCAAACATACAGAGATATTTGCCCCTGTTAAAAACTCTGAATTATGGACGGAATAAGTGCCGCTAGTTTGCAATTTCTCTTCCGCTTCCCTAATTGCCGCTTGGGTGAATCCACCTAAACCTGGCATCGATTTATAATTTACTATTCCTTGATACAAGTCAATTTCCGTTTCTGTCAATGGTGTAAAGTTTAGCTTTTCCTGTGCCAGTTGCTTAATTTGTTCATCTTCTGTGTTTTCTATTAAGTAACGTAAGATTCTTGGATTCTGCATTTTAGAAATAATAAATTCAATAATATCAGGGTGGGAATCAACTAACATTATCATTTGTGCTCCTCTTCGACTTCCTCCCTGTTCTACCAAATGTGTCAGCTTAGCAATATCATCCAACCACGATACGGATCCAGATGACTTACCATTAACCCCTTTTGCTAATGTGTTACGCGGGCGCAATGTTGATCCATTCGTCCCAACTCCGCCGCCTCTCGACATGATCTCCATCACTTGTTTTCTGTGATCGGATATTCCTTCGCGCGAGTCTTGAATATACGGCATAACGTAACAATTAAAAAAGGTCACATCTGTTTCAGAACCGGCGCCATACAACACTCTACCAGCAGGAATAAAGTTCAAATTCGCTAATTCCTGATTAAACTTCGTAAATGATTCCTGCCGTTTTTCTTCTGTTGTTTCCACATTTGCAAGACCTGTTGCATTTCTTCTAGCAATTTGTTCGTAATAGACTTCCAATGGCTTATCAATCACATCCAATGAACGTTTCACTATTCCAGTTTCAACTTCAGATTCATTGTCAAGCACATGGACGAATTCAGGGTCCACTTGAATCGTTGCCTGATTATGAATCCAATCGATTTCATTAATAAACCCTAATCCGCGTGCAGGAAATTTCGGATCCGCTTTTACTGTTAAAACAACAAAGTCCCCTGCTTTTAACGTCTTCTTCTCCGTGTCTTTAAATGAGTAGCGGTCAAGCATAACCAGCCGCGATACTCCTTTATGTGTTAGCTTCATGTCGTCTGTAATTGGGTGTACTTGTGAGAATAACGCAATATCTTGATTTAGGTTTTTAATATCGATTTTCTTTCTATCTTCAACAGCAATCGACATTTCATCACTCCTTTTTATTCACTAGAATACTAATCTTACCATACCATATCCAATAAAAAAATAACAACATATTGAGACATAATTTAAAAACAAACACTATATATTGTGATATGAGCAAAAAACAGCCTATTTGTCAATAATAGAAAAAAACCAAATTTGCTTGATTTAAGGAGTAATCAAAAGGAAACAATTCATTATAATGGTTAAATCATTTTTTTCGTAGTTTGCATTCCAAGACTAAATGGTATATATGAAAAATATCGACAAAAAAGATACTATATTTGTTCTGTTTTTACACAAAATAAATCATGCAATTAAATTGGCAAAATAGCTATACACACAATTCTTAAATTTATACGTAAAATTGAAAAATAAACCCTTTGAAAAAATAAGCAATCAACCATATAATAGAATAGGAAGTATAAGAGATAAACGGGGGACAAATAATGGAAATCATCATCATTGCACTTGTTATTATTATCGGATTTGGTTTATTCCGCTACTTTAGACAACGTGCTTATTTAAAAATCTTAACTGAAGATCAATTTCGCGAGGGTTATCGAAAAGCCCAACTAATCGACGTTAGAGAGCCTCAGGAATTTAAAAAAGGGCATATTCTTGGCGCTAGAAATATACCACTAACTCAAATGAAACAACGTCTTGTTGAATTGAGAAAGGACAAGCCTGTCTATCTCTATTGTCAAAGTGGATCAAGATCAGCACGTGCTGCCCAGTTGCTGCAAAAGAAAGGGTATCAGGATCTTAACCAGCTTAAAGGCGGATTTAAAAAATGGACAGGAAAGGTTAAAATATAAGAAAACTACCTTATATTTTTCTTAATAAAAAGTTGCCCGAAGCATTAATAGCTCCGAGCAGCTTTTTTATTTAGAGTAACGCAAGATTGGTTTCCGTGCAGCGGTGGTTTCATCCATCCGCTTCACAATTGTTGTATGTGGTGCTTCCTGAACTTTTTCAGGATCATTTTTTGTCTCATCAGAAATCGCGAGCATCGTGTCAATAAAACCATCCAAGGTCTCTTTTGATTCTGTTTCTGTCGGCTCTACCATCATTGCCTCTTCCACATTTAATGGGAAATAAATGGTTGGTGGATGATAATCATAGTCAAGCAGACGTTTCGCGATATCCAGTGTACGAACACCTAGTTTTTTCTGTTTTTTTCCTGATAAAACAAATTCATGCTTACAATGTTGCGGATATGGTAAAACGTATTCTGCTTCTAATTTACGCATCATGTAGTTTGCGTTTAATACAGCATATTCACTAACTTTTTTCAATCCTTCTCCACCCATTGTCCGGATATAGGTATAGGCACGAAGGTTAATTCCGAAATTACCGTAATAAGGCTTAACTCGACCGATTGATTGTGGGCGATCATAATCAAATACATACCCATCATCTTGTTTGACAAGCAACGGCTTTGGCAAAAATGGTGTTAATTCTTCTGTTACACCAACTGGACCTGACCCAGGACCACCGCCACCATGAGGACCTGTAAAGGTTTTGTGTAAGTTTAAGTGCACGACATCAAACCCCATATCACCTGGGCGTGCATACCCCATAATCGCGTTTAAATTAGCGCCATCATAATACAATTTTCCACCTGCACCATGCACAATTTCCGCCATCTCTACTATTTCTGTTTCAAATAGCCCCAATGTATTTGGGTTTGTTAACATTAATGCAGCTGTGTCATCGCCAACGACACGCTTTAAATCCTCTAAATCTACTAAGCCTTTTTCATTTGATTTAACTGTAACCGCATCAAACCCCGCAACCGACGCAGAAGCTGGATTTGTTCCGTGTGCAGAATCAGGAACAATTACTTTTGTACGATTCATATCCCCATTTGCTTCATGAAAAGCACGAATCATCATCAACCCGGTCCACTCTCCTTGTGCCCCCGCGGCTGGTTGAAGAGATACTTCATTCATACCAGTAATTTCTTTTAACGATGTTTGTAAGTCATACATCATTTCCATAGCACCTTGAACACTGCTAGGGTCTTGAAGGGGATGAATATGACTAAATCCGGCTAGCCGTGCAACATCTTCATTAATTTTGGGATTATATTTCATCGTACAAGAACCTAATGGATAAAAACCGGAATCTACACCATAGTTACGACGTGATAGTCCTGTATAATGACGCATAATTTCCAATTCGCTTACTTCGGGTAACGCAGGAGCCGTTTCTCGAATAAAAACAGCATCCAATTCCTTCTCTAAATCTGATTCTGGAACATCTAATTCTGGTAAACTATAACTTGTTCTACCTTCTTTACTACGTTCAAAAATTAATGGAAAATCATAATCAGCCATGGATATCCCCCAATTCTTTTACAAAAGTATCAATTTCTTCTTTTGTACGAATTTCAGTTACAGCTAGCAGCATATGCCCTTCTAATTCTGGATAATCTTGTGCTAAATCATAGCCACCAATAAATCCTTTTTCTAAAAGTTCTGCATTATAATCAGACACAGAACCTCGAAGATTTACTACTAGCTCATTAAAAAAGGCCCCAGCTGTTATCACTTCTATCCCTGCTTGAGTTAATTTCTGCTTCATGTAACGTGCTTTTTGCATATTTAGCATCGCCATTTTCTTAATGCCATGTTTCCCGATTGAGCTCATCGCAACAGAGCTTGCTAGCGCATTCAATGCTTGATTAGAACAAATGTTAGACGTCGCCTTATCACGTCTAATATGCTGTTCACGCGCCTGCAAAGTTAGGACAAACCCCCGTTTACCATCTTCATCGGTAGTTTGACCAACCAAACGGCCAGGGACTTTACGCATCAATTTCTGTGTTGTGGCAAAATACCCACAATGTGGTCCACCGAATTGTGCTGGAATTCCAAATACCTGTGTATCCCCAACAACAATATCAGCACCAAATGAACCAGGAGGCGTTAAATAACCCAGTGCCAATGGATTACTTGATACAATGAACATTGTTTTCTTTTGCTGCTCCATTAACTTATTCACTTCATGTAACGGCTCAATTTGACCGAAAAAGTTTGGATATTGCATCACAACACTTGCCGTATTTTCATCTAGTTCGTCAGCCAATTGCTTTAAATTAGTCCGGCCATTTTCCTGATCAATCTCAACAATTTCCAAGTTAGGGCCTTTTGCATATGTTGCAATAACCGCTCTTGACTCAGGATGTACTGCTTTTGAAACGAGAATTTTTTTCTTTTTTGTTGTAGCCGCACTTAAATTCACAGCCTCTGCAAGTGCCGTTCCACCGTCATACATGGATGAATTTGCTACAGGCATTCCGGTAAGCTCACTAATCATCGTTTGGAATTCAAATATTGCCTGCAATTCGCCTTGGGAAATTTCTGGTTGGTACGGTGTGTATGCCGTATAAAACTCTGACCGGGAAATAACATGATCCACTACTGACGGAATGAAATGATCATAAACGCCTGCTCCAAGAAAAGAACAATATTCTGTTAAATTAGCATTCTTATTTGCGAGATTTACAAGTTCTTTTTTTAATTGCACTTCACTTGTCGGTTTTTTGAGATTTAGTTCTCCCTGAAAACGAACTTCAGATGGAATATCAGCGAATAAATCATCTGTCGTTTCTACGCCTACCGCCTGCAACATTTCTTGTTTATCTGTCTTTGTCATTGGTAAATAACGAAATTCCATGCTGTACCCTCCCCTATTTTGAACGTTTGTAAAATGGTGTCTCTACAACAACTGCTTTTAACTGTCGTTTTCGGACTTGCACAACAACCTCTGTACCAACTTGGGCAAACTCTGATTGCACTAGAGCTAACCCAACGTTTTTTTGTAAAGTTGGTGACTGTGTTCCAGATGTTATGAAACCAATTTCCTCATCACCAGCGAACACTTGATAACCGTGACGAGGAATTCCTTTATCAATCATTTCGATTCCAATGAGCTTCCTTGATAGACCAGCTTCTTTTTGCTTTAACAACGCAGCTTTTCCAATAAAATCAGCAGCTTTTTTTAATTTAACTGCAAATGACATACCTGCCTCGAGTGGTGAAATATCTTTGGATAACTCTTGGCCATATAAAGCTAAATTTGCCTCAAAACGTAATGTGTCTCTTGCACCAAGTCCAATAGGCTCAAGTCCCTTATCCTTACCTGCTTCCAATAAAAGCTGCCATAATGCCCGGCCATTCTCTACATTAATATAGATCTCAAATCCATCTTCACCGGTATACCCTGTTCGGGAAACAATCGCGCCAGCTGAAATAGTTGAAAAATAAACTGGATTTTCAAAACGAAAAAACTTAATATCGCTTAAGTCGGTATCGGTTAATGTCTGCAATATTTCCTCAGCAAATGGTCCTTGTAGCGCTAACTGAACATAATTTTCAGACACATTAGAAATTATCGCACCCTCTGAATTGTTTTTCACAAGCCAGTCATAATCTTTATCCGTATTCGCTGCATTAACAACGAGCAAATAATGGTTTTCATCAATCATGTAGACAATCAAATCGTCAACTGTTCCGCCATCCTCATAGCACATGAACGTATATTGAGCGCGTTTTGGTTCCAGTTTCGCCACATCGTTGGTCATAATCCTTTGTAAAAAAGGTAAACTTTCTTCACCTTTTACGACAATCTCACCCATATGCGAAACATCAAATAACCCTGCTTTCGTTCTTGTTGTATGATGTTCTTGTTTGATGCCTGTATACTGTACCGGTAAGTCCCATCCACCAAAATCAACTGTTTTTGCCCCATGTTTTTCATATTCTGGATATATAGGGGTACGTTTTAACTCGCTCACATTGATCCACTCCTTCTAAAAAATGGCATAAAAAAATAGAGATTTCACTGCTCGAAGCTGTTCAATCATTACCAAATAATAAGTCGCAACCTATCATTCTTATTAGTAACGTTCTGAACACGCATTGATACGCAGGAAATCTCTGTCCATCAACCTGAAAGTTGCGCACCCACGGAATTTAGATTCCCATTCCATAGGTGCTTGCTTCGTTGGTGGTCTACAAAAATCGTAAACACTCTCCAGAGTAGCGTCCTACAAGAGTCTTTTTGCCTGAGAGATTCACATTCGTTTGCTCCTTCGGCGTTACACAAAATTTATGCGTAAACTCTCCCCTTGTAATCATTCGCTTTATGAAAAAGAATGTAATTGGTTATACTATGTATCAACAAACAAGAAATATCTATTTTATTCCGCTTAAGTATACCATAAAACATGCTACAAAAATAGCTAAAGTAACAAAACATTAAATTCTTTTTCAATTTAATCAAAACTCGGGGAAAAGGAAGCTGGTTATGACGAAAATTAACATACAAAAAGATACTGCATTTATCGATGAATTTCAGGAAAATCTTGATAAAGAAGGCCAGTTCTCACATTGGGAATTATTCCAAATGGCCTATCAAGCAGAAAAAACAACGATGACACCATCATTCAACGGACTACGTTCTTTAGACTATCTACCACATGTGAATTTTTTGTCACATCAAATTACATGTGCAGAGCAGGTCGTTGAAGAAATGAACGGCCGCGCAATCCTAGCAGATGAGGTTGGATTAGGTAAGACAATTGAGGCTGGCTTAATTTTAAAAGAATATATGATCCGCGGTTTAGTAAAAAAAGCACTAATCTTAGTTCCGGCATCACTAGTAAACCAATGGGCAAGAGAACTAAATGAAAAGTTTTATATACCTGCAATAACCCATCGAAAAAATTATGCCTGGGAGCAAGGGAACATCATCATTTCTTCCATTGATACAGCAAAACGTTCCCCCCACAGGGAAAAGATTTTAGAACTGGATTATGATTTTATTTTAATCGATGAGGCACATAAACTGAAAAATCATAAAACGAAAAACTATGAATTTGTCCGGATGTTAAAAAAGAAATATTGTTTACTCCTAACAGCTACACCAGTGCAAAATCGTCTGATAGAAATTTTTAATTTGGTATCGATACTAAGGCCTGGTCACTTAGGAAATTATGAATCATTCCTGGAACAGTACGGGAAAGATCGAACAAAAATCAAGCAGGATGCATATTTAAAACAGTTAATTCAAAAGGTAATGGTGCGAAATACCCGTGAAGATACTGAATTAAGCAATGCGAAGCGACACATCGAAACCATCTGGGTCGATTTTAATCAGGACGAAAAGGAATTTTATCAAGAACTTGCTACTGTACCGTTTACTTCGTCCTTTTCTCGAATAACACTATTACGGGAAATATGTTCATCACGTGAAGCTTGTTACCTATCCCTTAAAAAAATGGGAAATGATAATGAAAATACAACAAACCTATTCGAGGAACTGGCGGGAAAAATCGAACAACTGCCTCATCACTCAAAAGCGGAAAAGGTAGTAGAATTAATTAAACAACATCCAGATGAAAAAGTGATTATTTTCACGGAGTATCGGGCTACACAGCTTTACTTACAATGGTATTTACAACAAAGCAATATAACGTCTGTCCCGTTTAGAGGTGGTTTTAAACCGAGTAAAAAGGATTGGATGCGTAAACTTTTCCAGGATCATGCACAAGTGTTAATCGCAACAGAAGCTGGTGGCGAAGGAATTAACCTACAATTCTGTAATTATATGATTAACTATGATCTTCCATGGAACCCTATGCGACTTGAGCAGAGAATTGGTCGTATTCATCGGTATGGACAAGAAAAGGATGTGCATATCTATAATTTCGCTATCCAGGAAACGATAGAAGAACATATTATGAATTTATTATATGAAAAAATAAATTTATTCGAATCAGTTATCGGTCAGTTAGATACCATTTTAGCTGAATTGAATATAACGGACATTGAATCAGAAATCCAAACAATCTTCTCTGAATCAGCATCAACAGGAGAAGCAAAAATAAAGCTAAATAATTTATCTTCCGTGATTCAATCAAAAAATGAAGTGACAAGCGAGGAACAACAATATGGCAATTAGAGATTTGAATCATTTTTTAACGCACTATTTTACTGCACATGATTGTCAGATTACCCATAATCAAAATGGTGTGGTAACCGTACAGTTAAATGAGAAAATGGATCGTGCCCTAATGAATAGACCTTTTTATTGGCATTATATTAAAAAAATGGGCCATGATGGTGATCCCATGCGTTTAACTCTCATCACCAACCCTGATAATCAAGGTGAAAAAGGTGAATGGATTCACTTTGGAAGTCCAAGATTGCAGCAAATTTTCACTCATTTGAGAAGCAATGAAAAGTACACTAAATTATTTCAACAAATAAATACAACAACCAAAACACCGCTACACCCTTGGCTCGTTATTAATATGAAGATTAGTTACATTGGTAAACAAAAAAAGGATGAAATCATCTCAATTGGTTTACATTTACTAAGCGGAATGATGAAGCCAAATATGATGGAGCATTTAGAGAAGTTGCCACTCCAGCAAACTATTTCTGACTATTGTTTTACATTGTCTCCTTTAATCAGAATAAAAAGTGGGTTCTTACGGATCGAATCGGTTATCGAGCAACATATTCAAAAACAATCAAACGAATGGGCCGATGAATCCTTGCAAACACTAACAGAGGAAATGAACATGTTAAAACATTTTTACCATGATACAGATGATGAAACACGCGCTAACCAAATGGACAAAGAATTAGAGGAAATTAACAATCGTTATCAACCGACAATTACCTATAATGTGATAAATGGCGGAATTTTTTACCTTACTGAAGGTGCAATTCAATAGAAAAGCAGGCCCCGATTCTGGTGAGCCTGCTTAATCTGCTTTTTTCATAAACATTTTAACCGCAAATGGCAATATACCAAACCAACGATTGGAATAAATTGCAGGTTCCTGTTTCACCTGCTTCCCCTTCCTTGCTTTACGTTGTTCTGGTGACGAATCCATAAACGTTACCACTTTTTGTGTCATGTATTTAACAAAATCATTACCGGAAATTGTAATCACCCCTTATCATGTAGCATTTCCAACGTGTTGAACCTTATACATTTAGGCTATTATCTACAACGATCTCAGCCCCGCAGCCTATATACACATAGACATCTAAAAAAATTTTATATTTTTTAAAATAAAAGAAGGAATTTGTTACGTTATGTCGAATAGGTACTATACAACAAATAAAAAATGGAGGCGATAGGTCATTGAACTCCGCTACAACACTTTCAACCAAGCTCTTAAGATCCGCGATTGAAATGCAAGCATCTGATATTCATTTCTATCCTTTCCCAGACCAAACAGACATTTATTTCCGTGTTCATGGGAAGCGAATTTTCAAGCAATCAGTATTAGCATCACAATATCAAGTGTTACTGACTTATTTCAAGTTCACATCAGGAATGGATATTGGGGAAATTAGAAAGCCCCAAAACGGAACCATAAACTTTGAAACAAAAACACAGCATTATTCACTTCGGTTATCAACCCTCCCTGTCAGTCATATGGAAAGTTTGGCAATTCGTTTACTTCCACAAGAAGAACATCTCACACTTGATCAACTTTTTTTATTTCCAAATCAGTTAAACAGATTAAAAAAATGGATATCGCACCGTTCGGGAATTATTCTGTTCACAGGTCCGACTGATAACGGTATGTAAACACAACTATGCACAACCCTATATTCATCCTGTTTTTATCGCCTTAGTGCAGGCTTTTTTATTTATGCCTTGCTATCCCCTCCACATCTTAATTACACTTTTAGGCACTTCGTCATGCCATTCATAATCGCAATCCGAACACGTAAACTCAAACAAATCTTCTACATCATAATCACAGTGTTCTGGTAGTTCAAATTCACCCGTCTGCATACATACGTAGGTAGAACCCGTTACAAAAACACGACTGATAACCTCGATCGAATTACACTCTGGGCATTTAATAAATTTACTCAATATGATCACTCCTATAATTTAATAATTTACTGGCTCATGCAATCCGTACACATACTTCCATAAAAATTTTCTTTTTCCTTTCCGCAAAACGGGCAAACTCTTCTAGCTCTTATCGTTTTTGGCTCCATACGCATCAACTTCATGTTGATTCCCCCTATCCAATTTTGAATTTAATGTCCTTCGACCTATCCAAAGTCTTTTTTCTCTTTCCGATGTTCCTCATAAACTCGTGGATAGACGTTACCTGGAACACCGTTAAAACATCTGAATCAATTTCATATTGCGTATCACTAATCATGATAATGAATGGGAACTTTTGATCTAGAAATTCACCCGAGTACATTAGCGCTTCATATCGTTTTATTTTTTGATCCATAACCTTCTGAGAATATAAATTACGCTGTATTTCAACGAAGAAAGGCGTTCTCTTAAAAACTGTAAATATATCCGGCTCTGCCAATCCCTTCTTGTATTTTGGTTCAACAATGAACTTTTGAGGTCTAGTGTATTGGTATAATTGTTTGTATGCTTCTACGATTTTTAAGAAATGCGGAATTTTAGTGGAGTTTCTTTTCATAGTGGATCCATAAGGAAAATAAACATACGGGCTAAATGATCTGCTAACTTCAATTTGTTTATCTCTGGCCAGTCGTTTTAATACGGTGTTTGCATTCGTGATCGGGTTCTTTAAATGGGAAAAATACAACTCTGTGACATCATCCCTGCTCATCACCCGAAAGCGTTCTAAGTCGCTTATTATTTGTAAATCACGCTTATTCATTTTTAAACAACTCCATCACTTTTGCGTATTCATTATCAGCTTCATTTATGGGGTCTTGTTTTACGAGGGCTTCTTTTTTATAAGATTCTAGCAGCTTCTTCGCTTTTTTATTTTCTAACAGCGGGCATTGTATTTCCTGCAAATTAGAATTTACTTTTAATATCATTCGACCGGATGTACTAAGTTTTTCTGCCCCGGGGGTACCGATTATTTTTGCGTTTGATTTATCAGCTGTCATAAATCCCATTCTGACAGTTAGATTCACCTTCAATTTTCCGTCTAATAGCTTGCTGTCAGGACGTTGCATAGATAACATGATAAATACTCCTAATGACCTTCCAATGCTTGATATTTCCTCTAATATATCCATTACATCAGTTTCCTTCTTTAACAACGCAACCTCATCAATGCAAACAATAATATAAGGTATTTTTCCCTCTAACTCGTCAATGCTATTGACCCCAGCTTCATCTAGTTTATTTCCCCTTTTAACCATCTCCCGCTTAACTTTCTTCAACTCCGGGCGTAATGTATCAGCAGAATGATAAACACCCTCCACATGCTCTATATGCTTGAATAAATGAAACTCCGAACGCTTTAAATCACCTAATACTAATCGCAATTCATTCGGTTGTTTTGCTTTAATTAGTGTTGTTAAAATGCCCCTTATTCCCGATGATTTACCACTTCCGGTTTCGCCAGATAAAAGGATATGTGGATATTTGATTAAATCAAAACTATAAATATTGCCTTCTAGATTCATTCCGCAAACAACAGGTAATTTTTGTTCCCCGATGGATTCCTTTATATTGTCATAGTCATAATTAAACTTTGTTGGTAAACCAGTAGGATAAATTTTCAACACTCCCCTTTTTTCGTCTACATTCAAATTAATATGCTTTCCAAAATGTTGTTTAAAGACGAATAGTTGCTTTTCAAATTGTTCGGGATTAATCCCTTTCGGAACACTGAAAACGATCGTCACACACTTGTCGTTAGCATCTATTCTTAAGGTTTTAGGAAATATTTCTTTCTTATCCTTTTTCTTGTATAATTCAGCGTTTTCGAATGCCTTCATCAAATTAGTTTTAATTTTCCTTTTGCTTAAATCAGGCATCATTCCAATTATCAACGAACCGCCAATCATAGAAAAACCTAATTCGGCTAACAAATTACCCCTCCTTAGAAAAACGGCACTTGTTTAATTGCGTATACAACTAGAACTAAACAGACTGAACCTAACACCCCTTTGACAAGTAATGAATTAATCATCCCCCTATTATCCAAAAAAGCAAAAACAACCATTACCACACCGAACACCGCCATAAACAAAACCGCATACCAACCTAAAGATACGTCAAAAATCATGTTATAACCTCCTGCTGTAAAATCGTGATGTTAAAACGGAAAAATGTTTATGAACTCATTCACAATACCATTAGCAGCAACGCTCATTCTGTGGGAGACAAATTGGAAAACATTATGCGTTAAATCTGATTGGAAAATAATATTACTACCTAAAACATCCCCACCTCCTTGTGAAACAAAGTGATCTGGAATATCGTAATTTTTCCAATCTAGATCATTCCACCACTCCCCGATTGTTTCGGGTTTTTCTTCTATCCACCAACTAGGCGCTTTGCCATTTATCATCAGCTTCAAAAAACACCCTCCCTTCTCTCACTCATTTCATTCGCTCCTTTGGGAACACTATTTTATTTCCTTCCCATTTGTTGCTTTATAGCTTAATTACTAATGTAGTGATACTTTATCTGCTACTTTTGTAATTGCTTTGGTTATTGTTTTTTTAGCTACTTTGGTAAATCTTATGTAGGTACTGACTTGTACTATTACAAATTTAATTGTGATTTACCCAAAAATATTGTGAAAGGTTTATAAGAGGGAATGTCGAATAAGTATATAGGTGATAAAAATGATAATTAGCTTAATTGGACCATACATAAAGGAATCTCAATACGATAGACCCTACATATGTGAGTATATGGAGATTTCAAATAACACCCTGTCTAATTGGTGTACTTGCAAAACATATCCATCAATCCCGCAATTGTTTAAATTAGCGGACTTATTCGGTGTGCATTATGGGGATTTTTATACAAAGAAATGAAAGAAATGAAAGAAATGAAAGGACTGATTGAATGGAAAATCTCTACAAGGAAGAACAAAAGCTACTCGATAAATTAGTCAATAGCAAATCAAGGGAACAACAGGAAGCGATCAAAAGAACGATCGGAAGGATTAATGAGGAAATGAGAAGTATTGAAGATATTAACCCCTCCACATAGTAGAGGGGCTTTTTGCATGTTATCTCCTACCTAATCTCCCTTTATTAACTTCTTTCCTAGCATCAATCTCATCTTTCCTCAAAAACGACAACATAAGCACGCCTAGCAATTCCGGTACTTTCACATCATGATTTTTTAATCGTTCTTTCCACTCGTCCGGTTTCTTGAGATAATCCTTAATACCATCAAACTGATCCACAATAGCGTCATACATCCAATCAGGCAGATATTCTGATTTATCATCGTAACGCATTAATAACGTTGCGAATTGCTCTTTAGATAAAAATAAGTGTGGATCGTTCCCTTTTGTGATGTCCTGCTCTTTCAACCAGTCGAAACCTTCAACGTGTGAATCCCAAGCATCATCATTCTTCGGGCGTTTGTCTAGTTTGCTTTTATCTAATTTATTGAACATTTTTTCTAAACGGTCAATATCCTTTTTAAGTCTTTCGTTTTCCTGCTTCAAATCTTTATACTGATCCATTGTCAACGCTCCCTTTTTCGTAAAATACGATAACTTTTTATCGCTAATAATGCGATTAAGATCAAGATTACCGCTATATCCGTTTAACTCGCCGTATTGCGTATACTGGTGAAGATCACACCTGTAAGCGGGCTCGTACCCTCCATAACGAGGAATCCAAACCGCATCAAATTCACTCGTATTAATATTAAAGTCTCGGTAATGATGATGCGCAATATAAACACCAATTCGATCATTGCCAACTAGCTGACGTAGTTTTCTAACATAATGCGAGATACCACTACGCATATTCGACATTGATTTTTCTTCTACGTCAAGAAACCAAAAAGTGGGCTTGTGCGCTTTTGTACGGTTGTAAAAGTCAGTCGCTTCTATTTCCATATCATTATTCGATACGCCACGAACCCAAGCGTAGGCAGCAGTAGGTACACCGCGTTTCTGGAATTCTCTATGATGTCTTTCGTATTCACGGTCGATCAACTTCGATCCATATTGTGTGCGAACGATTACAAGATCGACCTGTTTTGCTAATTTGTCATAGGCTGACTTGCTGAATCGTTGGTGGTGTGACACGTCAATGATTGCACCCATTTACTTCACCCTCTTTCTTTTATCCTTAAATCCTTTCGTTTTGCTTGGATTTGAAATAATTCCACCTGCAATTAATATCGTTAATACCGCATCTACATAAGGTTCTGACACGCTAGGCGCTACATTAAATGCATCATTCGCAAGCATGACCACTAATGATCCTAGCGCTACCCATAATCCGTAATTTTTCCACTTCATTTCATCCACTCCCTAAAATATTTTTTCGATCAGTAAATAAATAAAACTACCTCCACCTAATAAAGTGAAAAGTAGTTTCCATCCGTTGTTTAGATTAATTTTCTTTTTGCTGAAAAACTCGTCAACCATACGATTATTTATCGTGTTGAGTAGCTCCTTTTGTTCCTTATTGCTTTCTTTGACTGTGTTTTCCACGTTATCCATTTTTGAGGACAGACCGGACATTGTGACTTCTAAGGTCGTGATCCGTTGTTCGTGATTCTGCCATATCGACATATCTTCCATCTCCTTGTCCATTCTCGACCCCCTAACTGCTTATTTGTCTAACTTCTCTTTATCCTCATATGCCTGCTTTAATTCTTCATACTTTGCGTTTACTTCTTTTAACTTCTGATTTTCTGCTTGCAACGTTTCAATTTGCGACTGTAGTATAGCTTTTTCCTGCGCCATTCTAGCAATATCATCCGTTAGGCTTTTGACACTAATACTTACTTGTTGCTCCATTATTTCAATCCCTCCACAAGACGTTGTTTGGCGATAGCTACCAATTTATCGTTGGTTTCATTGCCTGCGTATTGTTCGGGTGACAGTTCAAATCCACCTGTTAGGTTTCGGAATGCATCACTAATGCAGTTGAATTGCACATCGACTGTGGTTAAATTCCATTCCCTGTCGTGTCTAAAATTTACATTTATTATTTTAATTTCCATTTGAAACCTCCTATTCTATAATTCCATTTGAGTAAAACGTCTTAAACACTCTTCCGTTATAAAGAAAATAAATTGTGCCATTAGGATCAAGGTAAATAGATGCGCCTTCTCCGTCTCGAGATTCTAATTTTAGGCGATACGAGTCATCGTTATCTTGAAATACCCGACTTTTGTACGCTGATGTGTAGTAAAATTCCAATGCTGGATTTTCGGGATGTTTGACCATTTCCACGCTATTTCCGCCATTCCCTTCAATTCGGAAACTATCTCCAGTACATTCAATTCCAAAATCCGTCGCTCGCAATGAAGCCCTGTCGCTAAATGTTATTTTCGATTTTGCGCCATCGTAAAAGTTTCCAAGGTTGATTGTTTTTGTTACTGTCAATTCGTCCCCGACAAAGACTGTATTTTGCGCATAAATCCTAGCACCAATTAATTCGCCTACAAACCTTCCATCCACGCTATCAAGGGTTCCTGTAATCGTTGCATCTTGTATGTTAGCATCAATAATATTCGCTTTATCAATCGTTGCCTGCATAATCGTTAAATTATTGGCTAACAGTGTGCCAGTTACGGTTGCATTGTAAGCCGTTATCGCGTTTTGAACGATTAAATCTTCTGCAATTATAAGACCTTCGATAGAGCCTTTATAGTCCTGTGGATTGGCAATCGTATCATCAATCAATGCCTGTGCATCTTGTAAATCAATCTGCCCTTGCTCGATATCTTTCATAGCTTGTTCTAACTCTGTTTTAGCTTGATCAATCCGTTCCTGCGCTTCCTGTATTGCTTCGTCGACTTTCTGTGCAATCTCGCCTTGTACTTCATCCTTATTAGGCTTGTTGTTCCAATTCCCTTGATTATCATTGACAGTCTCTTGTACATCTCTAACTGCTTCATTGGTGTCAAAATACCGCCTAAAGGAGCCTAACGTAACTTTTGATTGCGTAACGTCATTCAAATTCTGCCGATACTCAATAATCGTTTCTTCTGTTTCAATGGCTGGATAAACGTCACGCACGATGCTATCCACACTGTCGCCTAACCGTACTTTTTCGTGATCATAGCCTGTTAACTGTTCAAGTAAAATCACATCTTGTTCATACGTATAAACAGCATCATTGATCGTTTGCAGGTGATTCCATGTGTTGAGTAAGAGTTCAGCAGGATCTTCTTCTTGCCCATCGTAAGCGCCTTTTCTGTGTCGCCTACCTTGATCATAGCCCCATTTATTTAATGCTTCGGGATCGCCTACCCAAGTTTGCCCTAATGGCTTATCAACTGGATCACCCTTCGCTTTACTCCATTCAACGTCCGCAAACGTTAAACGAGGCCCGTCGTTTTCACCACTAGCACCATAACCGTATAACGCTGTCTTAATGCCTGTTGTGTCCGGTGTTCTTCTCGCTGATACAATGTCCTTTCCTGCTTCAAATCGCTTGCCCGTTCGTTCGCCGCGTTTAGGGAGTATATCAATATAGCGTTTGGTGATCGTGTTGTGATCCGCTTCTACTCTATACCTACGTTCACCGCCAAATATTTCTGTTAGTTTATGGACGGCGGCTTTAGCAGATAATCGTTTTAAATCAACGGGTTTATCGCCGAAATAACCAATTTCACCAACCGACCAACGTGTACCTTGTAATACTGCTGTTAATGCTGTTTCTAAGTCCACAGATGCTTGTGTGTAGCTTGGCACCCATTCGTCTATGAGTTCATAGTCCGCGCCTTCCGCAAATACTATTTTCGTTGACATGTCACCGTAACTATCTTCTGGTTGTCGTATGATAAACTCTACGAAATTACCGTCTTGATCCTGGATAACCGCACGACCATCTGGTTCGATTAGTGCGGTATCTGGCATGGCTGGCACTTCGAATTCAAGCGATACTTTGCCGTTTAGCTGTTCGGTATACCATCCGTTTGTGTATGGTATTGCTTGTTCATCGTTCTCTGTCTGATTACGTGGCAGCAATACCAATTGCAATTGCTCGTCTTTGTCATAAATCCAAATCGGCGTTTGTTCTAGTGATTTGTAATCAATAGGTGGCGCGTAACTGTAAACGTCTGCGCGTGCACTTGATCTCGATTGTGTACTAGATGTCGCACTACCATATAAGCGCATATGCGCCTTTGCGTTTGATTCTGATAGACTAACAGATTTCAACTTAACATGCTTTTGGATAAGATATGTTAGATTTGAAGATGACTGTGATTGTGACTTAATCATTTGGCGCATGATCCGTTTAACATTTACAGTTGATTGACTGTTAGATTCAGATGCAACAGATGTGTGATGTTCTAATTTAAATGTAATACTTGTTTGTGATGTTGTTCTTGATATGATTCCGTTTTGAACAGATGCGCTTGCGGTTGATGTAGATTGTGTGCGTGACGTTACGGATATATTTATTTCATTTATGCCGTTTGAGTTGTACTGGATGTTGTACTGTTTATTAAACAAGCGGGCACCTCCTTTCTAGACATAAAAAATACACCTTGTTAGGGTGTTTGGTTTACTGAATATAATGATCCTTATGCGCATTAAGCATTTGTCGGCGGTTCATAGTCACCTGCCAAAAATTCGACCCCGCTGTCTTTCAAATGCTCGTACACGCCCGGCTGTAACGTGCTTGGCACTTCCTCAAACGCTGTTTTCCCTAAAATCACTCGTTGTGCAAAAAACATTGCCATCATTTCATCATCTCCTAATTTTAATAGTATAAATGTTATAAAACGCTTGATCATTGATATACCTGCATTGCCATTTCTGCGATGACATCATCAATAAAGTCAGCGCGGTCTGACATTGCTTGCGACTGTACTTTGATTAGCTTGTTTTCAATTCGTAAAGATTCATTTTCCTTTTTCAATCTAATCACTTGAAACGGGTGATTTGTCGGCAATTCTATGTCGTCTGAAGCGCTTCCAGTCAATATATAATCAACATACATATCCATAAAATCTTCGGGCATGTCCTTGATTTGTTCAAATCTAGCAATCTGCTCATCGGATAATTCGACTTCTGTAAATCCTTCGACTGTCGTATGATCCCATTTTTCCGCAAAATCTATCCACCATTCTTTACCCTCGACCGCCCACTGCTCAATCGTTTCGCCATGTTGCGTATATTCCACGCGGATAGGATAGAGTCGCCACTTCCCACCTTTTCGTTGTAGCATATTATCACCTTCCTTTTATACTTGCCTGCGTTCGGGCTTTCGCCCTAAAAGCAGAGAGTAGAAATTAGAGAAGTTCAAGAACCGGTCGCCATCCATAAGCAATAGAATAAAAGTCGTGAGTCCCTGACTGAATGTGCTCTGCCCCTTTCGACACTATTCCACCGCCCCGGGCAACACGTCTAGTTGTTGTTGTATCGTTAACTTCTTGACACCAAGATGTATATCCGTTCCCGTAATCACTAGATGTTAGTAAATCCTCGTCTGTAAACCCAATACCCCAATCGTCAACATCACCAACATACTGCGGATAAGACCATTCACCACTTGAAGCACGCGCATGAATCGGAAGCATTAAATTATTCCATTCACTTCCAATAGCATCCTTATCAGCATCATTAAATGAATTTGCAGGGTTATTTTCAGCACCACGCATTAATCTGACTTTATACTGTCTACCACCAATCGTTATCGTTTTACCAAACACCGCATCAGCAGCATCTATCTGATCCCACGACAAACTATATCTAAATGTCTTTTTAGCAACGAATTGAATATTTCCCTCATAAGCAAATTTTAAGTACGGTTCATTTGTATGTTGAGCAGTTCCCGCTGATAGCCCGATAGCACTTGCTAGTTGCGTTCCGTTCATCAATTCACTTGCGGGAACTTCCCCAAAAAAGCCAGCCTGCATATCGCCTGCAATTAAATTCTTAGGACCTGGACTACCTGTTGTATCATCAATTTCACTCGCTGTCGTAAAGCTATTCCCACTACTAATATCACTTGCGTAATGCGTACTCGTTTCTTTATAACGAGCATAAGCGGTATATTGTGTTTCTTCGGTTAGTCCTGTAAATGTATGTGGGCTATCATACCAAGCACCATTATCAAGTCTTACTTCTGTGCCAGTTCCGCCATTAACGGTTGCTCGGTCAAAGTCAATATCGGACACTGATGGCGAACTTGGTGCTGATTGCGTGCCTTTATCAACCGTTTTCGTTTGTGACGTTGCATAACTACTTCCGCTATGCTCTGTTGTGCGTCTTACCCTTACTTCGAAATAGACATTATCGCCCACACTAAAATTAGAGCTGTTAATGGTAACTGATGTGCTTAACGTATCTTCCTCAAGCGCCACATTTCCATTAACAAATAACCTATAACGATAACCAATTAACGCATCATTTGACAAGCCCCACGATATAGTCGCATTGTCACCATGCGTTAAATCACTTAATAACAAATTACTAGGAGGGTTAACTTCACTTTGACCCCCTCGGCCCATCAGACCGTGTGCTGTCAGCACGTGGTCTATGTTCATGTAATCACCTTGCTTTCAATTTTTCCGTCTTGGTCGTAGGATAATGACCATGTTTTAGTTACATCTAAATTGCCACTTTCATCATAAAAATCCCAAGTCACTGTTCGATAATTACCGTTAGCATCAGTATTAGACAACGTGCTTTTTAAATACAATGTACCATCGGGTCGTTCAAAATCTGTTACAGTGTATATTCCATCGCTATCTTTACCACTTAAATATTGATTTAATTCGCTATCATGTGGCATATAATCAGCCTTATGTTCATTAAGATTCGTCTGTAAACTTTGTACTTCCGCCTTATCCGCTAATTCTTTATGCGTTCCGGCTGTATAATTATTCTCTACTTTTGTACCGCTTTTGTGTGATGTAGCTGTGGTGTTTTCCAGCCCACGTTCAACCGTAAATGTATTACCACTGACTGCTGATACCTCCATGATTTCATCATCAATCGTTAATCGAAAAGGAACAGCCGGAAACTCACTAGCATCCACAACATCAATCGTTGTCTGCGTACTATCAATAGCACTAGAAAGCGTACTATTTGCATTGTTTGCTGCATTTAACCGTGGCATTTAACCGCCTCCTAATCTAAACTGATTGTATAACCACTTGTATCAACAACAAATTGGTCATTTTCTTGTACTTCTCGTGCTGAATCTAGCACTGTGTAATCTACTAAATTATCAGTATCATCATAAACCCCAACGTGTGTTATTGTTCCATAGCTAGCTGTGGCAATTGGAAAACGTACTTCCGCACTATTCGTAATTTGACCACCACTAGGTGCACCAAAATTAATTACTTGTCGTTTATATCCACCACCACTTACTTCTGTGCCTGTTCCATCTTCACCCGGATCACTTGTAAATAATGCTAAATAGACTGTACCGTTAACAAAATTATCGTCTAATACCTTTGCTTCTAAATAATTTGTAAATGACATGTTCCCACTCCTTTTATAAAAATCTGTGTCTATACTCAATATTGCCTGTCACATTATCTGACAAGCTGATTCTGTTTCTGCCTTCTAACAAACTGAAAAAGTCTGTTTTTACATACAGTAAATCTGTTCTTGGCTCACCATTTAACAATGTCAATCCAGTTGCGTTGTTAATGTGTAATTTATCTCCCGCTTTAAACTCCATTGGCACTTCTGTTTCATAATCGAATTCACCTAATGCATCCCAAACTTTAATTTCTTTAATGCGTTGATACATGCGAACAGCTCCGTACCATTTACGCATAGCAACTTGTATACTTGTAATGTCGTTAGAACCGATTCCGGGGCCCGGAATAATAGTACCCATCTTTACTATCCCTGTGTGCTGACCATTGATGATTTGTGCAATATATGGATAATAATAACCGCTGTCACGTACAATTCGTATTAATCCATCAAAATTATTCCATCCACCCGGGCGATCATGACGCGCTTTATATCGTTTACCTGCTGTGACAAAAGCACCGCCGTTTTGTTGTGCGTTGTCCCACGAATCACCAAAACTAATTTTGCATACCATTTGATCGTTTGCATCACGTAAGTATACTTCGATAATGCCTACGGATGTTGGGTTTACAGGAATGCCATTTAAGTTAGTTTCGTTCATGTTTTTGATGTAAATATCTGATTGAAAACTATGCAAAGGCTTAGGCAATGCACGTTGCAATGATGGGCCTATCCAGTCACTTTTTATCCCTTCACCATTTTCATCGCCCCACTGTTCTACGTAAAAGCCGTTTTCATCCACACCAAACGAACCACTAACATATCCACTGTCTACGTCACTAGCACCTTGCCAACCGGATGTGGATTGCATGGAATCGTGTAATACTAATGTCTTGCGCTCTTTCGGTGTTTGGTCTATTTGCTTGATCTGCCCTAGAATGATAGATCGTGGTGTTCCTTGCGGTGTAAGGTTGCTATTATTTGCTATTTCTACTCGTGTGCTATCCTGTGTGACTGTCAAATCGAATGTAGGATATGTTTCCGCTGTGCCTTCATTTAGTACAGTTGCAGGTAGTGTTTCTTTGCGTTTGATTGCTTCGTATGCGTGGGGATCGGGGCAGATAAATGTGAGTGTGCCTTGCCCCATCCTTCCTGCCAATCGCTCGATGTCTGTATTACCGGATAAAACAGCAAAATAAAATTTATTCGGCTCATTATCTAAAATTAATACTTGCGGGACATCGGGGCGCAACCAATCAGCCAATTCTCGCAATCTTACATGATAGTCTCTAAGATCATCTGCAACAAACCCAACTTCCAATTCAATTGTTAACATATCAAATCCTGATCCATTAAAATGCGCCCCCGGTAAATTAGGGACGCTTTGTGTTTTCAGATTGATAGGTGGTAGGATGTTGGGCTTGGTTTGTACTGCTAAATTAAATTTGCTACTGTGTATATTTTTATACGTAAATCCGATTGTTATCG
This sequence comes from Virgibacillus sp. FSP13, assembly GCF_054048505.1. Taxonomy (NCBI): domain Bacteria; kingdom Bacillati; phylum Bacillota; class Bacilli; order Caryophanales; family Bacillaceae; genus Virgibacillus; species Virgibacillus sp. FSP13. The sequence goes on along the minus strand of NZ_JBSVKG010000008.1, from coordinate 94,138 downwards.
CCCCTTTGCGCGCATGTTTTGGATTTCGTTGCGTTGTTGTACTTCGGTTATTGGTTTGGCAAGAACCTTGGCTAGTTGCATGTTATCAACGTAAAAGTTGTTGTCTTTCGCTAGTATTTTAACAAGCAATGTTATAACTTCTTTCGTTTCGTTTACTTGTTCCGATAATTTATCTACTATCTTTTCAAGGTGTTTATTATCGACGACGCCACTGGAACCTCGTTTGCTTGTTTTGCGATTGCTACTCTTGCTGACTAAAGCTAACAACTTCATAAACTCATTATTTCTTAACCTTTCAAAGTCGAATAAACCTTGCCAGTCATTTGTTCCCGTTGCATATTTGGGTGTTGACTTTAGTATTTGTTCGGTTTCACGATTAGGTATAACATGAGTTCCTCTCGGCAGATTAACCATTGTATCTTTACCAGGCGATAAGAATGTTGCGCCGCTTGGTGTCTTAATTAACTCTCTACCTTTTTCACCAACAATTGCCGCGCCGCCCGGGGCTCCTTGTGGTGGTGTCCCTTTCGCAAAACCGAATGTATTGCTTAAAAAGTTAACCCCAACATCTATTACATTAGGAATGAGACTTCCTATGCTTCTAAGTGGATTCCAAGAAACATCGACAGTTTTATCTTTCTTCTTGGATACTTCCTTATTTAGCCTGTCCACATCGCCATTATCATCAACATCTATTTCCTTCTTTACATCTTTTCCGGCTTCTTTTGTTCGTTTCTTTTCAATGCCTACGCCTTTTTGCGACTTCTTGTTGTTAGCATCTATTTGATCGCCTTGTTTTCTGGTCTTACTTGTTCCTTGATCGATTTTTCTGTTTTTCTCGCTAATTTCATCAGACCCACGATGAATGGAATCTTTTACATCATCCCAAACGCCTAATTCCTTAAGCATTTGTTCAAGCACACTGTCGTTCAACAAGATTTTCTGATCAATGGCGGATATTTGTTCATCAATTTTTTTCTTGTTAGCACCACGTTTTTTGCGGTTTGCTTCTAATCTTCTTCTTTCTTCAAGAAGTTCATCGTTCTTTTGTTGTATTTTCTTAACGATGTTTCCTTCTTCTGTTTTAATTTCTATTGTCTTGCCTAGATTCTCTATCTTTTTCTGCTTTTCTTTTGATAGTTTCTTCAACTTTAGATTTGCTAAAGAGTTTATGTCTTTGTAAAGACCTAGTTCATCGTTTAAATACTGTTTGGCTTCTATTTGTTTTTGGTTTGTTTTCTTTAATTTATCTAGTCGTTTTTGTTCTTCTACGGTAAGTTCGCTATTTTTTATCCGCTTTTGTTCTAATTGGGCTATTTCTTGCGTGTTTTTTGCAATCGATTTATCAAGTTGAGCAAGTCCTTTTTCACCTTCTGCATTAATACCCGCTTGTTTTAATACAAGGTTAGCCATTTGATTATTCAAAGCATTTATTTTGTCTAATTCCTCTTGAGATTTATTAACAGATTCGCGTTTTTTATCAATTTGACTTTGAATATCATTGATAGCTTCGGCATATTTCCCGCTTTGAATATCCATTAATGCCGTCTGCTCGCGCATCAACTGTTCTTTTTTCTTATTGCTTATATTACCATCGCGATAAAGCCCGTTGATTTCTTTAATTCGTGCAGCCACTTGTTCTTCACTTAACTTGTGCGCGTTGGTATAAACGGTTAACCGTTGTTTGAGTGCGTTTATATCTTTCTGGTCGTCTTTAATAGATTTTGTGATTTCTTTTTCTCTTTCAAGCGCAGCTGTTCTTTGGCCTTCTAATTCAATCAAAGTAGCTTCGTGCAACGAATCGATATACTCACGCACAGTATCAGTATTCTTAGCAAACGCATTTCCTTGATCTGATACGGACTTTTTAACTTTCGGTGTCTGATCAATGATATTTTTGTTTGCGTCAAATAATCTTTTTATTTCATCTTTAGACAAACCGGATTTTTGGGCTAAATAATCATATTGTTTTTGCAGTTCATTGATCTCGCCAGGATTACTCGATTCAGAAATTCTAATATTCAAATCGTTTAACCTAGCCAACTCATCATTACTGATTTTTGCCTTTTTAGACAGTTTTTCGAATGTATCTGCACTTTTATCGAGTTCTTCGGCTTGATCACTTAATGACTTTGCTACATCGAGATTGACTTCTTCTGCTTCTTTAGAGTGCTTAACTAACTTATAAACTCCCACACTTAATGCGGCCACTCCTGCAATCGCCAGACCAACTACTCCTGTTTTTGTTAATCCCGCTGTCATCGCTCCAACCAAACCTTTTTTGCCCACACCTATTGATTTAGTTAGCGTTCCTGTAGCTTGCATTACGCTGCCGATACCGAATGATAGTTTTCCCATAATACTTATAACAGGGCCTGCTGTAGCTGCAAGTAATCCAAATTTAACGATGTTTTCTTGTGTTTTCGGGCTTAAATCGCCGAACCATTGAGTTAAATCTTTGGCTTTCTCGATGATTGATTCTAAGGCGGGTTTAAGATTCTGATATGCTTCAATAAATAAATCCTCTAGCATAGATTTTAACTCTTTAACGCTGCCTGCGAGGTTATCTTGCATTGTGTCAGCCATTTCGCTTGCGGCGCCGTCAGAATTTTTAATTGCGTCAGTCAGATTTTCATAATCTGATTCAGATGCATTAATGACCGCCAGGGCGCCGGACATAGCTTCCTTGCCGAATATGGTGGCTGCGGCAGATGCTTGTTGTTCTTTGGTAAGACCACCCATGCTTTTTCGTAAATCACCCATAATATCATCAAATGACTTCATGTTTCCTTCGCTGTCAGTCAATGATATTCCAAGTTTTTTCATTTCCTTTTTCATTGCAGCGGTAGGCTTAGAAAGGTTTGTCATCATAGTCCTTAATGCAGTTCCCGCTTTTTCTCCTTTGATGCCCGCGTTGGCCATTAGCCCTATTGCTTTCGACACATCTTCCATAGTGTAACCTAATGCGCCCGCCACTGGAGCAACGTATTCAAACGCTTTTCCAAGTCCGGCTACATCCGTGTTTGCATTAGCTGAAGCGGCGGCTAGTATGTCAGCCATTCGTCCGCTGTCTTTCGCTTCCTTGCCGAACGCTGTGAGTCCGTCTGTCACAATATCAGACACACTAGCCAAATCCTCGCCGGATGCAGCTGCTAAATCCATAACACCAGAAATGCCGTCTATTGATTCAGACGCATCCCAACCAGCTAGAGACATATAGTAAAACGCATCACTGGCTTCTTTCGCGCTGAATACAGAAGTTTTACCCATTTCACGCGCTTTATCTTCTAGTTTTTTCATTTCATCAGCACTTGCACCAGAAACAGCTTCTACTTTTGACATACCCGCTTCAAAATCGGCGCCTGTTTTAATAGCAAGTCCACCAACAATACCCAAGGGCAAGCTAACATTACGCGTTAATGATTGACCTGTTTCATCCATCCTGCGACCGGTTGCTTTTAACTTTCCGCCGAATTTATCCATACCATCCGCGACTTTATACCAACCTTTGGATTGGGTTTCCTGTACGCGTTGAAATTCTTTAAATTCAGCGGTCACGTTGTCTAACTCTCTGCTCGTTTCTTGATAACGTGCAATTTGTTCATTTAGACTTTGTGCCGCTTTTTGAGCCTTAACACTGTTTTTACCGTACTGTTTAGACATGCTTTGATATTTTGATCTGGCTTCTTCTACCATTCGTGCTTGAATGCGGTGCCTGTTGGTTAGTCCTTTAATTAGCACACCATATTTTTTGGCTGATTTTTCGCCACGATTAAATGCAGAAAGTTGAGCGCCCATCGCTTTATTGGATGATTTTAATTGACGTTGTAAACCTGTCATAGACTTTTCTACACCCGTGCTATCTAAATCTACTTTAATGACCATATTTCCTACTGGTGTGCCGTTTGTTGCCATGTATATACCTCCCTTCTTCGTTTATTTCCCGAACGCTGCGAAAAGAGAATCCGTTTTCTTAGATTCTTTTTTCTTGTTCACTTGTCGATTGGTTAATCTCAATAATTCCAATACATCCATTTCATAAATTTCTGTTAGAGTATATTGTTTTAAAAGGCCGGCAAAGAGTTCGTCTATCCATTCTTTTTGTTTAATGAAGCTGAAATCTTCTTCATTCAGTTCCTCTTCACCGTCTACTCGTTTTTTGAATCGCCTTGCAAAACACCCATCAAAATAGAAATATATGTCTCTATAATTTTCCCTGCATCAATTCCGTTTGTTAGTTCATCTGACGTGAATTGTTTGTTATATAACTCCACGATGAAGCTAGTGATCCGATCAAATAAATCACCAGGTACAACAAATTCATTTTCTTCAAGTTCAGCACCTAAATCAATCGCCTTTTTAGTAAATACACCTTTAACAAAAAACGGATATTGGAATGTTTTTGTTTCTAAATCATCTTTTTTTACATCAGTCACAAGTGTTATGCTTTTGCTTTTATTGTCATAATATTTAACAGTCATTTATTTTCCCTCCTAATAGAAAAAGAGAGTGAGAATAAACTCACTCGATTATGCGGCTCCGCCGTCAGTAGTAGTTGTATTAAACACCTTATCCATGAATGATTGACGCTTTGCTTCATCACCTTTCCCGATATGAGCAAATACTTGGGAAACGTCATCGAATATACGACTTGAAAACTCACCGCTAATTGTGTCGCTTCCAAATTCAAGCGAATCTTCTTGTGTCTGCGCTTCTGTTGGCGGTAATGTAAACATACCCTTTGTTAATCCAACCAGTTCCGCGGAACCGTCAGCTTTTGTTTTTTCGAGCACAATTGCAACATATGGCGGGTTAACTTGTGATTTTTGTAAAATCAATCCATCTTCATCCTCTAGTCCTAAGAGCGCAACTCGATCCTCTAGGGGTAGGCTGTGGAATTGGAACTCAACCGTAGAAACACCGGTCGATACTGCCATTTCAGCAACTTTATTATCACCGAATGCCTTTGCGATTTCTTGTTCTGTTTCAATGTTAATGTTTTGCAAAAATGGGAGCCTTACTTTTTCGTTATACGTAACTCCTGTTTCTGTATCATCTTGCAAAATTGCATAATATAGTTTGTCTACTCCGACAGTTGCGCTTAAATTCTTTTTCTTTGGTTCTGCCATTTTCATTCTCCTTTATTAATTTATTGCATTAAAAAAAGACCTACATCAGTAAGTCTTTAAATCTGCTAGTATTTTTCCTCGATAACGTCTGCCGTCACGCATTAAGTACGTATCTGGATCGAATTCAAACGTTGGTGTTGATTGTTGGAAGTTGATTGTTTTCATCAATTTATTAATCTCTAATGCTATTTTTCTGGCATCCGAATAATCCCACACATCAATTTGTACAATACAATCCCAAGCAAGTTGTTGATTGTCAGCGTATTCTGTCGGTAATTCAGAAATAGGGCTAATTCTAATAATAGGCGGTTGATTCCTAAATTCTTCTGGTACGTGGTATTTAAAAATTTTACTTTTATCACCCACAAGAGAGATCAACCCGCTATCACTCGTCAGCAACCGATAGGTAATATCCAACGAATTTATTTCATATAAATCTAACCCTTTTATTAGATCATTCATCCTAACACCTTCTTAATCGCATCGGCCATTTCTTTAGCGACTTCTCTCTCTGTGGATTGAACAGTTTTTGTCATATAACCTTGCGGGCTTTGTGATATAGAACCGAACTCTTGAAAATGAGCCCGGAAATTTGCGCTTTTATTAAACCCAACCGTAACATAGGATTCTCCTGTACCTTTATCTGCGCGATTGCCACTCATGGTAACAGCATCAACTAGCTTAGCCTGTGCATTAGGGCCGTCATATTCGCTTTGTGGCACGTTACGCTTCAATTCATCCATAACAACCTTACCGCCCGCTAGATTACCTGACCTCGCAGCACGTTTAACGTCCTCTTCTTTTTTGGAAAGGCTAGATATCAATTCACGCATACCTTCAATTTTTACACTCATGATCTGCCCACTTCCTCTGCGACCAGTACACTAAATCCGCTTTGACGATAATCATACAAAACCTGTTTAATGTTGTATTCTTGTTCGTTATATTTTATCGTCATCTTGTTTGTGATACCAGGATAGTTACGGATAAACACTTTGATATTGTACTGCGTGCCTAACTGTACGCTGTTTGAATAGTCTTTAAGACTAACAGACTCAACATGTGCAAAGCACTTTAAAAATAGCACCGGTTTCGGTTTTTGCGGCACTCCGTTCTCGACTACTGATTTCACCTCATAAATACCTACGGGCTGATCCAACTTAGAAAAATCAAATCGCATTTTATTCATAGGTATCTATCCCTGTGCGCCCGTAATGTTTGAATGGCATGAGTAACCGAAAACGGTGCTTCTTTAATGTTAGGTTCCGACATTGTTAGTCTGTTTTCATAATAGTAGGACGTTAGCATAGTCACAGCTTTTTTATAAGACGGATCGTTTTCAAGAGATTTTTTATCGAGTTTCGGATCATGACTATCAAACACGGCTTCCGCAACATCATGATCCGCCCATTCAATATATTCCTGTATTACCTCATCTTCGAGATTGTGTGGGATTCGCAAATGTCCTTTTATTCTTTCTAAGCTAAGCATCTAACCACTCCTTATGCTACGCCGCCGTCCCCAGTTGATTCTGCTTCTGGTTCAGTTGGGATGTTGACCGTTACTTTATAGATGTTAACCTTTGTCTTTTCATCTTCAACTTTCCCTGTATCGTTTCGTACAGCAACCCCTAAGCATTCCCCGAAGTGAAGATAGCTTGTCCATTGCACGCGAACTTGTGAACGATCGAAATAGACAATTTCTTTCAGGTCGCCAACAAACATTGTTGTTTTATTTGGGAAATATTCATCGTCAAGCACCTCAACATCTTTACCAAGTAATTTGTATCCAGTTGAAGATGTAATTGATTCTTGCAACAGATAACGACCGTTTTTATCCTTGATACGATCTAAATTATCGAATACAGATTGACTTACCAAGAATTTGATACGATTCTTCTTGCCTGCGCTGAATCCCGTGTTAACTAATGTTTTTAACTCATCTACTGATTTTACCGTTTTACTGCGAACAGTGGATAATTCAGCAAGAATATCATCATTTTCAGTATTTACAACCACTTCACCGATAAATTGTTTTAAGTCACCCGCTAAATTGATCCCATCCTGTTTATATTCTTCTGAATATGGAATATAACCGCGTTTTGTTTCGACTTTGTAATCGACTTCCGTAAAAGGCGTCACCCCGATAGCTGGACTTTCGGCTAGTTCTTGAGTGGTTTTTAATGTCGCTTTAGCTGTTGTTCTGACTGGTTGTGTACCACTCGGGGTAGAAACCGGCTTCACTGTTACAAATTTCTTTAAACTAACGATGTCGTCCGCAAGTTCAATAATTTTTTTACTTTCTTCTTCTGGAACAACAACATACCCCTCATCAGTTTTTAAACCATCAGTCGTAATATCACGCGTTTCAAGATAAGTCTCGAAAGCATCTCGTTGTTCATCATTCGGCTCGATTGGTTCCTGCGGCATATAGTCGCTGCCGCGTTGTTCTTTCGGATTTTCGACCGGATCATCATCCAACATACGCTGGCGCGCTTCAATTTCTGCCTTTTCTTCTTTTAACTCACGAACTTCTTTTTCTAAATCTGAAAACTTAGCATCACCGCGTTTTTCATCATTTTCTAGCATTTCGCGGATTTCCGCTAAACGTGCTTCAATTTCTTTTAGTCTATCCATATTTATCGTTCTCCTTCTATAAATCAATTAATGTTTTAATTTTTGATACTTGTTCTTCTTTATAAGCCTTCAATTCATTGTCGTGTTGTTTCATGGGATCATAACCCCTAGCACTTACTTCGCTATCTGGATATGCGGGAAAGGCAACCGCTGAAACCTCCATCAATTTAGCTTTCTTGACAGTACGTAACGGCAAATCATCATCCGGTTCATCAACCTCATCATCTTCTGCCCTAAACCCAAACGAAACTCCATCAACATCGCCGCGCTTGATAGATTCATAGGTATCGTTACCAAGTGTGGTAGAAGGTAAATCCAATTCAAACCGCAAACCCACATCATCTTCTTTTAACCGTAATGTGCTGTTTTTGGTACGACCTAGCACTTTGGATAAATCATGAGACCATAAAAAGCGCTGGTCATCGTCATTCAACGATTCAAGAAAAGCGCCCTTTTTAAACTGTTCACGAAACTTATAGAACAATCCTAAGACTTGTGATTTCTTCTCCCATTTAACAGCGTACCCGGATAATGTACGGTTGCCGTCATCATCTTCACGAATTTCGATTTTATTCGTTACCAGTTCCCTCGTCTCCGTCTTGTCCACTATTGTCACCCCCTTTCATGCCGCCTTTTGCTTTAGTCATCTGATATTCTTCTAATTGGTCTAAAGTCGTGTAGTTTAAACTGAAAAAGTGTTTACTACCAAATTCATCACCTCGTGGAATTTCGCCTAATCGTTTTCTGGCTTCATCTAAACTAATGATCCCTTTGTCAAACTTTTCTAATGTTAATTTGGTGTGCGTTTCTACATCAGCTGTCTTAAAAGGTGCTGTATCAAATTTAAAATTACCGTTCAATTTGTTATTCAATTCATTCGTAATAACCTTTAAATAACTGTTTAAAGTTGATGTAAGGTAATCCAAGTTAGCCTGTGCCAAAGACATATTAGAAGTCTCTAAACCTAATTTGTGACGTGGTATGCGGTACACCTTCCCTATTGTTTCTGTGGAGAATGTGCTGGCATTGATCAATTTCAATATTTCTGTATCAACTTCTATAGGTTCATACTCGAATGTGTCATCAATAACTAATACCTTGTGGGCATTATTAACCCCCGCATTAGCTTCTTGCCATTCTTCTCTTATCTTTTCCCTGGCTTCTTTCGATAGCTTACCGTGCTTCATTTTCAGCAGGCCACCTGTTTGTGTATCGTTCTTAAAGAAGTTGGCCAAGAACCGTTTACTGTCTTTTTGCATAGATAAATCATCTGTTAGTGCTTTCAACGGACTTACACCATGAATGCCGTCTAAAGTAAAGAACTTAAAATGAAGTATATCCGTTGTTTGCAAACGTCTTTTAATGTCTTTTTTATCATTTTCATAAACATCATAGACAAGTCGAAAATTTGTTTCTGCATCACATTTAATTACGACTTGTGAATTTTTCAAATGACGCAAGGCGATGACGTTATTATTTTTACCTCTGACGATTTCACAGAATGATTCACCATTTAACAGAGCATTAGCTGTAATAATAAATTTAAGTGTTCCACCAGAATATAATCCGTTGGGTTTAATGTTTAGAAATTCCATTATTTTATTGGGTTCAACTACACCATTTTTAAATGAATTAATATCTAATGAAGCGACATCACTAGCCAACAAATTAATAACTGTGAATACATCACTGTTTTCTATCGCTTTGGCAGATGCAAAAGACGTTGCTGTTCCAGTAAAACCGGGCAACATACTAATTAATGTTTCCGCTTCTTCTTCTGTAAAGCTACGGGTTTCGTGATTAAAGAATATTCCCATTTAGTCACCCCCTTTCCCTAGCTAACACAAGAGAGATGAGAATGAACGCTGCTCCCATCGAAAACGTGCCTATTGTTGTGCTGATCCGGTAAAAACCGTAGACAATTACACCTATACCAATTAAAAATATGATTCCAACATAAAAAGACAATAAAAAAAGACCTATCTTTTTAATAAGTCCATTCAACTTCTGCATATTCAATTTTCACCACCCTAAAAACCAAAATCATCACTTAATATATAGGCTTCGATCTGTTTAATATCCATACCTTGATATTCATAATTTCTCGCTTCCGAAAATCCTGTTATTGTTGCAACAATCGGGTCAATTTTTTCCCTATTCTTTTGCTTATCTAACATGATATTAGCGTTGTTATCATATTTCATTACAGCGTTATTTACCGCTATATTCAATAACGGATTGTTGGTGTGAAGTATTTTTCTTTCATAAACCCCAAACCTAAACTGTTTAATTGGCTCCGATAAATATTTATAGTTTTGTGGCACTTCAATAAACGGAATATCTAAGTCTGGATAGTATTTTTCCCATTCACCCAAGAAATTCGCTATGTGCCAACTGTCATAGCAAAACGCTTGTACGTTTAAATTGTTTTCGGTGATTAACCTCGCCGCGTAATCTACAACTTGATTGATGTTGATAAACCCACTTTTTAAATTTGTTTGTGTGGCATATCCTCTTTCAATAAGCATTTCATAATCTATCTTATCTCGCCTGGATTTCGCTTCTAATCCACCGGCAGTAGCGATAAATGAATGACCATCAATATAAAATTTATCGTTTTCTAGCGGGATAACATAATATAATGCTGTAATATCGTCTATTCTTGATAAATCCAAACCTAAAAATATATCTCGGCCATAAATATTAATTGGATCAGTTTCACACGCTTGCCATTCTTTAACGGGTAAGAATGAATTTTCGGCACCTTGCTTCCACATGTTGAAGTTCTTCACAATTAAGCCAAGTAGATCGTTTTTAGCAATTGATTCACTTACTCGCTTTCTTAAATTACGAATAAGCGTTTCTTTAATTGCTTCAACTTCCAACAACGGATTACTCTTGATCCACTTTTCTTCATTGTAAATTTCTTCTTCATCATCCTGTTCGTACACTAAGATAAAATAATTTTCATTTTCAGTATCGCCGTTTAATATTTTTTCGCCATACTTATACTCCTGCGTATACATCGGACTATTTAGATCAAAATAAGCTGTGGAAATGATCAATGTAAGCATATTAGGTTGCAACATAGAACCAGATTCCAATACTTCCATCATGCTGTTGTCCTTACTTGCTCCGTATTCGTCTAATATAGAAAGTGTGGGAGCTAAGCCATTAATGCCACCCGTTTCCTTCGACAATGGTTTTAACACACTATATGAAGGGTTGTGATTTATCTCGTTCCGTACTTTGCGGACAGAATTACGTATTTGTTCTGATTGTGCCAACAACCCATCTAACCGCTGCACAACCATATTAAATACAATGGATGCTTGCTCCCTTGATTGTGCTGTGCAATATATTTGCCTGTTTTGGATTGGGTGTTTACCGGCTAGGAATTCGAATATGGCGATACCAGATATTAAAGCTGACTTACCATTTTTTCTAGCCATACTGATAAGTGCTTTGTTAAACCTGCGTAGATCATTATTATCTTTCCTATACCAGCCGAACAATGAATAAACAATAAACTTTTGAAACTGTGCTAGTTTGACAGGTTTTCCAGTAGATATATCCGGCAATATTTCCATAAATTTAACAGCTATTTCGGCGCGTTCAGGCAGGTAAACATAGTTTAGATTTTCATTTTCTAGGTCGTTTAGGTGACGTTTGCAGGCTTTCATGACTTTCTTTCCTGCTAAAATCTCGCCATTGACTACTTTTCTTGCATATTGTGTACCCGGATCATTAAACATATGTTACCCCCTTCCCGCATAACAAAAAGACACCCACAACAGCGAGTGCCTTTTATTAATTATCGAATGTAAAATTAATGCTAACTCCATAAACCCGTTCATCCGATAGTAGTTTTTCTGTGCGATATTCGTCAATTCCGTACTCTTTAAGAACCTTGCCGATTTCATTAATCATTTCGTCGAGTTCCTTCTTGATCAAGATGTCACCCCTTTAACAACTTCAATATTTCATCTTCTTCTTTATCATCATCCGGAACAGCCAAATCAAGTCTACTATTCATTGTCATTCCTAGTTGATTAGCAATCATCCGTAATTCCTTTACAGTAGACAGTAGCAAATCGTATGAGGGGTTTTTCTTGATACTTTCCAAATTTCCGTTCTCATCATAAAATTCTGTTGTTTCACCATTCTTTTGAATATCCTTTTCCAATCGCCTTCTGGATCCATGCAGCATGCAATATGTTTCAATCAACTCTCTATCCAATTCCGCGATAGGTAATTGCTTCAACAATGGTATAATTCGTTTCCATTCTTTCTTACCGTAGTAGCAAAGGTGGCTAGGTATGCGGTCTGCCTGTAGTTGTTCATGTTCATTAAGCGTTTCTTGTTCAGCTAACTTCTTGGCCACATAATCTTTACCTTTTTTATGCTTTTTTAGTTCATCTTCTGAATAAAAACCGCGTGTAGGCTTGCCCCTCATACCATTTCACCACCTTTTAACCTATTTTGACTTTCATAATCGCAAAATTCAAAGAGAAGAGTGCGCCCCGTCCTTCTGTAATTTTGAAACCAAAGGGTAATTTTAAGCCGGGGGTATTTTTCAGAAAGTTTGTTCGCTGTATTCCTGCTCGTCCTTTGCAGTTTTAATATTGTGGCACTCAAAGCAAAGTGACTGAATGTTATCCATGTCAAGACGTAAATCCCATCTAACCTTAGTTGGTATGATATGGTCTCCTATCCTCGCTTCACGTCCGCACATGACACAACAAAAGCCATCACGCAGCATGGCTTGATAACGTAATGACTTCCATTCCTTTGTATCATAGAATCTCTTATATGTTTTCCCATCATCAGTCGATGTTCTTATCTGTTCATATTGTTTGTAATTATGATTGGTGTGTTGGTCACAATATGTTTGTGCTGTTGGTATCAGTTCATTGCATCCTACCTTGTTGCAACGTTTCTTTATGTTCATTAGTCAGACCCCTTTTATTACTTGCTATAACCTCTAACAAAGAGTGAATCTTTCCTAATGTAATCAGTACGGTTCCAATCGCCAAATTAACAATAAGAGTGCCGATTCCAATAACCCAGTTATTGAAGTGCTCGTCTTTTATCGTCTGTACTTCGTAATCCTCATAAAGAGATGGATAATCCGTCACCTCTTTGTACGCATCATAGTCAAACGACGCAATGATAACGACAAATCCAATAATACCAATGACAATAAAAAGCACACCCATGAACTCCGATAATTTCCAATCCTTTTGCATATCAATCTCCCCCTCACAATCAATTATGATTGATATGGAAAGTTTATGCAATATTCATTTTAAAAAGGCGCCTACAAAAATGTTAGCGCCTTTCCTTAAGGGAGAATAAAGTTTCTATGATACTATATTATCTGATTTTAGAACGTTAAAAACGACATCATAGTGACATGGTCAATCTATAATTTTGATCAATACGGATTTGTTAAATGTTTCCTTTGGATAATTGGTGTAGTACCAATACTCACTCGGGTATAAATGCGCATCCAGTTTAATATATCCACCATATAATTGTGTTAAAGTTTGTAAATCGTCCGTATCTTTCACTGGTTTTACTTTGAAACAATGTATATATCCATTCACCGCCACCCTAACACCTCCACAGTTGCTTGTATAATATCATCACGCCACCGTTGCGCTTGACGTTTGCTTACGTTTAATTCTAAAGCAATACCATCCCATGTCAATTGGTTATTCCGGTTCCAATACTTTACTCTGACTAGCTCTTTATAGTTATCCGGCAAAGCATTATACACCTGTTCAATTGCTTCAATGATATTAGCTAAGTAAGTTAATTGTTTGCTGGTTGTTAGTCGTGTCGCCATTCGTTCAGTCGGATCACCTGGCATTCTAACTGAATTACTACCGCCACCCACGTTATCATCCGGCTCTTCATCAAACGGATTCATGATTTCTTCACGTAACCTAGCTATTTCTTTTAATGTATTGTGATAATTGTACCATTCAGCTTCTGCTTTCTTAAACGCTAGCTTTGTTGGTTTTATTGCCTGCATGTAATACCTCCTATTTATTAACAACCTCATATGCCATATAAAACGATGTAACAGCTAACGCTACATTCATCCCCATAAAAGCTAATTCAACCTTAGCTAACTCTGACAACGTTATTGTGATAAATGCTAGTATAATAAACAGCACCATGCTAGATAAAAATGTTTGTATTGCTTTCATGTCATTCTCCTTTCGATGTAATTTAATTACCGTTCAATTTCAATAAAATTTCATTAACCATGTAGTATTCTGTGTTAAATAAAGCAGTGACTGCATCCCATAAACAAATTGGTATAGCGATTAATCCAATAACAGTGATAACTGCGCCGACAAAAATCAGTATAATCTGTCTTGGCTCATCCCAATCGAAGTCATTAGTCCATTCGTTCTTTTGTTCCGCTTCATTCTTTTTTCTTATTCACTAGTCTCACCAATACAATAAACATAGCGATACCTATCAAAAGAAGTAACGCCCAAAAAATGTTCATCGCCGCATCGATCATGGCTTGTTTGTATAAAACTGGGTATAATTTATCCACCGCAATCCCTAATCCATCTGCTAACTGATCAATCGCTTTGTTTATATCTATTTCCATGTGCCTTGTCCTCCTTTTATAAGCCACATGAGAGGATTTATTCATGGTGTATGTATTTGGTCTAGTTAGTTTGTGAATCCTCTGTGTGTGGCTGTATTTAATTGTGTGGATTGGTTCCTAATTCATTTGTTCATCATACCTACCTTGTCTATAACCGTCATAATAAGCTTGTTCCTTTTCTTTTCTAAGTTGTTCAATCATTTCTTTACGTTGTTTTAAGTCTTTGCGCGCTTGGTCAAAGTCAGCTTTTAATAACTGGTATTTAGTTGAACCTTTAGGCATTTACATCCCCTCACTATGTCGCATTTTAGGTCAAACAACCATCTCTTAATTTCCTGATAATTACTCCACCTGCTTATAAACAGCTTCATAATACGTTTCATAATCCGTATCAATATATTCTTGCTTGCCAAACTGACCACGTTTGAAATGCTTGCGTTCTGATGTTTTCTTTTGGATCGGCACAATGCATTCAAAGCCACGTTGTTCTTTATCCATGCATAGCTTTAGTAGCTTGTTAATGTCTTTGTCTCGTACTTTACTGATCATTTTCCTTCACCTGTTCTGCGATAGCTGTGGCGACCGCTGCAACTTGCACCAATTCATCATATAAATTATCCGCATCTGATACCTTTTCACTTACCATACCCACTTGCATAGCCTGTGCTACTTCTCCGACTTCCTCAACTAGGATTTTTAGCCAGGTTCCGTAATCATGGCGCTGCATTCCCCATTTGTAATCTTGTCTGTCCCGTTCATGGCTTATGTCGTTTAATACATCAGTTCTTATTTCGTACGCTGGTCTCACCACTCAAAATACCCCCTATTAGCAATTTCCGACCATGCCGATAACGATTCAATTACTTCGTATCGTCTTAATACTCCGTTCTGCGCCAGTGTTACATCAACCATTACCAATTCCTCGTTATGTTCAGCTGGATACGGATTGACGTTGTGGATTTCGTGTATGATGTGCATTAGTTATCCCTCCTTGAACAGCACGTTTGCTAGCTTAACTTCTTTAAATTTCCCACCAATCCTAACTACCGCTAGAGGATAAGCGATTACTCCACCAGGATGACCACCAACCATTGGAGATGCACCTATGACATCGGAATATTGATATACTCCTATAAATTCAGCTTCAACCCAATCAGATTTTACTTTTATATAGCAATCTTTCATTGGTTAACCTCCGCATCCTTAATTTCCGGCATCTCACCCAAAAGATTAAATGCTGTTTGTTTCATATCAGCAATCATTGCATCGAAATCATCCTGCTTCTCGATAATTCGTTCTATTGATTTTCCTACCTGATAGAAAAAATCTATAGCACCCTCTTTTGTTTCAGTCATTAAGTCGATGGTAAAGTTCACGGGAATGTTATAAACTTTTGCGCCGGATGTTACCTCGGTGACATTTACTTGTTTTCCTAAAGGAATAGCACAGAATCGGTATTTTCCAACTTTAATCTCGTGACCAACGACCATAACCCATTTTTTCGCCGCTAGATAAAATTGTTGTGGTTGTTCATTTACTATAATGTTCAATTATCCCTACCTCCGATCAGCACTCTATCTGTCATATCTCCTATAACGATAGCTTGTACTTCATATGTCTTTGTCGTGGTGTGAACAAATTCTGTTTCTTTCTCCGCTAGTTTCTGAATCAATTGAGATAACAAGTTTTCTGGAATAGTTGTGTGATCAAAACCATTTTTATGAACTAAGCCTACTCTTAGGTTTTTCATTATTGATCACCATCCAATCTGTTTTCGTTGAAGCAAACGATCCGGCACTTATTTCTGATATATACGGATGAAATTGTCTCTGTTTTAGTTGGTAAATTACTTTTTATTAAAATCGTTACATCCTCTTTTGGTAGATGCACATCTTCTGCTATTGAAAATAAATCTCCATCTTCTTCAATCAATAAATCGCCTTCGCGTAACTCCCAAACTCCCCTGTTGTGGCTTGCCCACCATCTACGTTCTTTTTCTTCTGCTATTTCTGTTTTGGTTGCATGGCGTAATTCATTTATTTTATAAGTGTAATAACGACAATCTAATTCAACTTGCTGTTTATCTTCATAAATTTCAACAACTGTTCCGACAGTCTTGTTATCGTATTCAACGGTTAACCAATCACCAACTTCAAACTCTGACATAATCTCATACCCATGATTTAAAGCATCCCTTAGTGTTTTGTTCGTCATTGAAGTTGCTTTATTTTCCACAAAAGTCTTTTTAAAATAATCAACCGCTTCCGCTTGTTCTTTCGTTAACATAACTTTCTCCATCATTTAATCACTCCTATATTTATGTTTCTTTAAAATATTCAATATCGATAAACCATCTTCACCATGAATGCTATAACCGTCCAAGAATTGAACGTACGATTCTCTGGTTTGCCCATGACCACAACAAGCATTCATAACCCCTGGTAGTGTTCCTAAGCAACCGTCATGACCTTCCGGTGTACACTCTTTCCCGCAATGCCCACATGACCTTTCTTGATATTGACCATTAATAACAGTAGGTTCTTTCGTGTCACTATAAACCCATTCGTTATTTAAAAACTCTATTCCGTGTCCTCTTAATTGACCTTTAGCGACCATCGATTATACACCGCCTCATCTGCGTTTTTACTCAAAACCACGCCTCATTGCTGTTCTCCACATCCACAGCTTTATACTGTTCAACAACCAATTTCACCTTCAACTCTCGATACGTCAGATCATCTACGTCTGTGATGCCTAACTCTGCTAGTTGTTTAATGATCGACGCACGCTTTAATGGTTCGAGTGCGTCTGCTGTTTTCATGTGTTATCACCTTCAATCGGATTGCCTGTCAATGGATCTACCTCCCAAGCATCATCGATTTCTGATTCGTAAACTTCCCCTTCGACAAATTCCCAATCAATATGATCTTTCAATATCTTTTGACGTTGTGGTGCTGGTAAATCCATTAGTTCTTCATCGCTCATGGATAATTCCGTTTCAAAGCCATACTTAACGTAAATGACTCCTTTAACCTTTGTGCTTGTCATGTGTTATCACCTGCCAATACCTTCACTAGATTTCTTTCCAATATCAGCGCTTTATCCGGTTCATGTCTGGAAAACCGTACAAAATATAGCGCGTATTCCAAAGCCTGTTTGTAGTCATACAACATTGCTTTTGCCGTATTTATGCCCTCGTTTAAATTTTCATTTTCCTTTTCTAAATCATCCACACGTTTTGCCTGCTTGATCAAAAACTCCACATACTCATCAACCAATGCATATGCTATGTGGTTTTTGCTGTTCCAATCTTCTTCATGATCAAACTCACCTAACCACTTTATTGCTTTTTCCAACCGTTCCTTATCCGTCATCCTTTCAACCTCGCAATCTTTTTCCTTAGTTTTTTATTCTGCATCCGTAAATTACTAGCGCCTTTAATAGCGTTTATATCCATTTCAAGCGCTGTGAGTAGCTTTTTGAGTTTGCTAATAGTAATAGTCTTGTTATTCCTCAAGCACTTCTCCAACTCGCTGTATGCTTGTTTTTCGGTCATATCTACTCACCTCTTTAATATTCTTTCAATCTCCTTCAACTTATCCTCTGCCCGCCAATCACGCTTTAACTGATTAATCTCGATCCGTAATCTGCCATTCTCAATTTCTAACTTTTCAATCTCACTTGGGTTAACAGGTCTTTCTGATTCCTGCACCCGCTTAACTTTCTTCTGTTCGCCATAGAACTTATCGCGCCACTTTTTATTGTCTGCACGTAGTTCTTTGACTTTGTTTTCTAGGTTTTCAATCTTTAGTTGGATTTTTTGTAATGCATCCGGCATACGATCACCTCCAATGTTAATCCTTAATTTTCCTCTCATAATCGTTCATTAATTCAAGAACATCGTACCAATCAACTTTCCGCTCATTTATACCTAACTTATCAGCGATGGCTTTTTTGATAGATTCTTCTGTCACTACCATTTTTTAAATAACCCGTAGTAAACTGACCGCCAATAACTTGATAGACTCGCATCAAAATCATTGTTTATTGCTTGTTTGCGGTATTTGCTGATTGTGAATTTAATCTGTAATTGCCTACATGCCTTGTATTTATCTTCTAACGGGCAATCTTCATTTAGCGCCACTTGTAGCAATTGTTCTTTCGTTGCTGTTTCATAGTTCATGTATGATCACTTCGATTCTTGGGTTTTTCTTGTCCACTTCAAAATGATGTATTATGTCGCCAACTTCATCCCAACCGTCATTATCCATGACTTCTGCTTTAATTAATCCATCAAAAATAAACTTTTGACCTGCGATTATATTGTCTTTATCTTTGCGTTTGTTTTTGCAATACCAAGTGATCTCGAAATCTGCTTTTTTGATTTTTGATAGTTTGTTAGCGCGCATCATCACCAATGCTGTGTAATCTTTTTTCATATTGGCGTATACCATGTGATGCTTTTTGCTTGCGGCAATAATCTCATTCATTGTTGGGAGACTTCCCGGAATAACGAATTTCACGATTTAACCTTCTTTCTAAACGCAATCGGGCGCATCTTATATCCGTGTTTCACTTGATGTATGATCGCAAGTAATACTTCGTAGTAATTGCGCTTTACTTGCTCTGCTATGTCCTCTAATCGCACGCCTTTGTTGTGTAGTTCTGTGATGCGCTTTAATTGTTCTTTCGGCATAGCAAATTCTAATTCTTCTAGCAAAATCACATTGTCGCGGTAATTTTCTGTGCTTAAATAAGGGTCTTGATTCGTTAATGTGTTCATGATTCATACTTCCTTAGATATGCTCTTGTCTGTTCAGCATTCGGAACCGCCTTGTCGCCAACTACGCTATTATCACGCATCCAGTCGGCAAATTTAGTTGCTGTTTGCTCGTCTGTATCTTTCGGATCAAATACCATTACTGATTTCATTCCTTGCCACATTCATTCCAACCCCTTCATTCGATGATCCGGCCCATCTACTTTTAATATTTTCGCTCCGGCTGACATACGACTTAAAATCCGCTTTCCGTGTGTTTCACCGTATTTTTTCTTCACTTCTGCACTTGAATAATTCAGATTGTATAGATTCGATTTACCCTGCCTGTGATCCAATATTTGATAAAGAATGTCGCCACTCCATGTTTCAAATCCGCCCGAATCTTTTGAACGTTCTCCTGCGATCTCGTCCAATATCAACACATCCGCTTGATTGATAGTTTCTAAGATTATGTCCTCGCTCAATGATGAACGGTTGTTATATGTGCTTTGAATTAGTTTCATTAGTTCCGGTACTTTGGCAAAGAGAACATTTTTTCTAACTTGATATGTTTGTCCGTTTTCTTGCCAGCTAATCTTTTGCTTCGCCAATTCTCTAGCAGCACACCGGAATAAATGGCTTTTTCCCGTTCCTGGATCACCTTGGAATAGCAATGATGTATATTCTCCGTTAACCACATCAAGTGCTAATTGCTTGGCTTGCTGTTGTGATTCTGTTTTTGGAATATAGCTTTCGAATGTGACGTTTTCTAACTCCGGCGGTATATAACTTATCAATCTAGCTTTCTTTGTCATCTCTCGCCGTTTAGGTGGCTCGTATCCTTCTGTTTGTTGCTTTGATAGGTTATTGGTCTTGCACTTCAAACAAACGCTGTGTTCCTCTCCATTTCGCTTGTAAATGGGTACTGTGTTTCCGCACGTTTCACAAGTCCGTTCTCCCATATATTCAATACCTGCACTTTTTAGGATGTTCATGTCTTTTATGGATTGCATGGCTACCCTCCTTGTTTCGGATTTTGATCGGGCTATGAATCAAATTTGTTTCGATTGTCAATCATGTCAACGGTGAGTTGTTCTAAAATTGCTAAGTCATTTTTTATCATTTGTACAATTCTCCATATTTCTTCTGGTCGACAAAACAAATTGAATTTTGTGTTTGAGTCATCCATAGCAACATCGGTGAATGGGTATTTCTTCGTGGACTCCCGTATGCGTTTTAGAACTTCATAGGACTCGTTTTCCCACCCCCGCTGCTTTTGTCTTAATCTATCTTCCTTCACTCTATTTTCTACATAACTTTCAACTGCCGATTTACCTTCAATAGCAATTTCGTAAGGTATATCCATGTTTTCACCACTCTCCATATTTCGCATTTTCTGTCTACTTAGAACAAATTGTCATACGGATCATCATACTGTTTTCCGCATTGATTTAAGTAACCCTCAAACTTAGTACCGAACAATGTATCTGGCCGTAAGAATTTCTGCATCTTGTTATCATGCATCCATTCTGCTGTCTTGGTGTCGATCACCTTTTTAAAATCATCTGTTCCAAATCCTTCGTTCCATCTAGCCTTGATAAGTGTTTTGGTTTTGTTGGTGGATGATCGGTATTTTTTACCAGTCGCATCGTTGAGATAATTTATTATCTCGACATAAGGTATATCTAATGTATTATTAGATGTAGTATTAAGAGATGTATTATTATCTATTGCATTTTTGCCTATAGGGGTAGTTGCATTTTTGCCTATAGGGTCATTGCAAATTCGCATATACCTACTCTTAATTTCGCGACTACCTTCTTTATAAATAACTTCACGTGTAATGTATCTTTTTTCTTCTAATTGTTTAATCCATCTCGCTATTGTGCTTTTATCCCTGTTGTATAAATCAGCAAAGTAGCTATTACCTGCCCAACAGTAACCTTCCTGGTTGCATAAAGCTGTTATTTCACCGTAAAGCAATTTAGCGTTTGCTGGTATATCGTTGTCATACCGGACGTTTGCAGGTATGATAGCGTAATAGCTTTTTTGCATATGTTCACCTTCTTTGAAAATAGTTAGCATATCTCGTCCAAAAACTGATATACTGTATTAATAGGTTTTAGAGGAAAGAGCCTATAAGGTGCTGTAACACCTAGGCTCAACCTCGTTCACAAATCGCGTAATACTTCCCGATCTCAATTACTTTATAACCTGGATAGCGTGTCATGTAGCTAGATACAAGTTGCTTGAAATGTTCCTTATCCTCTGCTATATCCCATATCCAACGCGGCAGTATAACTCTAGTGCGTTCAAGCATGATTAACCCTGCCTATCATTTATCGTTTTCAGTTCATCTTCTAGCTTGTTCCGTTTCTGCCGTAAATCTATAAGCCTATGATTAATCGCATCGTATCTGTGCTTATATTTGCTGTGCATTGAATTTGCATCGCGTTCAGCCTTTCGTAATTCATATACGGATAACTCCGCTTTTGCTTCACGTGATGCTACTGTTCCAGTACCGTTGTTGACTGTTTCTGCATGGATGTGTTTGCGCTGTAAATAGGCATCATCTTTGACATATAACGCTTCACTGACAAGATCACCCACAATAAACAATGCTTCATTATGCAGACTGACTAATTCATACAGGTGCGATAATTCGTTTTGGTCAAGCTGCTTTATTTTGTTATTTATGCTAGCAAGCTGTTCCATGCGTTTTTTAATGTTATCGTTCATAATATCGCTTCAATTCTTCACGTTTGTTCTTGCGCCATTCTTTACCCTCTTTGGTATAATCGGCGAAATGGTGGCACGTACCAGAATTAACACTTGGGCCGCATAAAAGACATAGGTTGCTAGGATCGCTACCACTTCCGCCTTGACTAGCCTGTTGTAAATGGCTGATTTCAAAGGCATAGGCACGACTTCTGCCGCATCGTTCACATTTACCTTCTGATCTTCGTAAAACCTCGTCACGTGCTTTCTTTGTTATTTTGGTGATACTTCCACGTTTAGGTTTGCCCCTCTTGTGGTTAGGGTTTATTTTTGGAACCATCATGATTGATCACCTTTTTTAACTTCTTTGATAAACGCTGATGCTTGTTGACTTGTCCAATTTTCCATATCAACTTCAATGCCTAAGCGTTTTTTGACACCTTCGTACAATTGTTGATCAGCCATATCGTATTTTTTGGCAGTTGATTTGATTAGACTGTTCACTAGATTTAATTGCTTATCACTCGCTTTGTTAGATTGAGTGTTATTCTGTTCTTGGTATTCATTCGTGTCAGCATCTTTCGTGTCATCAATTAGATACAACCCGTTAAGAGCATATTTTCTTGCATAAGATGATGCTGTTCCGGTGACTTGCGAATGATCCATGCCTTTTTTATTTTCTGATTCCCTTGCATAAGCGGTGACTGTGTGTGTTTGTTCTCCGTCTGTAATTTCTGCTACCGCTTTTATATAATGCCAGTTGCCAATAAACACTGGTTCATCTGTTAATGTGAGTAATAACCCTTGTTCAGCGTTTAACGGTTTAACCGATTCGAGAATGTCCTCTGCTGACCTGTATTTGTATTTACCGAAAGAATTATATTGACCTTTTGGCGATTTCAATTCTTTTTGGACGTGGATTAATTTTTCAGTTAAACTTGTCACTTAAACCTCAACCCCTCCCCTTGAACTAACTCAACACCAGGAACAGTTTCGCCACTTTTCAATAAATCTTTAATAGTAGCCTTATCAAGTTTCGGATCAACTTCCACATAGAATCGTTCCGGTATTAATTCTTGATTGGTTATATTGACTGATGGTGGGTTTTTCTGAATTGAATAAGTAAATAACCCTGTTTTTAATTTCCGTTCACCAGTAGCCTTTAATGCCTGTTCAGCGTACAGTTTTAAATTCTTGATATTGTTTTCAATCGTTTTCCGCTTATCTGCAAGCCGTTTTTCTTCATCCTTAAATGCAGCAGCTTCGCCTTCCAAATTGCGGATAACTTTCCCGATGTTTTCTAATTTATCCTCTATCGCAAGATTAATAGATTCTAATGTATCTACTAGACCATCGTTACCTTCTTCAATCATGGATTGTACTTGCTGGAAATCTGTTGTTAGATCGTATAGTGTTGTCATTCTCCATCGCCCTCCAATTCTTTTAAATTTTCTTCCGCTTCCTCTAGTTCTTCTAATCTGTCAGGTTCAATAAGCACCTGATTAGACAAGTCAATTGACAAATAGACTCGTCTGGCAAGACTTTCTTCTTCAATTTCAAAACTTCCCCATTCGGTGTTATTGTTTAAGTTGAGTTCTACCTCTATTTCCGTTTCCATATCGTAATCTAGTAAGCTTCCGATTAACTCTCTTACAGTCATTCTTCGCCCTCCTTTAAATACTCATTCAATTTATCTTGCATATGTTCTAAATGAGTGATTGTTTGATTTTTCGTTCCGCTTGTAATGCAAATATCAACGGTGTGAATTTTGTCGTTTTCATCACGACCCCAAATAGCGATAACTTCATGCCCGATGTCTAATACAACACCGTTGATAAAACATTTCCAAGCAATATTTTTAATTAATTCCTGCATAAGTCACCTCAAATCTGGTATACTATGTATACGAGATTATTTAAGAAAACTTCGCCTACTTCCCGGTAGGCTCTTTTTATAGCCACATAGCGAACAAGATTGCTAGTAATAGCGGTATTGCTAGATTCATGAGAAAATCTTTTGCTGTGTACAATGGTGTTCACCTGCCTTTAAAGTGTGTGGTTAGTTGGAAAACAATTTAAAAAGCGCTTGGTTCTCTGACAGTTAAGGCCCATTCTCTACCTTCTAATGTATTTAACCAACCTTCGATTTTTTTAGTTTGATTCACTCGAGTGGCGCCTGATTTTTCTTTTAGTTCATTTAAAGGCAAGTATTTATGACGGCCATTTATTTTTACTTCATAAATACCTGTTGTCTTGCCTTTATTTTTGGTAGTCATATAGGCAACACACTTAATTCGCTTGTCTTCAATCACTGACCATCCACATTTACAGGTTCGTTCAAAAACGTTATCTTCAATGACCATTGTTCCTTCTCCGTTTCCAATCTTGTCGTTACCACACTTGGGACACTTCCCGTACTTCTTAATCAAAGCCAATGAGTCCGATATAATCATTTTCCTATCCCTCCTAAATTAATAGTTACTCAACAACCAAACCCACCAAGCAGCCATACCAGCAAACCCGATCGTATATGCCCAATCCGATTCGACTATTTTGTTGATCAAAAGTAATTCCTCCTAACGTATTCATTGGCATAAGCAAGACTGTTATGTTCGTCATGCTTTAACTTCTTGCGATTCAGTGCCGCTAAAACCCCGAATGATCTTTCAATCTGATCAAGATATTGCTTAACGTGGATAAAATCTGCATCGTTCGCACTTGTGATAGCATTTATGAATGTTTGGTGCAGGTTGTGTAATTCTGTTTCACGCATGTCGCTATCCTCTTGTAGATAGTGATCTTCTAACATTACTTCACCTCCCACTTAAGAATAGAAATTACTGTATCAATCCCTATGTCCGTTCTGCCAATATCGATACAACGCTCGATGCGATAGAATAAGTGCCATAAAATTAAATCTCTTTCACGTTGACTAAGGTTTTGTACTTGTTCATAGAGCGCTTGTCTTTCTTCGCTGGTCATGTTAGTTCGCCTTCTTTCTTTTCTGCCGCTAAAATCCGCGGGACAGACGTTTTCGCAAAAAATAACAGGATCTTTTCTTTGATGTGATCGGGTGCTGTATTCATGATGCTTCAACTTCCGCATCTATCTCGGTGTTCATCCGAACTTCCTCTTTACCTAAATATTTAATGTGGACAATATCCTTTATCAAAATGCCTTCTTCATCGCCTATCGGATTCAGCCATTTAACACCTAACATTTCGTTTTCGATTCGATTATTAAAAACAGCGAATTGCTTCACCTGTTCCAGATCTTCCTTTTGAAATTCATCTGACGTAATGATGTGGTATTTGTAAATGTGAATAATTTTAACGTTCATTTAGATCAACTCCTTTATTTTTTGTTTTCCTGTTTCGTTATACCGGAATGAAGGTACTTGTTTATTGCTGTGACGTGATTTGTCTAAAACTTTAATCCCATGTTCCTCTGTTTTTAGCCCATTAGCGTTTGCAATTCGTCCTACCTTGTTTGGCGTAATCCCTAATTCTTTAGCGATTTCTGATGCTGTGTAGGTTTTTTCAACCTCCGGTCTATAATTAGAGTTGTTATTCGTGAGTGTTTCTAATGCGTTTATTTGCAATAACTCAACCGCTACTGGTGATAGCGTGTTATTCTTCTGCATATCAAGAATTAATTTTGCTTGACGTGTCCTTGCATTCATTAGTCTTGATTCGGCTTTCATTTTTTCTATTTGCAATTTGTCGTAATCTGATTGTGGTTGAACAACTTGCGTTTCGCCTTTTCTTAATGATTTAAGTAATTTCCTAACAAATGCCCTGAATTCTTTCGCTTTCGGCTTTTTAGATAACATCGTCACTTCATAAATACCATCTTCATTAAAAATCCTAGTGTCGTATTTTTTCCCATCAGTTGAGGACAATTTGTCCGCTACTGAAAACTCGCTCGAATCAAGGTAAGGATTACGCTGAATGATTTTGTCCACCCCGCTCCTATCCGAATACTCAAGAGACTTCGCTAATTGCTGAATCGTCATCACCGGTTCATTTTGTTCGTTCCAGTAAATATCAACTTCATTACCTTCAAACATTTCTTTAACTGCTAAATCCAAATTCATTCTTTTTCCTCCTTCTTTTTCGCATCCAAAATCCGTGGGACAGATGTTTTCATGAAGAACGCTGCCATTTCTTTCATGGTTTGTTCGCTTATTTTCGGGGTTATTACTTTTTCCACTCCTTTCACCTTCCTTGTTTCTATCTAGAAACTTTTTGGTTAAAAAAATATTTGTCTGCACTAATATTTAGGTGCTTGCAAATTTTATTCACTTCGTTAACTTTAAAATCCTTTCCTTGTTGACCATTTAAAATCAAGTTAAATCTTGTTCGATCCATACCAAGAAAATCAGCGATTTCTTTTTGCCTAATTCCTTTTTCAACTAGCCATCCTTTAAATTTGCTGTATCCTGCCAACACCCTCACCTTCTCTCTTGTTTCTATATCGAAACTTTATTGTAACTTCATATTAAAACAGCATAGTTTCTTTGTCAATAACTTTTATATTAAATTTAACAACTTTTGTTGCTTTATAGAAACATTTCCTATATAATGTGTTTAAGAAAAAATAATAGATTCGATAGAGAGGAACTAGGAATATGAGTGAATTTAGTAAAAATCTAAAGCGATTAAGAGTCTCAAAAAAACTAACGCTTCAAGAACTTGCGGATGATATTAATAAGAAATTAGGAACTAAAATTAGCAAAGGAATGATCTCGAAATGGGAAAATGGGAAAGAAGCAACCAACGCATCTGCTAGCGCTTTAGCTACCTATTTCGGGGTTGATCTAGATGAAATTCTTGGACTAAACATAAGCGATGAAGATGTACATATCCCAAATGACTTGATCCCTATCGTTGGAACAATTGCGGCAGGCACTCCAATATTTGCAGAACAAAACATTTTAGGTTATGCTCCCGGCCCGCCTATGATGAAATTAATTGATAGAAGCGTTTTCTATTTAAAAATAAAAGGTGAAAGCATGAACCGTGAATTTGAAAACGGTAGCTTCGTCTTAATCGATAGAGATATACAAGTCGAAAACGGCGAGATTGCGGCGGTTATGGTTAATGGCGATGAAGCAACAGTTAAGAAGGTTTATTGCAAGGATAATATTTTAACCTTGATCCCTATGAGTAATGACGAAACATTTTTCCCAGAAACTATTAACTTAGAAAAAGAAGAAGCAACTATCATCGGAAAAGTAATTGGGGCCTTTAAACAATACTAAAAGACAGAGGGGTGAGTGGATAATGACCATCGCAATTTATATACGTGTGAGTACGTTTGAACAGGCGAAAGAAGGTTACTCTATAGCCGCACAAAAAGAACGATTAACAGCTTATTGCACTGCTCAAGGGTGGGACAATTATAAATTCTACGTGGATGAAGGAGTGTCTGCGAAAGATACTAAGCGACCGGAATTGCAAAAACTATTTAAGGATATGCATCAAGGTAAAATTAACATGATCCTTGTCTATCGTTTGGATCGTTTCACAAGAAAAGTGATAGATTTACATAAAATGCTAGAGGAAATGGATAATTACAACTGTGCTTTTAAATCTGCCACAGAACCTTATGACACTTCGACTGCTATGGGTAGGATGTTTATTACCATTGTAGCCGCTTTGGCTCAATGGGAAGCCGAGAACCTTTCTGAACGTGTCAAAATGGCATTAGAGGAAAAAGTATCGAGTGGAGAACGTGTGGGCGGTATCCCCTTCCCTTATGATCTCGGTGACGATGAAACACTGGTTGTTAACGAAAGGCGAACGAAAATAACTCTTGATATAATTGATAAAATAAAATCCGGCATGTCATCCGAATCTGTTGCTGCCTTTTTGAATAAAACGAATAACGATAAGCCCACTTGGAGAGCACAAACTGTATTACGTATTTTACGAAATCCGGCACTTTATGGCGCTACAAGATGGAACGACAAAATTTATGATGACACTCACAAAGGTATTATGACAAAAGAAGAATTTAATAAGTTGCAACTAATATTAAGCGACCGCACCCAGCACCGCCGCCGGGAAGTGAAGAACAATTATATATTTCAAGGGGTGATAAGTTGCCCGAATTGTGGTAGGACATTATCTGTTAATCGTTATATCCGTAAACGTGCGGATGGATCGGAGCATCAATTTGCTATGTATCGGTGTCAGCCCTGCGAAAAAGCAAAAAAGTTTAACAAAAACATTAGCGAAAGGAAAATACTTGAAGCGCTTTATGATTATATGAAAGACGTTAATATAACCAATATTGAACACGTTGAACAAAATGACGAGTCTGTTTATGCGGATCAGTTGAAGCAAGTTGAACGGAAAAGGGAAAAATATCAAAGAGGATGGGCAGCTGATCTTGTTTCAGATGATGAATTTAAAAAGTTGATGGATGATACACGTGAAATTTATGACGATTTGAAAGAAAAAGTCAAACAACATGAATCCCCTGTCATTATTGATAAACAAGCATTACAAGAAATCGTATTTACATTTAATAGTAATTTTAAAATGTTGACTCAAGATGAAAAACGCGCTTTTGTCTCGACCTTCATACGAAAAATCGAATTTCAAATTATACCCCAACCACCTGTAAGACCTGACAAATCCAAACGTGGATACGACTTGGTTAAAATAACAAACGTGGTTTTTTACTAGGGGTAAATTAGTTGTGTTTACATCACTCGCCCAACCGGGAGTGGAAAAACAACCACATTATATTCCCTGCTTCAAACCATCTTAAAAGAAAATTCCTATCAAACCATTACATTAGAGGATCCAATTGAAAAAGACATTACAAATATTTTACAGGTTCAGGTTAACGAAAAAGCTGGTATCACTTACCAAGCTGGATTAAAGGCTGCACTCCGACATGATCCTGACATTATTATGGTTGGCGAAATACGTGACGAACAAACAGCCAAATTTGCATTCGATGCATCACTGACTGGTCACCTCGTATTAAGTACCTTACATGCCAAAAACGCGGTTGGAACCATTCACAGGCTGTTGGAATTAGGCATGACCTTACCGGATTTACAGCAATCGCTAATTTCAGTTGCAGCACTCGAATTGTTGCCGCTTGAAATCAACCAAACGATTACACGACGTGCTGCCGTGTTGGAACTTTTAGATGGTAACCTATTGGAAAACGCATTAAAGGGAGTTGATGTTCAATCAATGGACGAATTTCAATCGTTTAATCACTTAAGAAAGAAGGCATATGCATATGGCTTTGTATCTGAAAAAATATTTCACGAAAATTAGACAGAAAAACTTTAAAAAAGAGCAACAGCTTCTGTTCTTAAATCGCTTATCAAGGTTATTACAAAATGGATATACCTTAATTGAATCACTTGAGGTGATAAAATGGAACAAAACAATGAAAGAACCAGCATCCGTCATTATGTTGGCATTAAAAAGTGGTAGTACACTCGATCAAGCTTTTGAGAAGGCAAAATTTAATTCGATCATAACATCTTACCTTTACTTTGTTCGAGCAAATGGTGACATCGAAGCAAGCATTCGAAAATGCCTTAATATGTACGAACAACGCCTGCACTACCACAGGAAATTTCAACAAGTTGCAAGGTACCCCGCTATATTGCTGCTAATCTTTTCAGTTCTACTGTATTTTATCAAACAATCCGTTCTTCCTTCTTTTTTGGATCTGTTTCAAACAAGTACAGAAGCATCCTCCATGTTGTTCATATCGATCATGATCATTGACTTTTTAAGTAATTTTGCTTATCTATTACTTATTCTTGTGATCGTGTTTTGCCTGCTTTGGCAAATCAACAAACGAAAAATCCGGATTGAAAAGCAAATTAAACTTTATAGCAGTTTGCCTATTTACCGTAAATACAAGCAAATACAAACAACATTTTTATTTGCAACCCACTTTGGATCCCTATTAAAAACCGGGATTCCCATCAAAGAAATTTTAAACACCATGGCACAACAGACGAAGTTGCCGATTCTAGCTTACTATTCCACCCTTATGATCCAGGAATTGAATCAAGGAAGACACATTACTAGCCTTTTATCCCAATTAAAATTACTTGATAAACAAATACCGATTATTTTCCAAAAAAACGCAGATGTTACGGCACTAGAAAAAGATTTATCCATTTATGCCGAATTGCTAACAGAAGAATTACACCGCAAGATTTTAAAAGCAATCACTTATATCCAACCTGTATTTTTTCTCATATTGGCCGGATTTATTGTGTTTATCTACATTACATTGATGTGGCCAATGTTTCAATTAATCAAAACAATTTAAAGGAGAATGTTAATCATGTTCAAAAATCAAAAAGGGTTTACACTAATCGAAATGTTGATTGTCTTAATGATAATCTCCGTGTTGATCATCCTAATCGTCCCAAATCTAGGAAAGAAAGGACAAGAAGTCAATTCCAAGGGATGTGAGGCACTTGTATCTGTTGTTCAAGCTCAAGTTGACGCACATTATTTGGAAAAAAATAAATATCCTACCAGTTTACAAAATATGGTTGATGAATATATAACCAAGGAACAAATAACTTGTCCAAGTAACAAAAAACTTAATTATAACAGTTCAACAGGGAAAGTAACTGCTCCTGAGTAAGGATAAAACATGAAAAAGAATGGATTTACATTACTCGAAGTTATCTTCATCCTTGGCATTTGGTCCCTACTTATTCTGCTTAGTTTGCCAATCCAATTCTCATTACTTGATAAACAGGAAGCTGAACAATTTTTCCGTACATTTGAATCAGACTTGTTATATATGCAAAATATGTCCTTTGCATCAAAAGATAATATTCGATTAAGTATTGATGCTGAAAACAATCGGTACACCATTTTCAGACATACAAATGAAAAATTAATTGAACGTAACATCCCAAAAGAATGGCAAATTGATAAACGAACACTACAGAAGCCGATTTCTTTTAATGAGTTTGGAACAATTCGGAATCCTGGAAGGCTAAAAATCATCACAAAGAAACAGGAATATGAAATTATTTTTCCATTAGGTAAGGGGCGTTATTATATTGCGGAATGATTATGGATTTTCACTTATTGAAGTATTGGTAGCTTTTAGTATTGTGTTGATGATCACAACAACGATCATTCCGTTAACATCTTTGTTAAATAAGGAAGAGGCTGTTTTAAGTGAACGAAGGAAGGTTACGAATCATTTACACGATGAACTGCAGCTCTATTTAAGGAAAGACAATAAAAAAGTACCTGCATCCTATACAAAAACACAGGAATTAAACACCGTAACCTATCAATTTAGTGTTGAAAAAGAATTAATCAAAGGATGTGTTGAATGGCAGAATGTCAAAAAACGAGAAGAAAAGGTCTGCTTATATGGGTATCGCCCGAACTGAACATGGGTTTACTTTTTTAACCTTACTGTTAACCGTTACAATTCTGTTTATGACCTTGCCTTTTATTTCTTATCTAATAAAATCAGCTACCTATTCAACTAATTATCAAGAGGAATCAATACAACAATTTTTGTATTTCCTACGTGATGATGTGATAAAAGCAACCGATTATGCAGTTACACCAGAAGCAATAAAGCTGAGAATAAACGATGAACAAACAGTAACAATCGAGCAGTATGGGACTTTAATTCGTCGTCAAGTTAATGGGCAAGGTCACGAAATTTATCTGCGTGATGTTGAAGAAGTATTATTCACATCGCTTCCATATGGTATACATGCAAAAATCA
This sequence comes from Virgibacillus sp. FSP13, assembly GCF_054048505.1. Lineage (NCBI taxonomy): Bacteria > Bacillati > Bacillota > Bacilli > Caryophanales > Bacillaceae > Virgibacillus > Virgibacillus sp. FSP13. The sequence continues at coordinate 62,501 of NZ_JBSVKG010000008.1, read as the reverse complement.
CATCTATCCAAGGTGAGACATATGAAAAACAAATCATCCTATATCAATAGACAAGGCGGATTTATTCTGCCTTATGTCTTATTCATCGTGGCAATCGTTTTACTCGTATTAACAACCAAAGTAAATATGTACCAAAACGATATTCATATAGCAAACAACCACATTGAACAATTAGAAATTGAAACGTTATTACAGATGGGCAGAGCGAAATTTGTAGACGAGTTCTCAATAGAAACAATTAAGGAAACTGGAAATAAAACGTATACCTTCCCTCCTGGCATTGTTAAGATTACCTATACAAGAATCAATGAAATGGAATATCAACTGTTATTCCAAATTTCCACGAAAGGAAAATCATACACTAATGTAAATACACTTCTACTTCCCAAGAAAAATAAAACAGACACCGAATCGATCAGAGAATAAGTTTTACATTACGAGACAAACTAAAACCATACATTTGTGGATAATTTTCAACAAATATAACCTAGCCCCACTTTCTAAACTATATCGATTATAATAAAGGTATTCATGTTAGTGGGGTGATTTACGATGGAAAAGACATTAAAAATAACCAATGTTTTAAGTGATCCAACCAGGTTTAATATTTATCAATACATTATCAAACATCATCATGAAGTGAGCGTCACAGATATTGCACAAGCGTTTAAAATACATCCTAATGTGGCACGATTGCATTTATCGAAGCTGGAAAACGTAAAATTGATCTATTCATTTTCTAAAAAAACCGGTAAAGGCGGAAGACCAAGTCGCATGTACCAACTTTCTGATGAAGTGGTCGAATTGAACTTCCCACATCGTGACTATAAATTGCTTTCATCCATTGCAATCGAATCCTTTGTCGAGTTAGGAGAACCTGGGAGAAAGGCTTTATATCAAACAGACAAAAAATATGGAGCAAAGGTTATGGATCATTATCAGACAACACAATTAGCTACAAATCTGACAATGGAACAGAAACTAGACATTTTGAAAGATGCGGGAGCAATGCTAGGAATGTATCCCGATTTTACGTACAGTGCAGAAAATAATAGCATTTCATTTTGTATTAATAATTGCCCATTTAAAGAAGTAGCAACAGAAAACCACACAATGGTATGTACGATGCACAACTCATTCTTAAAAGGAATATTTGAAGCGCTTTTTACAGATGTCGACTTAATTGAAACGGAAAACATGTTTCAAGGCTGTGAAAATTGCACATATGTAGCAAAACTTTCAATTGTTTAGTATGATTTATTTACATTATGCAGATCCTAGTTTATAATAACAATGATTAGCATACTTTTAAAGGAGGGGGAAAACATGGATCGGATGTTTCGCGTCCTTGCTTTTTGGACAGGAATCTTTACAGTAATGTTTTATATAGGTGATATGCAAAAAACAGCACTATTATTTCTAGTTCAAACTGCTTTTTTCCTAACAGTAAGTTATTTAAAATTATCTGAACGCATGTATATGTACTTATTCGGAGCTTATTGTACAGTATTTATGGTTGGATTCACTTGGTATTCAAATTTCATACTTGTACCAGGTTTCGAATAAAACTGCAAATGTAACACCCTATATGACAGATGAACAAAAAACCCTGCTTACATACGAATTCTATGCAGGGTTTTTTATTTTTTTCGTTAACACTATTGACATGTTGTTAAGCTACCTTTATAGTTATAATAGTAGCTTAACTTTTATCCCTAACCAACAAAAGAGCAGAGCACATCCCCCCTAAAAACCCTTCTTTGTTAAAAAGAAGGGTTTTTTATATTAAAAAAGTATGCCATTTTGACCATTAGAATTACCTTTTATAGCAACAGACATATCCAGTTCGAGCCCCAGCAACTACAGACTTCCAGATTGTTCACTTGCACTTTTCTAACGTCTATTCCGAACGAACAAACGGGTTGTTTCTTTTTTCTTCACCAATTGTAGTAGCTGGACCATGACCTGGATAGACAACATAAGAATCCTTTAAATGATAAAGCTTTTCCCGTATGCTATTGATCAACTGTTCAATATTGCCTCCAGGTAAATCAGTTCGACCAATTCCATGTTGGAACAGTGCATCTCCACCAAAAACAATGGATTTATCCTGACACACAATACTAACACTTCCAGGTGAATGACCAGGTGTATGTAAAATATCAAACGTAAATGTAGCAATTTGTAACTTACCAGGCGTCAGCAATTTCTCCGCTTTTTTTGTCTTTATTTCTTCCCCCATGAATAAAGACGAGCCATTTAATTTTGGATCCTCTAGCCACTCCCCCTCCTCTTGATGAAGATAAACATCAATTTCATAATGGAAACGTAACGCTTCAACAGCCCCAATATGATCAAAATGGGCGTGGGTTAAAACGATTGCCTTAGGTTCAACTTTTTCTTGTTCAATAAATGATATGACCTTTTCTGCATCTCCACCTGGATCAACAATAATTGCATGTTGCCCATTATACACAATATAACAATTTGTTCCTAACGGGCCTAAAGACATTCCCTTAATTTTCATAATCATGATTCCCCCTTCTATTAACAATGCCTGAAATTATTCTTAAAATACTACCCATAAACCTCGACAAAAACAGTAATTTACTATAAAATAAATAAGTAGAACTGTTTAGTTACATAATAATATAAACGTAATTCCCATATCAAATTTAATAACGTGGAATTTTGTAAGGAGGAAATGTAACAATGAGAATTGTATTGGCAAGCCTATTATTAATCGTAGCAATCTTAGCTGTCATTTCAGTAATTCGTCAGCTAAAATACAAAAACCTTTTTGCTTTAGCTTTTTCTGCAGTTGCTGCAGTAGCATTTGGCTTTTTCTCCATTGCGACTATTATTGAAGAAATTACTGGTTGATAACATTAAATATCTTGAGCAAAGCTAACTTTTAAAAGTTAGCTTTTTTAGTTAGAAAAAAGAAGTAATTGATCAAGTCTAAGACGTTCTTTTTAGAGCTGCGAACAGAAAAAAATCATAGCTGATCGTATGGAAATTAGCAGAAGTATTCACAATATGATAATGAACACTTGAATCCGCTTCGTCAGAGTACTTCGCTTTCCGTAGGCACGATCTCAGTCTCCACAGATGTGAATGTAGAACCGGAAAACGTTATGAAAGAGAATTTTCATTATGTCACATGTTAGATAAACGCGAGTATAAAAAGGAACAAACATTAATAAAAATAATATACAGTTTAGCATCACAAATAACAGATTGGGAATTTTTTATTCTCAATCTGTTATTTGATGTGCGATTTGCACTAAGATCTATCTTGTTTAAAATAGCGAAACCTCGCGAGGCAACATTTATCAGATTTTCCGAACGAAATATATTGTTATGGTAAAGGGTATATTTTGCACCATAAAAAACCACTTACCTCTTTTCCTTTAACAATTTATTCATTTTCTGCAAAATCAACAAATCGGAATAAATCACCGTAAATAATATCATCTGAATAATCCAGCTCTTTTGCCACCTTATCTTCTATCGGTTTACATGGGTTATTCGAAGTTGTTGCAACAACAGATGTATTATTATCAACCGGCTCACCAGTCGCGCGATTGTAACAAATACCCCCCGTTGAAACATAGTCATCACTAATGAAATCACCATTTCGTTGTGCAATATATCCTTTTCGATCATCACTAAATAAATCGTTGCCAAAATAAATGTCATTATCGGTGGCTATGCCAAGTAAGTGTAAGATTGTCGGTTTAATATCAATTTGACCGGATACTTCTGACATGACGTTCCCATTTCCATCACCAGGAATATGGATAAAAAACGGCACACGCTGTAATTGAATGTGATCAAATGGCGTGATTTCTTCTTTTCCTAAATACTGACTCATTGCCTTATTGTGAGTTTCACTAATCCCATAATGATCACCCATGATGATAATGACAGAATCCTCATAGAGTCCTGCATCTTTTAGCTGATTAAAGAATTGCTCGATCGATTCATCCATATATCGTACCGTTGGAAAATAGTTATTTAGTGTATTGGAATTAGAATCATACGGCTCAATTGACCTGTCTTCTTCATCAAGATCGAACGGAAAATGATTCGTCAATGTAATGAACTTTGTATAAAATGGCTGTTCCAATGTTTGTAAATATTTAATGGACTGTTCGAAAAACGGTTTATCTTTAAGACCCCAACCAATTGAATTATCTGACGTTGTTTCATATGCCTCATCACCATAAAAATGATCGAAACCTATACTGCCATACATTTGATCACGGTTCCAAAAACTTTTGTTGTTGGCATGAAATGATGCTGTGTAATATCCTTCATTATTTAGCAATTCTGGAAGTGCATGATATTCATTCTGCCCATGAGTAAAGAAAACCGCGCCCCTGGACAATGGATAAAGCGAATTCGCAGTTAAAAACTCTGAATCTGATGTTTTACCTTGCATTGTTTGATGGTAAAAGTTTTCAAAGTAATACGTATCCTTATCTCCAACCAAACTATTTAAAAATGGAGTTATCTCTTGCCCGTTAACATCTTCATTGATAACGAAGCTTTGCAGGGATTCAGCAGAAATAAAAATCACATTTTTATCTTTCGCGACACCAGATAAAACTGACTTTTCATCACTTCGCAATTCATCAACATAGTCCTTGATTTCCGGTAGTTCCGTTCCATCGGCAAAGACCCGTTGTGTTTTTACCTTTGAATGAACGGCCAGATCGTAAACATGATAATTAAATAATCCGATATTTTTGACAAGGTATTCACGATCAAAAGCACGCGTGAATAATTGCGGTCTTTCCATTTCGGCTAAGAAAAAATTACCCGCCAACAATACGAATGACATAGCTAAGGCAAAAGCTTTACCACTTCTTGGGTATTTAACAGCAACTATATCTGACTTTTTCTTACTTAAATACCAAATAATTGCTACATCGGTAAATAAGAAGATATCGTAAACTTTAATCAGTGTTAAAATACTGGATCCCAAGTCCCCCATATTACTTGCCTGAAATAATTGAGGAATTGTTATAAAATCTGTAAAGGAACGATAGAATACTAGATTGAAATATAAAATGACAGTTCCGATTAAAGCAGTATAACGCAAAAATTTCATTTGCCTTGATTGTTTTTTAAACCAAACACTTAGCGCAAAAATTAAAAATGCTGAAACAAACGGATTAATAAACAGGATTAATTCCTGCATGGAGTTGTCTAATTCAATGCTGAACATAAAGCGGTAAATAATATATGTCTTTACCCCAAACAGCAACGTTGCAATTATATACAGCGGAATTTTAGGCCATTTCACGTTCATTTTATTTCCTCCTACAAGAAAAACATTTCCTTAATTCGATTATTATTACATACTCTTACGTAACCCACCATGGATTACATTCATCCTATACTATATGACGTTTTAAAAGAATAAAAGTTTCATTAAAGGTAAGAAAGTATAAAACTTGGCACTAATTCGGTATTGGACAGGACAAGCCACGTCCAGCTCCAGCGCTAAAGCGACTAGCGCGACTTCCCTCACCTCCGTACGATAAGTCAACATCGGTTCAAGTCTAAAGGAAGGCCGACTAAGAGCGGGCTTTACGCCCAACGTCGGCATACCCCTTTTGCAGGGGCATGTTTCCTTTATCTCCTACGGCAGGAATGTTCAGTTAAGATCGCTGCTTTGCGCAGCAACACTGAACCACCCTGCTTGGCAGGGTGCAGTCCGTACGTCGCTAAACGGGCGCTTGAGCTTTTGTTCTTTATTTATCATTCCTATGTTTCAGCAATTAGGAATGACACAACATCAATTTATCCCTAATTTTTCCTTGACCAGAAAGGCTGCCCCGATAATCCCGGCATCATTACCAAGCTTGGCAATTTTCAGTTTACATACCTCGCTTACTCTAGGTAATGCATATTTAGTAAAAGCGGAATTTATGCTAGATAATAATTGGTCGCCAGCTTTGGAGACCCCACCACCTATTAGGATAGTAGATGGATTGATAACGGTGGCCAAGTTGGCAATTGCAAATCCAAGAACATCCCCGGTCCGTTCAACGATAGCTTTACAGTCTGGATCTCCATTACGCGCTAAGTCAAATATGTCTTTAGCTGTCACCATATCGGATTGCTGATAAAATGAAGCCAAATGACTAGTTGATTCATTTTTGACTTGTTCCATCGCCTGTCGAACAATACCAGTTGCGGAGGCGATTGTTTCCAAACAACCTTTCTTTCCGCAATTACATGGGTAACCTTCTGGATCAACCGTAATATGACCGATCTCACCCGCTGTTCCATTCACCCCATTTAAGATGGTTCCGTTAGCAATGATTCCACCACCAACACCAGTACCAAGAGTTAATGCGATCAAGTTTTTCGATTGATTGCCTGCACCTTTCCAGTTTTCTCCTAACACAGCAATATTGGCATCGTTTTCAACAAACACCGGAAGATTAGCAATCGAAGAAAAACTCGTTGCCAACTGAAAATTCCTCCATCCAATATTTACCGCTTCATATACCAGTCCAGTAGCACCGTCTATAAATCCTGGTGCACCGATTCCAATTCCAATAACTGATTTAATTTGAGAGATTGATAATGTATCACTAATAGATTGCCAAATATCCCGTACAATGGAGTCTCCATTATTCGCTTTTGAAGTCGGAATTTCCCATTTATCCACAATTGTCCCTTGTAGATCCAGTAAACCAATTTTACTAGTGGTTCCACCTATATCAATGCCGATTATCAAATCATTCATGAGAATTCCCCTCTTCTTTATCATGAAGTCGTGCCATTTCTTTGCGAAGTACGAGCAAGGCCATCTGGTATTCGTCTGTTCGAATCAATTGCGTTTGATACAATTCTTTTATTTCTGTTTCCATTAATTCCATATCAGCTAGTCGATCACCAATATAAATAAACGTTCCAAACCGTTTAAGCAGTTGTCGTACATCATACACTGTTTTCATATAAATCACCAAATTATATTATATCAAAACCTTAACAAGAAAGGAATACAATTAACTGAAAAAAGCATAAAGGCTTGTTTCTTAACATACATCATATTAAAGACAAGTTTTCATAAAGGGTGACACGAATGAATAAATGGTTATTCATTAGTATCTTTACGTTATTTTGCTGTTTAGCTGGCTACCTATTTTTTCAACGAATAAGCTCAGTTCCGACTGTTATTTATTTTCCGATTGACCAAAATACAACCTTTGACACTGCCGATACCAGAATTGAGTTTATAACCGAGCACAAACACAATCAATATGAATTGGCGTGGACAAGCAACTCGAAAAGTAGTAAAGAAGTATACTTACGCCAAGATACCTCTTTATTGTTTGATAATGGACTATTAAGAGGTGTTACAAGCAAATGGAGTGAAAATTCGGATACGGTCAACTTACGAAAAAAACTTTTAAGCGAGGATAGTAGTTACTTCCAGGCAATTTCTTATCATCATGGGGAGATCCATTATCCAGATGATCAAATTAAAAGTATTCAAAAAATGTCATATGATGAATTGTATGTAGTTGATTCACCAACAACCCCACTAGTGACTTTTCAATCACCAAAGGAGGCTTTTGACAAGGAATGGAAAAAATTACTGGATGTTACATCGAAACAACAGTTGCTTTATCATTGGAAAAAGTTAATGCGCCATTTCAATATTCAAGCATCGTCCTATGACATTGTTCCTTTGACATCGCTACACCGCTATAACCAGGAAAGTTTGGCTAACATGACACAGAAACAGACAGACCAAATGATTGGGCAATTATGGGAGGGATTGTACAAAAATTACATTATTCCTGCTTCATCTGGTACTGGCGATTTGAAATCGAGTTATGTTCCATTGGTTTTATTTGCCAAGGACCGTACCCATCTAATCGTTTTATTCCAACTCAATGGTGAAAAGCAAAAACTAATCCAACAATTTTAAATAAGGGGACTTCATTTTTATAGGGGTCACTCGAAATTTTGTACATTCGTTATTATTGTAATGTAGATACAACTAAAATGGCGCCTTTATTAAGTGAAAGGCGCCATACTTCATTTTTTCGGATTTTCCCCCGTGATTTTCTCATAAAGATTAGCATAGGCTGCTTCATCGGGGTTTAAATCATAAGCCTGTTTGATCATTTCTTCTGCTTGATCCGTCTTGCCCTTTTCATAATACAATATTGCAAGGTTATAATACGCCTCAGGCATCTCATCAGTCTGTTGAACTACCTCTTCTAAATCGATTGTAGCCAATTCAGGTTTATCAAGCTGTATATACGCATAGGAGCGCTGAAAAAGTAAAGGTACTTGTAGGTTATCCGGATGTTTTAAACCTTCTGTTGCATGATCAACAATCGCAGCATAATTATTTTCTTCAAGCAATTCACCAATCCTTGCTAGTTGATAGGATGCACTATTTTCGTTGTTTTGGATACCAAAAACACTGAGCCCGATTATTACAGCAATATACAAAATAAATGCACTGATTTGAATAGGCAACATTCTTTTTTTGGGTAAACTAATGATTGCTGTTGCTAGAAATCCCATTAGCAATCCACCAATATGTGCACTATTATCAATTGTTTCAACAAAAAAGCCAAAAATTATATTTATCCCGATTAATACGAGTATTCCTTTCCCCATTGTTTGAAAAAATATTTTCTTATGGATGAGTCCAAAAAACAGTAATGCACCAAATAAGCCAAATAGGGCTCCAGAAGCACCAGCTGAAACATTCGTTGTCATTGCAAAGCTAGCTACACCCGCACCCATTCCTGCGAGGAAATAAATAAAAGTAAACCGCCATGATCCATATATTCGCTCAACCGCTGTACCTAAATAATACAGAGCAAGCATATTCATAAATAAGTGCAGCAAGCCAATATGTAAAAACATGGAGGTAATAATTCGCCACCACTCTCCATCCATGATTGCTGGATTATATTTTCCTCCGAAGTCAATTAAGGTTTGTGTTGATGTACTCCCCCCATTCAATTCAAGCATTAGAAACATCAATACATTGACGATTAACAGCAAATATGTAATGAACGGCTTGCCATGTGAAAATACCGATTGTACTTCTTTTCGTTTATTATTTAAGTTACTAGTCAGCTGATTTTGATAATAGTCGATTTGTTCTTCCGTTTCACTGCCTGCTGAGTAATCTGGTTTTTCTTTTTCGGAACCATCTACAGCCATGTAAAATCTGCTTAGTTCCTCCTGCTTACTGTCATCATCCAAATAATAAACATTCATTTTCACTGGATTTCTTTCATTTAACTGCATTGGTCGTTTCAATTCTTCCCAGTCGTCCACTGGAGCATGGGAAGAAACATAAACATTATGTACGTGAACATGTTTACCTTGTAATAATCGCTTCATTGCTTTCGTTTTCTGAAATACAATCGCGATATCTTTTTTCAAATGGTTCTTCCAATCAAATCCATGATGCAGCAAACGAATAATTTGGGATGTTTTATTTTCATACCGTTCCAGCCATATTTCTTCATCGTTATCATTTATATGTAACACGTTAAAATGATCGTCTTTTACCAAGTGATACGCCAACTGGTACATCGTATGAGTCTCGTTCCTATACATTTTGTCACCACCTTAACGTCCATCATACCAAAACTAGGAACTGATTACGTAACAAAACGTATTTTGTATGAAAACATTTTTAGGTTGAAGCATACATAAATAAGCCCAACGAATTTTTTTGAAGGGCTATGCTATGAAGATCGTTGTTGGTGGTTTCTTATAAAAAAGAAAGCTGCTAAAAATGCAACTTTCTTTATCCGTTATGAATTAGTTTGTTTCTGAAATAATCCGGGTAGAAGCTTATTCTTAATCGCCGGCAAATTCATGGATATTGCAACCGTTAACCTCCGTAAGAAACTGATTGCCAGTAAGGTGTTGATCAACCTATACCGCCATTTATAAATTATCGATAATACAGACACAAGCAGCGCAAGGACTACAAAAACCCTCATGTGAACACCCTTTTCATTCGTAGTAGTGTTATTAGTTATTTTCCAACGTCAGCAAAATATACATTAGGAACCGATATATCGGTCATACAATGTTCTAGCTTTGGCGATATCCTCTGTTCCCTGTACGAGTACACGACCATCGGGAAAAATAACAAAGGTTTTTTCATCATCCATTTTTGCCTTTACTAAAAATGGGGTCCGCTTGGTTTTCATGATTTTTGCTAACTGATTATCAATTTTCGCAAGATCCCAACTTTGTTTTTGATGAATTTGCACCGTATTTCGTCCACATAAAACAGTTTCTGAGTTTTGAGCCTTTTTTTGTAATGCAGGATATTCTTTTCTTTGACATGTCGGACATTGTGGATTAGCTTGAGCAAATTTCATATCATAATGTTGGTTATACCAGAAATCGACTGTTTTTATTGTATTTCTTAAATGTTGCTTATTACCAGTCAGAAACTTCAACACTTCGATCACTTCCATTGAAGAAATCATGTCCACGGCAGGAGCAATAACGCCAACAGTATCACATGTTTGTCCACTTTCAGATCCTTCCTTTGTAATACAGCGTAAACAAGGAGTTTCGTCTGGAATAAATAGTGCTGTCATCCCTCTGGAACTAACGACACCGCCATACGAAAATGGAATATCTTTCTTAAAACAGATATCATTCAAAAGGAAGCGAGTAGAAAAATTATCTGTTCCATCTAAAACTACATCAACGTCATCTGTTAACTTATCGATATTTTCATTCATAACATTCTCGATGATCGCTTCAATCGTGACATCACTATTTATTTTTTCCAGCTTTCTCTTTGCTGCAACTGCTTTCGGAAGCGCTTCGTATGCATCTGCTTCATCAAATAACATTTGCCGCTGTAGATTACTTAACTCTACATAATCCCTATCAACAATCCTAACTTTACCAACTCCGGCCCGTACCAGATGATTACTAATAACCGTTCCTAAGGCACCAACGCCAACTATGAGTACCGTGCTGTCCGCTAACATTTTTTGACCAGCTGCTTGGATAGGTGAAAATAATAACTGACGAGAGTAACGCTCCATATTCATCAACTAGTCCTCCCTACTTGATCAAAGTCTTCTCTGTCATAAGATGATTAACCGGAATATCGAACGACTCAGATGGAAGATGATCAACAACTTGTTGTTCACTTGTTAAAGAAATGGTTTCATTTGGGAAATCATTTAAAAAGCGATCATAATATCCTCCACCAAACCCAATCCGAAATCCATTTTTATCAAACAGTATCCCCGGAACAATTAACAATTCAATTTGCTTTTTTTCCACCCTCAATGTTTCCTCTGGTTTTGGCTCCAATAAACTATAATAAACGGTTTCCAATTGATCATATGTATGAAATTGATAAAAGACAAGCCTCTTTTCTTTTGGTTGGCATTTCGGTACACAAACGGATTTCCCTTGCTTCCATGCAGCTTCAATTATTGGTCTTGTATTCCATTCAAATGCTTGGGATATTGTAATCCCTATCGATGTTGCCTGCTTCCAATAATCTGATGTTATCAAGTTCTCTATTAGCTTGTGTTCAATTATTTGTTTCTGTTCGTTAGACATCTGTTTCAATTGTGCGATCATAGCCTTGCGCATTTGCGATTTATCCAATGTCATACCCCCTACTTAATGAAGTATACCGTATTATTGATTAATCCCAAAAATAAAACCCTCATCAACAATGATAAGGGTTTTATCTTCGTACATTTATTTTGTTTCACGATGTAGAGTATGTTTTTTAAGACGTGGACAATATTTCATAAGCTCTATTCGCTCAGGATTCGTACGCTTGTTTTTAGTAGTAATATAATTACGATCACCAGTTTCTGTACAAGCTAATGTAATGTTTACGCGCATGATTTTTCCCTCCAAACTGTGAGACTTGCTTAATAGCATATAAAATTCACTTCAGACTTAATTATAATAGCAGATCTTTAACAATCAATCAAGGAGCAAATATAAAAAAATACCAGTTTTCTCATTGGCAATTGTATGTTATAACTAATATGGAAGATAAAATGGAGGTATCAAGGATGATTTATGTATTAATTACACTAATAGCAGTGGCTGTAATTTTGTTTGTTTTGACATTTTTTATGAATGATAAATTTGATGATCTGGAAAATCAATTTGAACAGTTTTCCATTTCAACGATGCAGGATACATATCAATTGAAGAAAAAAGTTAAAATCCTCGAGGAAGAGCTACTAACAGAGGATTTTTCAACTGATATCCAACCAACGCGAACAGAAGAAAAGAAACCACTTTTAATTCAAAAGGTCTACAACTTACATCAACAGGGGTATTCAACTGAAGCTATTTCAGAACGCACCGGGTTAAGTAGCAACGATATAAAAGCTATCTTAAACAATAATTAAACTATAAATGAGGAGAAAACCATGAAACAACCTATTCGTTCATTTTCAATCGGACTATTTACAGCTAGTCTGATTTTGTTAATTGTATTTCTGTTTATTGACGACTCTAAAAATAATACAGACGATATAGCCGCTGATGACATGATTGAAGCATTAAAAGAAGATGGTTATCGTGTCTTATCGGAATCAGAATATATATCATTATCGGTCAATGACAACGGCAAAGATACAACGGAAGAAGAAAAGGAAGAGCAACCAGCAACTGAACAAAAAGACAACGAAAAAGCTGAAAAAGAAGAGAATAAAGCAGATGACAATTCAAAAGAAGAAAAGAAAGAAAAAGAAGCTAAAAAAACATACACCATTACCATCAAATCCGGAATGGCATCTTCCGAGATTAGTAATCTATTAGTTGAAAATGATATTATTGATGACGCTGACGAATTCAGTCAGTACTTAGAAAAAGAAGGATATGCTAAAAAAGTTCAGCTTGGGAAATTTAAGGTATCAAGCGATATGAGCAATTATGAAATTGCCGAAGAAATAACGAAATAAGAATCCAGACTATAATAGCTGTTTGCAAGGGTTTTACAACCCTGATGCAAACAGCTTTTTTTCTTCGTCACAAAAAAAGGTCTATAACCCTTTACTAGAGTAATAGACCCCATGCATTTTTATTTAGTCATCTTTTGTATCTTCTTTATGCTCCTCTTTTAAGTCAAAATACGAATCAAAAATACGTTCACCAATCTTATTATTAATATGCTCCCCTATACCAGTATTCGGCACAACAATCGCAAATGCTACTTCAGGATCATCATATGGGGCATACCCAACAAGTGTTAAGTTCTCGGTATAATCACCATCAGCTGTGTTCTCTGCAGTACCCGTTTTTCCCGCTGGATTGTAGTCTTTCCCAGCAAATTCAGTATACGCAGTCCCGCCTGGTGTTTGATATGCTCGGCGGAATCCCTCTTGAACACGATCGATATATTTTTGATCCATTTGAATTCGGTTTAGTACTTCTGTATTCTCACTTTTCAATACAGGACCTAATCGATCTTCAGACGGTGCAGGTGTGCGAATTTCCTTCAAGAAATGCGGGCGAACACGATAACCATCATTTGCAATCGTTGATACATATTGTGCTAACTGCATGGTTGTGAATGTATCATACTGTCCAATCGCAAAGTCAAGTAAATTACCTGCATTTGGATTTTCTCCTTTAAACCCTGTCTCCTCATAAGGGAAATCAATCCCTGTTGATGTACCAAGTCCAAATTGACTAAAATAATTTCGCATTCTTTCAAATGGTTTTGACTCCCAATCAAACTGTAAATTTTCACCTTTCACATAATGGAAGTCACCACCCATACGCATTGCGATGTAAAACATATAGACGTTTGATGATTCTTGTAAGGCGGTAATATCGTTTACAGGTCCTAGGTCTTTCCAAGAACTTTTTGGGTCGTCACCAGCAATTTGAATTTCTCTGTCATTAAATGTTTGGCCAGGAATTATTACACCTGATTGAAAACCGGATAGGACGGTTGCACCTTTTACCGCTGATCCTGGACGGTGTACTTCATACAACGTTTTTAATGCTGCATTTGAAAACTCATGTTCTTCACGATCATAATGCTGTCCAGATACAGCTAACAGTTCTCCTGTTTTCGGCTTCATGACGACAGCCATAGCATCTTCCATGTGACGATTATCGTATGGATACTTATTTATCGTTTTCTTAAGCTCTTCACGAATAATTTTATCAACTCGTTTTTGTAGATCCATATCAATGGTTAATACTAAATCTTTTCCCCGCTGACCCTCTACAGCGACCTTCGTATCAACAACTTTTCCAGCCTTATTTGTTGTATATTCGATCTGCTCTTTTCTGCCTCTTAAGACGGATTCATATTGCTCTTCCAGTCCGCTTCTTCCAACACGATCATTCGGACTGTATCCACGTGTCAGGTAATAGTCTTCTTTTTCCTGTAAAATCCCTTGTGATTGCGAGGTTATTGTACCAAGTAAATTGCTGAATGTTTCATCATAAGGGTATTCTCGATTCCAGTCGGTTGTCGCATTAATTCCGTCGAGTTCACTTAAATGTTCAGCAACTCTAGCGTATTCTTCTGGCGTGACATTTTCATTTTTTACAATTTGGGGAGTTAGGGTTAATGCCTTATCTAATTCTTTTTTGATGAGAATAACTTCCAATTGTTCTTCCGTAAGGTCATTAACCTCTTCTTTTTTTATTCGTTTTAATATCGTCTTATACTGTTTTGCTGGTTCCATGTCTTCAGCTTCTTGTTTACTTAATCGCTTTTTCGCTTCTTCTTCATGGTTTAAATACCAGTATTCCTTCTTATCCCGTAATGTTATAGTATCTAATTTTTCTTCTTTATTCTTTTCGTTATACATAGAAATATACGTTGACAGCTTTTCTGCTACATCTAACCGGTCTTTTGCTTGTACTCCTTTTGGCGGTGTATAGGTGATGGAATACAATGGTTTATTGTCCACAATTACATTATGGTAACGGTCATAGATTTTCCCACGAGGTACTGGTATTTTTGTGGTATCCTTAATTGTCCGATCAATTTCTTCTTGGAAGCTTTCCCCGTTTAAAATTTGAACCACACCCAATTGAAGAATCAGGACAGAAAACATTAAAAATACAACAAAAAATAATATATTCAAACGAAAGGGAAGCTGTCGTTTTTTCTTTTTTTTCTTTACCATTTTCCTCCCCCATTTTTCTGTAAACATTTCCTCTTATTATATCATCTTTTGAAGCAGAATCTAACATGTTTTAACGATTTTTTTCATCTGTCAGCTGCTCTTTTATCGGAACTTCTTTTTTACGGGAACTACCTAAGTAAATATCCTTAACGAAAAAATAAATAAACAAATGTCCCGTGCCTAATACGACCAAAAGTATCGGTATAATTTTTTCTGCCGGAAACAGCGAAACGGTGATAAGAAAGATCGAAATTGATGCAACTCGACCAATATTGACAAAGAGTTCACGAACAACAATATATTCTACCCGTAAGTCCTTTGCCTTCCATGCCTTGCCAATCACATCATATGTTAACGAAGCATATGGGACATTGATTATTGGATAAGCAATACCGATTACAACGGCATAGATGATCAGGTTCACATAACTGATCTTGAACAGAATAATGTATATCGAAAAGTAAAGAATTACCCCTCCAAGCAAGATTGCCTTCTTTCGCAATGAAGGTTTAATGTATTTTGTGGCGATAAAATAAAATACAAAAGACAACCCAGATAGACACAAATTAAACATACCTAAAGAAAATTCACTTTTGGTAACGAGGAACACCCAAATGGAAATAACGAACAAAAATATCCCTTCACGTAAACCTTGGAATACATGAGCATGTAAAATTTTTCGCCAATTTTTATTGTGATGACGTTCAATAAAAATCCTTTTAAAATGAAAATCTCCTTCTGCTTGTCGGCGTTTTAATGCGAAACTGCAAGCAACTGCACAAATAAATAATATAAACGAAATCGTGAATATAGTCGTATATCCAACATTGGCGGTCATTTTCGCAATAATAAAACCAGCTAATACAGGACCGACCATTCCACCAAACGATTGCAAAACCCCTAGAAATCCATTAAAGAAATCCCGTGTTTCCGGTTCAGTGATCTCAAAGGTTAATACATTATAGGCAAGCCAGTAAAACCCATAACCAATACCAAGTACGCTTCCTAACAAAAAGTTGTAAGTGGAGGCTTTTTCAGCAATGATTAAAACACTCAAAAAAAATAGAGATAAAAAAATTACCCCCAAACGTAAAACGATAACACGATCAATCTTTTTCGCTATTCGCCCAGCAAGGATAAACATGACTGGTTGGAACAAATAAATACCCAAGTTATACATGGCGATTGTGATATAATCCCCGGATTGTTTCCAAAGGTAAATGTTGACAAAAGTGTTGGAAAGAAAAATCCCTAAAGAATAGAGTCCTCCAATCACCAATAAAAAGATTAAATCCCGATTTATATCTACTTTTCCTGTTATGTTTTCTAGACTTTTTAGCATGATTTTAAGCTCCTTTTGTATATCTAATAGTTTGAGCAAATCATCATCAGATATGCAAAAGGATTACCAATGAAAACATAAAAAAACGCGGGAAACATTGATCCCGCGTTTTTTATGTTTATTTATTTAGCTTCATTATAATTTTTTGCTACTTCATCCCAGTTAACAACGTTCCAGAATGCTGAAACATATTCAGGACGTTTGTTTTGATATTTAAGATAATAAGCATGCTCCCAAACATCAAGGCCTAGAATAGGTGTTTTACCTTCCATTAAAGGTGAATCTTGGTTAGGCGTGCTTGTAACTTCAAGTGCACCATTATTAACAACTAACCATGCCCATCCAGATCCGAAACGACCTTTTGCAGCTGTTTCAAATTCTTCCTTAAACTTATCAAGGCTACCAAATGTACCATTTATTTTGTCAGCTAATTCACCTGATGGTTCGCCACCACCATTTGGTGATAATACTTTCCAGAATAAGCTATGGTTCGCATGGCCACCACCATTATTACGTACAGCAGTGCGAATATTTTCAGGTACAGCATCTAGGTTGCTTACAAGATCTTCTAGTGATTTATCTTGAAGATCAGCTTGTCCTTCAAGTGCACCATTAAGTTTTGTAACATAAGTATTATGATGCTTCGTATGATGGATGTTCATTGTTTCCTTATCAATTGTTGGTTCTAAAGCATCGTATGCATAAGGTAATTCTGGTAATTCAAATTTAGCCATTACTAAACGTCCTCCTTCATAATTATGTTAAAAAAGGATAGAATATTCACCCTTTTAATGCAAGATTATCAAAGCTTTATCGTACATGCAAATTATATGCATATTTTTACAATACAATCGTGATAATCAACTTGATCACATATTAAATAATACCCGATTGAAAAAAAATAAAACATCCGAATGAAAAACTTTGATCTCCTTGTTGCTTCGATCATTGGAAAACCTATGTATATTTTAACTCAACTTTCGCACCAATAAAATAATATCAAACAGTTAGCTGGGGCAAACTTGGAACGTTTCTAATAATTGCCTTGATAACCTTGGTAAACATAAAGACTGTTTTCTAAAAGATTGGGACTGCGATTATTCGCCCCTTTGAAAGCATTTGTTGTTTTATATAAAAAATGCGAGGTAACTAAGAAATTGCTCCCTCGCCGTTCCGGAAATACACTGGTATTGCATTTACTACCATTGACTGTAGTAGTACGTGTCCTACCAAGCCACATTCTATCGCTTCACTAGTCCGGGTGAGTGGAGGGTGGTGACTCCTCGAAAAAGAAAAGCACTTTTTCTTCGTGCGATGTATCGCTGACGAAGCCTTCCTTGTCCTGCGGGAACAGCACGTGTCCGAAGACCCCGGAGTGGTTTTCTCGAGGCAGGTTAAATACGCGACGTCCTGTCGCAACACCTGCACTAGCACGTCCTGTGCGTCGAAGGCTGAGGCCGTGCCCGCGGAAAGCATCCACCCGGAACGATCCCGGACGGCAGGAAATGCGCGTACTTATAGAAAAAGAGCCCAGCAGTCGCAGTTTGTTTAAATGCGATTGATCCAAAGTCAACTTAAGCAGTGAATCTTCATCCTTCCTCATTTTATCAAGGCCTATTTGTCCATTTGAAGCTGCAAAAGTTGAGTTTTAACTAATAAAAGCGATTATTGGTTCTTTTAACCAGTTTATCCTATAATGGAATGATAATGAATGCAAAACAAAAACCTGCTAAGATGGTCTACTATAGCATGGAAATTGAATAGGAAAAAGCCTTAGACCAACTTTTTCCCTATAAATATATAAAGAGGAGTTTTTACCGTGTTAATAAAAAATGCTGGTACGCTCAGCCAGAAATATTTCCAATCCTACTTTCAATTAACGATGAATTCTCAACATTGTAATGCTGACCAAGCTAAGAAAATTATCTTTGACCGTTTTTTTGATGGTAATACAAAAAAACTTGGTGTCACTTCATACCAAAATTTCATAAATGCGTATAAACAGAGTAAAAAACCACACCTAGAATTTCGGATGAATAATCATAACATTTGAGTGTTAAGTTGTTGTATTTTAAGCAGAGAATATAACTATTTGCTAAAATTTATAAATAAAAAAACAAGCATCAAGTAGCTTGTTAGTAATATTATTAATTATAAAATGGTGGCTCCGGACGGAATCGAACCGCCGACACACGGATTTTCAGTCCGTTGCTCTACCGACTGAGCTACAAAGCCATATGATTTTTTAAATATTATATTATCCTCGTATTTCATCTCTGGCATTAAAATATGTATGGAGGAGGTAGAGGGATTCGAACCCCCGCGCGGTTTGACCCGCCTGTCGGTTTTCAAGACCGATCCCTTCAGCCAGACTTGGGTATACCTCCGTAAGCTTTTTATGGTGGACCCTGCAGGATTCGAACCTGCGACCGATCGGTTATGAGCCGATAGCTCTAACCAACTGAGCTAAGGGTCCTAAAATTTATGGGGCGACCGGTGGGGATCGAACCCACGGATGCCGGAGCCACAATCCGGTGCGTTAACCACTTCGCCACGACCGCCATTTAGGCTTTTTGTTTTATAACTATAGTAGCGGCGGAGGGGATCGAACCCCCGACCTCACGGGTATGAACCGTACGCTCTCGCCAGCTGAGCTACACCGCCATATGGCTCCACAGGTAGGATTCGAACCTACGACCGATCGGTTAACAGCCGATAGCTCTACCACTGAGCTACTGTGGAATTATCTAATATAGTATTTCATTGTAGAACAATCCAACAAGGATGTGTTCGTCATGTTGCAAGTTTCATCAGGAGGTAAACACTCCCTCGCATGACCTACTTTGAAGTAATTCAAGGATGTTACGGTCAAGCTACTGTGGAATTATCTAACAAATCCCTGTCGTTTTTTATCAGCGACGAATAATAATTTACCATATCCGACAGAATCTGTCAATCATTCGATCAAAACTTTTTTCAAAATATCTTATGTAACTCGTTGTTACTTTTAACGGAAACAACAATAAATACTATAGCATTTTCATTTATAGT
Organism: Virgibacillus sp. FSP13; assembly: GCF_054048505.1. Lineage (NCBI taxonomy): Bacteria > Bacillati > Bacillota > Bacilli > Caryophanales > Bacillaceae > Virgibacillus > Virgibacillus sp. FSP13. The sequence goes on along the minus strand of NZ_JBSVKG010000008.1, from coordinate 42,935 downwards.
TTTCAATACAAATCTTAAAAATTTTTATTTGGCAGGGATATTCCCTGCCAAACTTCGCTACGATTCACCAAGAACCTCTTCCGCAATATTCACAGCATGATCGCCGATTCGTTCTAAATTACTAATAATATCAACAAACACAATACCTGCCGATCCATTACACAAACCTTCATTCATGCGAATAATGTGCTTTTTGCGATACTTTCGTTCCATTTTATCGATTTGATCTTCTTTTTGCGCAACAGCTAACGCTTCTTGCCGATCCATTTGATCAAGTGCTTTAACAGCTTGCTTAACCGTTAAAATCGTTAAATCAAACATATTGTTCAGATCTTCTTTGGCTTGATCCGTTAACTCGACTTTATTTGAAATCTTATAATCAATTAATTCTATAATATTCTCGAAATGATCGCCAATCCGTTCAATATCACGTACTGAATCCATTAATGCAGTATGCTTGGCACTTTCTAGTTCTGATAACGAACCAGATGATACTTCCACAAGATAATCGGTAATTTTGCGATCCAAATTATTCAATGCACCTTCCACTTGCATCGCCATTTCCGAATGTTTTTGCTGTTGTGTAAACAAGTACTGATTCGTTTCTTCTAACCCGATACAAGCATACTCTCCCATGCGAATAACCTCTGCCTTTGCCTGTTCAAGCGCGAGTGCAGATGATTGCTGAATAAATATAGGATCTAAGTGCTTTGGTTTATATTCAATTGTAACGTCCTCACCAGGAATTATTTTCGTCACAATCCACGCTAATCCAGCAATAAATGGAAATTGAAGTACCGTATTGGCAATGTTAAAACTACCATGTGCGAAAGCTAATGTCATTTCCGGATTCAAATGAAACTGTCCTTGTAAATAATAAACAAAGTGAGTAAATAAATCCAATCCAACAATAAATATTGCTGCACCTACTAAATTAAAAATCACGTGTGTAAAAGCTGCACGTTTAGCCGCGACACTTGCACCAATCGATGCTAATATCGCTGTAATTGTTGTTCCAATATTGTCACCAAAAAGGACAGGTATTGCTGCTTGTAAATCGATTGCTCCTTCTGAAAACAATCCCTGCAAAATTCCAATCGTCGCACTCGAACTCTGAACGATAACCGTAAACAATGTTCCAATAATGACGCCAAGTACTGGATTTGAACTCATTTCTACCGTCAGTTCATGAAATGACTCCAGTCCTCTCAATGGTGACATACCACTGCTCATCAATTCGAGTCCAAAAAATAAAGCGCCAAAGCCAAAGATAGTTTGTCCGATCGAATTAACTTTCTGATTTTTGAAGAAGAATAAGAGGAAACATCCAACTGCAATAATTGGTAATGCATATTCACCTAAATCAATACCGATAATAAATGCTGTAACAGTTGTTCCAATATTTGCACCCATAATGACACCGATAGCTTGTCTCAGTGTCATAAAACCTGCATTTACAAGCCCAACGGTTAGTACGGTTGTGCCTGAACTACTTTGAATAAGTATCGTTACAATCATACCCGCAAGTACACCTAGAAAAGGATTACTTGTCGTTTTATCAAGAATATCTCGCAACCGTTCACCCGCAGTTTTTTGTAATCCTTCTCCCATAAATTTTATTCCGAGCAGGAAAATACCCAAACCGCCAAAAAACTCAAAAAGAAGTGTTTGTAAATCGATACCCAATGGTTTTACCGCCCCTTCACATTGTTGAATTATGTCATACCTTTTTCATTATTAGCCACGCCCTCACGTTTTGTAAATACTTATTCTACATTCTTAACAATAAATTTACATTCTATTTTCTACAATGGCACTTCCCAAGAGAGCGTAAAAAAAATAATTCTCTTGAATCTTGATGATTCAAAGAGAATTATCATTTAGTTCGTTATTATTTCGACTAGTATTCGTGTGCCATCTACTTCTACAACACGCACGGTACTGCCTCTAGGAATCCATTGTCCATTAGATATTGCACTATAGTTCTTGTTGTTAATCCGTACCGTCCCAACTGGGCGCAAATCGTTTAACGTTATCCCTTGTTGGTTTAGTAAATTTTCATATTCCTCATTCATCGTGTTATAGCCAGCTTCCTTTGTTAACCGGTCCCTCAATGTGATTTTTGTCCACATGTCACGATGTTTAAACACCTTTAGAAATAGCAGAGAAGAAAACCCACCCACAAGAACACCGATTACAGCATACAAACCGACAGATAAACTTGGTGCCGCCAACGCGACAGATGTTAACATGCTCGCAAGTCCTAACGTAGCAAGTGTACCATCATTTAATAACTTCCCATCAATGATGATAAGTAATAATCCGATAAAATAAATAATAAGCATAATAATAAACAAGCTTGTGTCCAAATAGGCCGAAAAATAAACAACGATAAATCCAATTCCAAGTATCCCAAAGAAACCACGCATGTTAACCAAAATTTCACCAATCAAAAATAAAGTTCCTAGTCCAGTTATAACAAATCCAATCCAATCGGAAGAAAAAATATCCATAAATCCCCCTCCTCCCTATTACTTTTATATACGTTTTATGCTCGCTGTTTGTTTCACAAAAGGAGAAATGAATATGAACTTTTTTAAAAAAAGCGGAATTTATTTATTCATTATATTAATAATAGTGAGTATTTATACTGATTTGACTAATGGTTCACTACTACCGTCAAACAACAATACCATACCAGAAAAACAAACAGAATCAACTAACACTAGGAAATTTGAGATCATGAAGGTAAAAGTGCGGGCAGGTGATACCGTACTATCGATTGTCGAAGAAATTAACGATTCACTTCCGGCGTTTGATATTAACCAGATCTTTGAAGATTTCCAATTAATTAATCATACAGACCCACATAAACTGATTATTGGAGGTTATTACTATTTCCCTATATATCCATAAAAAAGAGACTGACAACTCATTGCCAGCCTCTTTTTGTTATACAAATGGTAATATAAACAGTGAAATGATAATCGAAACAGCACCAGCGATTATAGCTGTATTTCCTAACGTATTTGCACCGCGACTTCTTGCGATAAAGCCGACAATGATCCCTGCTCCACCAAGAATTATTGGTAGCCAAAAGAAGGATACAACCGATAATGCCAACGCGATCCAGCCATACATACTGTTTACATTGGTATCATCATCGTCTTCTATTCTTGATGGTGTATCAAGATCATCTGCTGTCATTTCAGCTGCTGTTTCCTCATCGTTTTTTCTTGTAGGGTTAAATGACGATGGATCTTGACCCGTTAAATTTGTACCCACCAAATCATTATCATCTTGTCGTTCTCCAAGGTCTTCTGAAGATTTATTCGAGTAACGCTCAAAGTCATCCATAAACAATACCTCTCTTTCTTGTATTGAGGTGCATCTATAGTTTATGGATTCTGCCTAAATCTAATGGTGTTACTTTATGGAAAAGCAAGTCACTTTTTCTGAGCTGGTTCATATCATAAATAAGCAATAAATTTTAAGGAGGCATGATCATGTCCAGATTTATCAAAGATCTGATAGCCAATAAAATAACTCAATTATCCCCAGAAGAATTATTGCATTATAGTCAACAATATGGTTTTTCAATTACCAATACACAAGCTAAAGCAATTACAACATATCTAAAAACGCACACCATTGACCCGTTTCATGCTGACGGGAGAGCCAAAATGCTTCAAGAATTAGCACGTATAACCGATCTAAAGACTGCCAAGAAAGCTCAGAAATTATTTAATGAAATAATCAAGTCGCATGGTTTGGAGTCATTATTTTATTAATGCCAAAAGGAATAGCGTTTACCAGCACTATTCCTTTCATATTATAGAGGATGTTCAAAAAGTCCGGTGAAAATGACACATCGAATTTCTTCGTTGGCTTGTTTTTCCGTTCCGGTACTCAAAACTACACCGCCTCGAACTTCTCGGTCCTTTTCATCCTCCTTTTTGAACACGCACTTTTATTGATTTCTAATTTTTTCTTTTAGATTTTCATCAAATTTTTCCGCTTTTATCATCTCAATTTCAAATTTATATGGCGGTTTTTTATTTTTCTTATCTTCCCCAACGTATGGCGTCTCCAATATTTTCGGTAGATCCGTTAACTGTGGATGATGAATCACATAGCGAAGTGCCTCAAATCCAATATGGCCAAATCCTATGTTTTCATGACGGTCCTTATGTGCTCCAATTTCATTTTTACTATCATTCACATGTATAACCTTCAGACGATCTAAACCAATAATTTTATCAAAATCATTTAATACACCATCAAAATCATTGACAATATCATAGCCCGCATCATGGATATGGCACGTATCTAAACAAACAGATAATTTCTCATTATGTGTGACCCCATCAAAGATTTTTGCTAACTCATCAAACGTACGACCGATTTCCGTGCCTTTTCCTGCCATCGTTTCCAGCGCTATTTGGACATGTTGTTCCTTATCAAGTACCTCATTTAAGCCTTCAATTATTTTTTCAATTCCAGCTTCTGCACCCGCACCTACATGGGCACCAGGGTGAAGAACAATTTGCTTAGCCCCAATCGCCTCTGTACGTGCGATTTCACTTCGCAAAAAGTTAACACCTAATTCAAATGTTGCTGGTTTTGTCGTATTGCCTATATTGATAATATAGGGGGCGTGCACAATCAGATCGACAATTCCATTTTCTTTCATATGAGCTATTCCTGCTTCAATATTAAGCTCCTCAATCGGTTTTCTTCTCGTGTTTTGTGGAGCACCGGTATAAATCATGAAGGCATTTTCTCCATATGAAACTGCTTCTTCACTCGAACCTAATAACATTTTTTTCCCGCTCATTGAAACATGTGAACCTATTTTTAACACGTGACACCTCTCCTGCCCTGAATTATTTTTTACGTTTTGTATGTTGGTTTTTGGTTAACTGGCGTTTAATCTGTTGTTGTTGCTTTTTCATTTTTTTCTTATAACCTGGTTTTACTTTTTTCGTTTTTCGTACCTTTTTCCAGGCTTCCTTTTCAGCGTTTGTTTCGGTTTTTGTACGAAGATTGCGTTCATTCCACGCCTTCACTTCTTGCCAGTCACCATTTTTTATCGTGTAAAATGTAAATGCAAGTCCTTTGTATTCTAATTTTTCAATCAGCTTAAGATCCTGGTCGTCATATAAGCTAATCGCGGTACCTTCCATTCCTGCTCTAGCTGTCCGTCCAACACGATGGATATAAAAATCTTCCTCTTTGGGCAACTGTGCGTTAATCACATGACTAACACCTTTAATATCAATCCCTCTTGAAGCTAAGTCGGTTGCCACAATATATTGATACCGGAGATTTTGAATATCCTTTAACACCCGTTTCCGTTCTCGTGGCGACAATCCCCCATGAATTAATCCCACATCCAATCCTTTTTGTTGCAAGGACGCCGATAGTTCATTCGCTAATTCTTTGCCGTTCGTAAAAATAATAGCTAAAAACGGTTGGATTGTTTTGGTTATATCAAAAATAATCTCAGCTGCAGTCCGGTGTTTCAATGGAATTAGCCGGTGTTCCATTGTTTCTGGTGATAACCCGTCATCTATTTTCACATGTAATGGATTTTCCAAATACTTTTTGAAAAAATGTTCCAACCGCTGTGGGATCGTTGCCGAGAATACTAGTAATTGGATATCTTGTTTACAGCGTACCAATAATTGATCGACATCATGAATAAATCCTAAATCCAACATCAGATCCGCTTCATCAATGACAAAGGAATTGGCCGAATAAAGTGAAATGGCGTCTTCCTTTACCAAATCCAAAATTCTTCCAGGTGTACCAACAACAATATGGGGAGGTTGCTTCAACTTCTCCATCATTTTTTGTTTATCTGTACCACCAACTAATAACTTTGCGAACCATTGATTGTCTTTATCGGCATAATGGATTATTTTTTTTACCTCTTCATGTATTTGCATAGCAAGTTCTCTTGTCGGTGCGGTAATGACAAATTGCACTTCACGTTTATTTACATCAATTTGGTTAAATAACGGTAATAAATAGGCATGTGTTTTGCCTGAACCTGTATGTGACTGTCCGATGACACTTTTTCCGTTTAAGGCAGCCGGTATCACCTGTTGTTGAATTTCTGTCGGTTGATAAAATTGTAGACGTTCTACTACTTCAAGTAAAACAGGATGGAATGCAAACTTACTAAAATGATTATTTTCCATAAATGTACTCCTTCTTCAATTAACGATCTAATGTTTAAGATAGACTTTATCTCTATTATAGAGTACTTTCTTAAATAAAGCGAAATGGTTCAGTATTTGCTTTTGACGTAATAACCTTGATACTTTGTTGGTTAAGTTGTTGTTCTAAATGGTGCTTAACACTTTGTTTCATCACTTTTTCAATATGATGTCCAGGATCAATAACAGAAAGTCCCATTTGCCAAGCATCCTGTGCTGCATGAAATGTCATATCGCCTGTTATATAAGCATCTGCACCTTTGGCTTTAGCAGCATGAATATATTTTTCACCACTTCCACCTAAGACCGCAACTTTGCTAATTGTCGATGTTAAATCGCCAGTTACCCGCAAATCAGGTACATCCAATACTGTTTTTAGGTGTTCGCATAATTCAGTTAAACCCATGCTTTTCGTTAACCAGCCGATTCGACCAATTCCATAAGTTTCTCCTTTGTTTTCCAATGGATAAATGTCATAGGCTGGTTCTTCATACGGATGCGCGTGAAGGACAGCTTTTACAACGTTATCTATTCTTTGTTCTGGTACTATTGTTTCAATTTTTATTTCATCAACTTTCGCGATTTCATTTTTCGTACCAATAAAGGGGGTTGTCCCTTCCAGTGGTTTAAATGTGCCCTGGCCTTCTGTTTGGAATGTACAATGACTATAATTACCAATATGACCAGCCCCACCCTCATGAAGTGCTTGCTGTACTTTTTCCATCTGTGGGTGCGGAACGTAGACACTGAATTTCACTAATTTGTCTGTATTTGATCCAAGTAGCACCTTACGCTCATTAATACCTATCACATCACATAACATATCATTAACGCCACCATTTGCAGCATCAAGATTTGTATGTGCAGCATATACAGTTATATCATGCTGGATAAGTTTTTGAATGATTCGCCCTTGAACGGAATTTGTATTTAACTGTTTGATTGGTTTAAACAATAACGGATGATGAGCAATAATTAAATCAACATTTTTATCGATCGCTTCATCCACAACAGATTCCAGCACATCTAACGTTATCATAATTTTATTTACTTGTTTATCATATGTTCCAACTTGCAAACCGACATTGTCCCAATCATACGCCAAACGTTTTGGAGCCCACTGCTCAAGGATAGAAAATATAGTAGCATTAGTTACCATTATTCAAAACCTCCTTTATCCATCCTAATTCCCGTTCGAATTGTGTGATCTTTTCTTCATCTCGAGTTGTTGCTTGTTTCATTTGGTTAATCACCCGAATTAATTTTCCCAGTTCATATTGCCACTTACGATAGAAAGTTGACGTTTGTTTTGCTAATAAAAAAGGGCCAAATAACAATTCTTTTTCTGTCCAATTATTCAATGGGGAATCATTATGACGTTTTGCTGCGTTAATGATTTCATAAAAATGACCATTCTCTTCAACTAGTTCTTCATCTGTAAGTCGAAAATTATGCGCCGTCAACCATTTCCGAACACCTTTTGCATCTACATTTGGTTGAGCGATGATATGCTCCACATTATCAAGCTTGTTCTTTCCGTTTTCTAAAATGGATTGAATTAGTGATCCGCCCATTCCAGCAATCACAACCTGCTCCACCTCATCTTTTTCAATCACTTGCAATCCATCACCTAGACGCACATCAATTTTGTCGGAAAGTTGATACGCCTGTACCGTTGTTTTAGCACTATTAAACGGTCCTACATTTACCTCACCGGCAATTGCTTTTGCTGCACTATCTTTTAGGCATACATAACATGGTAAATAAGCATGGTCCGATCCTATATCTGCAAAATTAGCACCTCTAGGTAAAAATAATGCTACTTTTTTTAATCGATTTGAAAGATTTATTTTTTGCGACATCTTACTCTCCTCTTATAGCGCTTGTCCAAAAAAAAGAGGAAAAAAAGGACCAATTAGTTTCGATGAGTCATTTTTACCGGAATTTTTGAACAACCTCTTCTATGATAAAAGAAAGCCTTCTGCATTGATCAGAAAGCTTTCCTTGTAGTCTATATTCTTAATCTTTGTTTATTTCTTTTCTGAAAGCCATTTAGCTAATGCTTCTGCTTGTGGATCTTCTACTAGACCAGCTGGCATTTGACCACGGCCATTCATAATTGTGTTTTTAATTTCATCCTCGGAAAGTCTGCCGCCAACTTCCTGTAAGTTTGGCCCCATTCCACCGGATAGATCAGCACCATGACAGCTAGCACAAGTATTTTCAAAAATGGCTTCAGGATCGTCTGTTGCACCCTCTTCTCCGCCATTATCAGCTTGTTCGCTTGTATCTCCGCCTTCTTCAGCCTTTTGAATAGCTTCACGTTGGTCGATACCAGCAACAGAAAGAATGATTACCATAGCTATCCCTAAAACGGCGATAAGTGCAAACGGAATGATGTTTTTCTTCATTCGTATTTCCTCCTTATGTATACCCTTATTCAATTTTGTCAAAAAAAGACTATCCTTATTTTACTTGAAAACCAATTTAGTTTAAAGAGAAATGATGTGAAAACTTATAGAACTATTATTACTACTGTTAACACAATCCCAACAACACCTGCAATATTAATATATTTCATCTGGTTTTTCAGCCCCAATAAAAGCCAACCAAAAAACTGCGCGATTATCAAACCATTTGTCAAACCTTGATGATGGACATATAAGTTACTTAAAAAAACAGTTGTCAAAAGCAGCAACAATAGAAATACAACCAATGACAGACGAGACAATCGCTTGTCTTCTTTTTTATAATAATAGTATTGCCAAAAAGAAGACCCCATAAATAAAATTAAAATACAAAGTTGCAATATTGGATGAAATTCCGTAAAATAGATAACAACAAATGAAAACGGTATCAACAGCAATTGGATCACAAACTGCACCAAAAAAGACAGTTTTAATGATGGCCTCCCCTTTGCTGTCGATGGTTCACTAATTGCTTCACCATTCGAATAAAGGGCTAAGAGAAAATCACAATACATCTCTGGAAGCAGCTTGTGTCTTTTCCAATAATTTATTTCCTTAATAATAGTAGCAATTCGTTCTTCTGCCATGCATCATCACCTCAGTATAGGCGGCAATCTAAGACTGTGATATTTGGATAAAATAATCACGCACAGTCATTGTTCACGCAATGAGTGTCCAATGACTGAACACCAATTATTCAAGGAAATCTTTAAGACGCTTACTACGACTAGGATGACGCAATTTACGCAATGCTTTTGCTTCAATTTGACGAATTCTTTCTCTTGTTACGCCAAACACCTTGCCGACCTCTTCCAATGTTCTTGTTCGTCCATCGTCAAGCCCAAATCGCAGCCGTAATACATTCTCTTCCCGATCCGTAAGTGTGTCTAATACATCTTCCAGTTGTTCTTTTAATAGTTCATATGCAGCATGATCAGAAGGTGAAATTGCTTCTTGATCTTCAATGAAATCACCTAAATGGGAATCATCCTCCTCACCAATCGGTGTTTCAAGTGACACGGGTTCTTGAGCAATTTTTAGAATATCTCGAACCTTATCTGGGGATAAATCCATCTCCTCACCAATTTCTTCTGGTGTAGGTTCACGTCCAAGATCTTGCAGTAACTGGCGTTGAACACGAATAAGTTTGTTAATCGTTTCCACCATATGAACTGGAATTCGAATTGTTCGAGCCTGATCAGCAATCGCTCTTGTAATTGCTTGACGAATCCACCATGTAGCATAGGTACTAAACTTAAACCCCTTCCGATAGTCGAACTTTTCGACTGCTTTCATAAGGCCCATATTACCCTCTTGGATAAGATCTAAAAATAACATCCCTCTACCGACATAACGTTTAGCTATACTAACAACCAGGCGTAAGTTAGCCTCTGCAAGTCGTCTTTTCGCTTCATCTTCACCTTGTTCGATTCGATTTGCAAGATTAATTTCTTCAGCAGCTGACAATAAATCAACTCGACCGATTTCCTTCAAATACATTCGAACTGGATCATTAATTTTAATACCAATTGGAACACTTAAATCATTTAAATCAAATTCTTCTTCTTTCGCTATTTGTTGCATCTTGGGATCTTCTTCAGACTCACCAATTACTTCTACACCTTGCTCATTCAGGTACTCATAAAACTCATCCATTTGCTCTGATTCAAGCTCGAAACTCGACAATCGATCTGCAACTTCTTCATAAGCAAGTACACCACGTTTCTTTCCTATCTCAAGTAATTGGTCTTTTGCTTGTTCAAGTGTCAACTCATTTTGATTGTCTTTTGTTTTTGCGGGCTTATTTTCGGCCATGAGTCCCCCTCCTTCCATACTTCTAAATACATCAATTTGTATTTTTTAACTGCTTTTGTATTTCAATAATTTGCATTGCTATTTGGGCGGCTTTTATTGGATCGCTTTGTTGTTCAGCTATTCTCTGTTGTTCTCTCAGCATCTTTATCGTTGCGACATCATGGTTCTCTGTATAAATAATCCTCAAATAATCATTAATTTGTTGATCACTGATATTTTCAACCATCGGTATCATCGCGATTTCAATAACTGTCTGCTTTATTTTTTCATCTGTCAACCTGTCAATAAATAGGCTAACATCAGCAGGATGCCCTTCCTCATAATAAGCATACAAATGTGTGGCAATAATTTTATGCTCATCCACATTAAAGGCCCCACCTATTTCCTGTTGTACCTTATCAGCAATTGATATGTCCTTTAACATGTAAGCAATAAGTTGTCGTTCCGCATTATAAAATGCCGGTAACAATTTTTTAGTCTGATAAATATCTTTGGTATTATTAGTATATCTTTTCTTCTTGCTCTTATCCTTATTAACATTGACATTTTGGCGATATTTACGGATCTCTTGCTCCAATGTCTCCATGGTTAAATCATATTCACTGCTTAACTCTTTTAAATAATATTCCCGTTCAACCGCATTATCAATCATTGCCAATTGTTTCAAAATAATTTCAATATAATTTATGCGATCGCCCTCAAGTTTTACATTATAATCCTTTTTCATATAACGCATAAAAAAAGTCATATACGTATCACTAGCTTTGATCACTTTATTCGTGAACGCATCAGCACCGTACGATTTAATGTAGTCATCAGGATCCATTCCGTCTTCCAATCGGGCAACCTTCACTTGACAGCCGACCTGCCGAAGTAGGTTCGCAGCTTTATAAGTAGCTTCGATACCAGCATTATCCGAATCATAACAAAGAATAACTGTATCCACATAGCGGCGCAATAATTTTGCCTGATTTTCGGTTAACGATGTCCCCAATGTTGCAATTACATTTTTCACACCTGCTTGGTAGGCTGCAATTACATCCATATATCCTTCTAACAGGATAGCTTCACCACTTGTGCGAATGTGTTTTTTTGCTTGGTCAAAGTTATATAGTAGTTTCCCTTTTTGAAATAATTCACTTTCAGGGCTGTTTAAATATTTTGGCTCTTGACCAGCAATTGCACGTCCACCAAATGCTACTGTTTTTCCCAGGTGATTTCTAATCGGGAAAATCACTCTCCCTCTGAACCGGTCAGAAACGGTATTATCATCGTACAGGGAGAGCAGACCTGCTTTTACTAAAACTTGTTGGTGAAAACCTTTTTTTTCAAGAAATTCAGCGATAAAATCTTTTACATTTGGGGCAAAGCCTAATTGAAACTGATCAATTGTTTCCTCTTCAATCCCCCGGTCGATAAAGTATTGATATCCTTCTTTTCCATCTTTAGTAAACCGAAGTAAGTGATGATAAAGTTTTTGCAACCATTCATAGGCAGATAAAATACTCTGGTTTTCCTGGGAAAGAGAGCTTTCCTTGTTTATACCTGTTTCAGGCAATTTCGTACCGCTTCTATCTGCAAGAAATTTCAAAGCATCATAAAAAGAATAGCTCTCCATTTCCATTAAAAATGTCACGACATTTCCACCTTTTCCACAACCAAAGCAATGAAAAATTTGTTTTTCTTGTGTGACTGAAAACGAAGGGGTCTTCTCCCCATGAAAAGGGCATAATCCGAAAAAATTTCGCCCTTGTTTTTTCAATTGTACATATTCTCCAATGACATCAACAATATCATTGGCTTTACGGACTTCTTCGATCACTTCTTCTGGAACTTGATTAGGCATATAAAACCACCACTATACTATTATTCGAGATTGTTTAAGAAAATCCTTCATGATTCGACAATATTTTTTATAACTCGAAAAAAATTTCCTTCTATTTTGTATGCTAAACTTAGAAGGATCATTCCTGTCTATACAATTTTGTTCGCTATTCCCCATTGTACCTCTTGAAGGGCAAACATAAACACTAAGATGTTCCTAGTGATTGCTCTACAACTAATTTTCCATTACAATTTAATTCTACACAAGCGAAATAGAATCCTCCTTAATTGGCAATGTTTTATTTTTCTGACTATGTCTTCCATCCTTAGAAAATTGTAATGTTAGAACACATTTTTACACAAATACTAATTATAATACAAGAAATACTATAATGCTATAAAAAAATCTTGGAAAACTCGGCATTTTCCACGTCCGTATCGAGTGCCGAGTTTTTCTTATAATCTATAAAATTTATACCTTCTTAAAGAGCAAGAAAACATCCTACTCCTTTATGTAGAATGTTTTCTTGTTTATTCTATGATTTAATAATGCGTAAAATGCTATTTGCTGTTTCTTCAACCGCTTTACTAGATACATCCACTACTTTACAGCCAATTTTATTCACAATTTTATCAAAATAATCCAGTTCTTGATGAATCCTATCCATGTTTGCGTATGTGGCTTGATCACCTAGACCCAATGCTTTTAGTCTCTCTCTTCGAATATCATTTAACTTCGTCGAATTAATTCTAAGACCAATACATTTTTTTGGATTAACTTCAAACAATTCCTCAGGAGGGTCGACTTCTGGAACGATCGGCACATTTGCCACTTTTAAACGTTTGTGTGCTAAATATTGTGATAATGGTGTTTTCGATGTACGGGAAACACCAATCAAAATAATGTCTGCACGCGCAATCCCGCGCGGGTCCCTTCCGTCATCATATTTAACAGCAAATTCTATTGCCTCCACACGCTTAAAATAATCTTCGTCCAATTTATGTACTAACCCTGGTTCAAGTCGCGGCTTTCCGAATAACCGCTCCATTGCTTCCATCATTGGACCCATAATATCGATCGCCTCAATATCAAGTTTTTTCGCTTCTTGATTTAAATAATTGCGAAGTGCTGGATCAACCAAAGTAAACCCAATAATTCCTTGTTGTTCTTTTGCTAAAGTTAGTGCTTCATCGATCGTTTGTTTGTCCTCTACATAAGGAATACGTTGGATTTTATATTCACCATTATTAAATTGGCTCAAACCAGCCTTAATAACTAAATCTGCTGTTTCCCCGACAGAGTCAGATAAAACATAAACTAATGGTTTTGATCCCATCAATCTCCACTCCTTTCCAGTTCAGGCTTATTCTATAAGTGTTCATCCATAATTAATTCAACAAATGCTTTCGTGATCGTTGTTTTTGTAATACGACCAACGATTTCTAGACTTTTTTCCGCATCTTTTACTACTGGAACACCATCAATTTGTTTATCGATTAATTTTTTTGCAACGTCTAAAAGTGGATCGTCTCTCCGACAAACCGTGATATTAGGCATACGGGTCATGATAATGTGTACTGGTATATCATTTAAATCTTGTTTCCCAATACTTGCTCTTAGCAAATCTTTTCGCGAAAGAACCCCAGTCAAACAGGCATTATCATCGACTACAAATAATGTACCAACATCCTCCAGGAACATTGTTGAAATGGCATCATATACCGATGCACTTTCCTTAACTACGATTGGTACAGATTGGTATTCATGAACTTTAAACTGCTTTATCTTTTCAGTTAACAGTTCCGAGCCAGTTTTTCCAGTAAAGAAATAGCCTACACGTGGTCTAGCTTCTAAGAATCCGGCCATTGTTAAAATAGCTAAATCCGGTCGTAAGGTTGCACGTGTCAATGATAACTGATCAGCAATATGTTCTCCGGTAATTGGACCATTCTCTTTAACAATTTCAATAATTTGTTCTTGTCTATTAGATAATTCCACTCTTTCACCACCTATCAGCATAAATGTGACATACTATTATATAAACATTATAGCTTAATTATAGTGGAAAGGGAAATAAAGACATACGATTGCAGGGATGAGGGCGAGAGGAGTGTAATCAACACCATTCTGCCCTTTCAAATAAACCCACAATCGATTTACTCCAGCCCTTAAAAATGCTGTTTCCAGCTTACTTGTGTCATATCAGCGTAATCATGGATTAACTTGGCAATTAAGTGAATCAATGCTAAGCGATTATTACGAACTCCATCATTATCAGCCATTACCATGTTATTTTCAAAAAAGTCGTGGATTCCATGATGCAGCTTACTTAATTGCATTAACGCTTGCTCGGCATCCAAATCATCCTTCGCCTGATGATAACCAGTTGAAACTTCTTGAAATTTTTCATATAAATATCGTTCGGATGGTGTTTCAAACAATTTCGGATCAACTTGATCACTATCTGCTTTTTTTGCTAGGTTCAAGACTCGAGTAAATGCTTCTTGTGTCTGCTTGAAATCAACTTGATTCCGTTTTTGTGATAATTCGCTTGCCTTTGCCAGTGTATAATCAAAAACTCCGATATCATTTGCTAAGACCGCGTGAATGATATCTGCTTCAACGCCTGCTTCTTTCAACAAATACGTCGCACGTAATGCCAAGAAATCGTTCAGTTCATTTGCAATAGTTTCTTGATCATTTAACTCGATATCGGTTGTTTGATACAATTTTTGCGTGATTTCCAATAGCTGCTCAACAGAAATATCCCATTTATTGTGCTGTAAAATTTTCAACACACCAACAGCTTGGCGTCGTAATCCATATGGGTCTTGTGAGCCGGTTGGCACTAAGCCTACCGAAATACATCCGACAATTGTGTCCAGCTTATCTGCTACACTTACAATAGCTCCTTCAATTGTTTCTGGTAATTGGTCATTTGCATTACGTGGCATATAGTGTTCTGCAACAGCTTTTGCAACTATTTTGTCCTCACCAAAGTTGATGGCATAATCTTCTCCCATTATACCCTGCAGTTCCGTAAATTCGTTAACCATATTCGTCATTAAATCAAACTTACTGATTTCTGCTGTTCGAACTGCTCGTTGCTTTTTCTCATCATCCAAATCTAACCCATCAGCAATATGTTTCGTAATCGTCATAACACGTTCAACTTTATCATGGATGGTCCCTAGCTTTTCCTGAAAAACTACTTTATCTAGTTTTTGCAAGTAAAAAGCAATTGGGTGTTTCTGATCTTCCTCGTAGAAAAATTGTGCATCCGATAATCGAGCTTTTAATACTTTTTCATTTCCTTTAGCAACCATTTCAAGTTGATGGTCATCACCATTTCTTACACCAACAAAACGTGCGAGTAGCTGACCTTCATTCGATTTAACAGGAAAATACCGTTGGTGTTCTTTCATCGAGGTAATCAGTACTTCAGGTGGTAATTTCAAGAACGACGTATCAAACGATCCCATAAAAGCAGTTGGATACTCAACCAAATTGCGAACTTCATTTAACAAGTCTGCATCTGTTGGGATATGCAAGTCATTTTGTTTCTCCAATTCTTTTATTTCTTTAACAATTAATTTTTCACGTTTATTCGGATCAGCAATGACAAAATTCTCAGCCAATTTGTCTACGTATTCACTTGGTTTTTCAAGTGTAATAGTCCCCCCTAGAAACCGATGACCATATGTCTGGTTGCCTGTATGGACATGGGTAATCTCAAACGGAATCACTTCATGATCATATAATGCCACAAGCCAGCGAATTGGACGCACATATCGCAGACTTTCTGCTGCCCAGCGCATATTTTTTGGAAACTGTATCGATAAAATAACATCTTTGAACGATGGTAGTAATTCAGCTGTTTGCTTTCCTTCAATATGTTTTTCAACAAAAATATAGGAGGTACCTTTAACCTCTTTTGTGTATATGTCCTCCGTTGTTTTACCTTGCCCTTTTGTAAACCCAACAGCTGCCTTTGTCCAATTTCCTTCCTCGTCTTGAGCAATTTTAGTTGCGGGGCCTTTTGCTTCTTCCTCAATTGTCGTTTGCTCTTCCGCCATTCCTTGAATAAGAACTGCAAGCCTTCTAGGCGTTGAATAGGAGGAAATGGACTCATAGGCGATCCGCAATTCTTCCAGCCAATTTTCCGTTTTATCTTTCAACTGTTTTTCTGCATCGTCAATAAAGCGTGCAGGTAACTCTTCTAATCCTATTTCAAATAACGCATCCTTTGCCATTATTCTTTCTCCTCCTTAAGCATCGGAAATCCAAGCTCTTCCCGTTTTGCCACATATGCCTTCGCAATGCCTCTAGCTAAATTACGAACCCTGGAGATGTATCCTGTTCGTTCTGTAACGGAAATTACACCCTTTGCATCAAGCAAATTGAATGTATGGGAACACTTTAATACGTAGTCATACGCTGGGAAAACCAATCCTTTTTCCATCGTTGTCTTCGCCTCTTGCTCATACATACTGAATAATTGAAATAACATATCCGTATTTGACTCTTCAAATGTGTATGTTGAATGCTCATATTCTGGTTGAAAGAAAATATCCTTAACCGTTACACCATCTGTCCATTCCAAATCAAACACATTTTCTTTATCTTGAATATACGATGCCAGCCGTTCAATTCCATATGTTAACTCAACTGTAACAGGATTTGCTTCTAAACCGCCAATTTGCTGAAAATAAGTAAATTGGGTAATCTCCATCCCATCCAGCCATACTTCCCAGCCCAAACCTGCAGCACCAAGTGTTGGATTTTCCCAATTATCTTCAACAAATCGAATATCATGTTGCAGTGGATCAATCCCTAAAGCCTTGAGCGAATTTAGATATAATTCCTGAATGTTATCAGGAGATGGCTTCATAATTACCTGAAATTGATGATGCTGATACAAGCGGTTCGGGTTTTGACCATACCTGCCATCTGCCGGACGTCTTGATGGCTCTACATACGCAACCTTCCATGGTTCCGGCCCTAAACTTCTTAATAGTGTCATTGGTGACATTGTACCTGCACCTTTTTCCACATCATAGGCTTGGACTAAAATACACTTTTGATCTGACCAATGTTTCTGCAATGTTAGAATCATTTCTTGGATATTCATTGTGATTTACCCTCCAGTTTATACAATAAAAAACGTCCCTATGTCTATAAATTATCTAGACATAGGGACGGGATTTCCGCGGTTCCACCCTATTTGCTCATTTAGAGCCACTTTATTGAATTGCTCCGGAGCGCCTTTCCTTATTGGACTATTATCCAGCTCACACCGTTCTGGACTCGCTTTAAGAGGTTGTTCAAAAGTCACCAAATGATAAGCTGCGAACCTCTTCGTTGGCTTGTCTTTCTGGTCCTCATGTAGATTTCACCTACATTCCGGTCCTCAAGACTACGCCGCCTCGACCTTCTTGCTTCTAATTTGGCAACTCTTTGAACACGCACTTTGAATAGAAGTCAATAAATACTTTTTCTCCATCACTGCAATTGTATCTCAATTGAACATATGTATAGATGATACTGCATTTATAATGATTTTGTCAACATAACTCACCTTAAGCGATCTAGTTGATTTAAGAACTTCTTCGATTTTATATAAAATCCGCCATAGCGATCATAATAGGAGTCTAATAATTGCCGCAGCAACTGGATATTCTTCTCTTTCATTGATATGTTACCAATCTGTTCCAGGCCAACATGTAGAAAAACGTGCAATAACTTTGCTAAAACATTTGACAAGGCGATTGCATCCCGGTCCAAGTATAAACATCTCGCGCAAAGTATTCCTCCTTCATCAATGGAAAAAGAAAATGGGGCTTCTTTACAACCGCAATTGACACAACAATCAACAGTAGGAGCAAATCCACCTTTTGCAAACATTTTTAATTCATACATCATAATCGGGATTTCTGCACGTTCATTTTCAGCAATCCAACATAATGTTCGGTACAACTGATCATATAAATAAACGTCAGGTGTATGCTCATCCAAAAGCTTATCTGTTAATTCAACAAGGTAAGCTGTGTAAGCAGTTTTAATAATATCTTCACGAATAGCACGAAATGATTGAACTATTTCTCCTTGTTGGACTGTACTTAGACCAGTATTCATATAGACGAAAAACTCACCAAGAATAAATGGCTGCGTAACCGCAGCCATTCTGCTCTTCGGCTTCTTAGCGCCTTTGGCAATTGCTGCAAATTTTCCCACCTTTTTACTTAATATCGTAACTATCTTATGTGTTTCACCATAATCTTGTGTTTTGATGACAATACCTTCCACCTTTTCAAGCACATAGCTTCACCTATCCTTTATTAGGCAATTCAATCTCGTCCATTACCTAATACGTCCCCACGTCTATTGAAAAGCTTTCCAATTCAATTTTTAAATTTTCGTGTCATGTTGCGTTATTTCGTCATTTTCATGCCGTGTTTGACCATTTGGTTCTGTCTCCAACTCTTTCAATAACAAATAGGTTTCAACGTTCCCCGTTTGACTAAATAATTTCCAAGTAAAGTCGATCACAAGAAACCACACCTTCCTTTATATCGTTTGAAAAAGCAATATTTTTTCAGCTCAAATTGTAACCTAAAAAATTTGAACCCTATTACTAGAATGACCACACATGAAGAAAGAATGAGTTTTAAATTTTACCATGTTTAATATTCATCACGACGAAAACCTAACTCCCGAAGCTGGCTTTGTCTGTTTCGCCAGTCTTTTTGAACCTTCACCCAAAGTTCAAGATATATTTTTGTACCAAGTAATGCTTCAATATCCGCACGCGCTTTCTTTCCAATTTCCTTCAACATGCTTCCTTGTTTACCAATTAGAATTCCCTTTTGTGTTTTTCTTTCGGTAATGACAGTCGCCTGAATAAAGACTGTATTAGAGTCTCTTTCTTCAATATTTTCAATCACAACCGCGATCGAATGCGGAACCTCTTCCCGTGTTAATTGCAAAACCTTTTCACGGATCAATTCGCTAATAATGAAGCGTTCCGGGTGGTCTGTAACTTGATCATCCGGATAATACTGCGGACCTTCTGGCAAATGGCCTTTTAAAACATCCAGTAGATGATTAACATTATTACCTTGCAATGCTGAAATCGGGATGATCTCTTCAAAATTATATTTTTCCTTATATAATTCAATTAGCGGAAATAAATCGTCTGGATGGATCAAATCAATTTTATTTATAATGAGAAAAACCGGCTTTTTAACCTGCTGTAGCCGATCCAAAATATATTGATCGCCTCTACCATACCCCTCTTTAGCATTAATCATAAACAAAACAGCATCCACTTCATTTAATGTGTTTTCGGCAATTTGCACCATAAAATCACCAAGTCGATGCTTCGGTTTGTGTATTCCTGGGGTATCAATAAAAACTAATTGCGCATCATCCTGGGTAAGTACACCTTGAATTTTATTTCGGGTTGTTTGCGCTTTATCACTCATGATGGCAATTTTTTGACCAATTACCCGATTCATAAATGTCGATTTTCCAACATTTGGTCTACCAATTATTGCAATAAAGCCAGATTTAAAATTGTTTTCCATGCTATTTCCTCCGGTGCCTAAGTTATTTCGTCTTTGTTTATACTATAATACTACAAAAAAGCGCTACTTTCATGTTATCGACAAAAGCTTTAAAAAGTTTTTCTTTTTCTTCGTTTCCCGACACGGTTCATACCCCGAAGCGGTTATCTTTTATAAATCAGTCAAAGTAAAAAACCCATCACTAAGGAAGGGTCTTAAATTATAGCTTTTTTCTTAATGTTGTTGTGTTTAAGCCTAAATCATAAACAGTCTGTATAGTTTCGGTAAAAAAATGATAATGCCAATAATCATAGCCATCAATGCGGCTACTAACACGGCTCCAGCAGCAATATCCTTGATTACTTTCGCTACTGGGTGGATATCCGGTTTTACGTAGTCAACCATTCTTTCAATCGCCGTATTCATCATTTCCGCAACAAACACAATGCCGATGGAAAACAATATCATTGCCCATTCGACAGCGGGTAATTGAAGTAGAAAACTCACACCAATCACGATAATGGCTGCTACTGTATGAATCTGGAAGTTTCGTTCTGTTTTAAGTATTTCAACAAACCCATTCCATGCATACCGAAGACCAATTCCCCGCTTCTTTTGTTTATCGCTCGAGTCCAAACGCATTTAATATATCCTCTTGTTTTTGGAACATTACTGCCTCTTCTTCCTTTACCATATGATCATAGCCGAGTAGATGGAGGAAACCATGAACAGTTAAAAATCCGATTTCTCGCTCAAGTGAATGGTTGTAATCCTCTGCTTGTTCTTTTGCACGATCGACTGAGATCACAATATCTCCCAACACGAGGGGAATATCCTCGCCAACGACATGTATTTCCCCTTCCACTGTCTCTTGCAATGCGAAAGATATAACGTCAGTTGGTTTATCAATCCCCCTGTAATTACGATTCAATTCTTGTATTTCTTTATTATCAACGAAGTTAACCGACACTTCCGCTTCGTTTGAGATACCTTCCTTTTCTGCAGCAAAAATCAGTAATCGTTGAAGCATATCTACATAATCACTAGGGATTGATGTTGTTTGATCATG
This sequence comes from Virgibacillus sp. FSP13, assembly GCF_054048505.1. Taxonomy (NCBI): domain Bacteria; kingdom Bacillati; phylum Bacillota; class Bacilli; order Caryophanales; family Bacillaceae; genus Virgibacillus; species Virgibacillus sp. FSP13. Next base: position 21,969 of record NZ_JBSVKG010000008.1, on the reverse strand, counting down.
AAAATCAATATGCATGCTACTTTGCCTCCTTCATTGGATATTGAATTCTGGAATGAAAAATTCCTTTTAGCGTTTCACAAACTGTTTTATGAATGGTGTGTAATTCCTGAATCGTTATCGGGCATTCATCAAGTTGCCCATCCATAAGGCGGTCTTTAATTATCGATGAGACAATTTCCTCAATTTTTTCCTCTGTTGGTTCCTTTAGTGAACGAACTGCCGCTTCCACTGAATCACAGATACAAACAACTGCCGCTTCCTTCGTTTGAGGCTTTGGACCAGGATAACGAAATTCCGTCTCTTTTACTTGGTTATTATTCTCTTTCTCCTTATAATAAAAGAATTTCAATAATGTTGTTCCATGATGCTGATTCGCAATATCAATTATTTCTTTAGGCAATCGATGTTTTTTCAGCATTGCTGCACCATCATATGGATGATTAATGATAATTTCTGCACTTTGCCTTGGCTCGATCCGATCATGCGGATTTTTAATGGCTAATTGGTTTTCGATAAAGTAATGGGGCCGTACTGTCTTACCAATATCATGATAATAGGCGCCGACCCTTGCCAGCAAACCATTTGCTCCAATCGCTTCACATGCTGTCTCACTTAGATTTGCAACCATAACAGAATGATGATAAGTTCCTGGAGCTTCGGTTAGAATTTTTTTAAGTAAAGGCTGATTCGGACTCGATAATGAAAGTAACTTTATGTCTGACAATATACCCAACCCTGTTTCGAAAAACGGTAATAAACCAATTGTTAACACCGCTGACAAAAGGGCAGATCCAAAACCAAAACCTAACGGAATAAAAAGATCATTAAATGAATATTTCTCGAATGAAAGAAATAAGAATAATAGTACAGTAACTACGTTTACAACAGCCATACCTATTCCAGACTTCACAATTGCCAGCCTGTCTTTTATATTCATTAAAAAGATAATACCAGCAATTTGTGAGAAAAAGAAGTAAATACCAGCTTCAACATTTAATGATCCAGGAATTTCTCCATTGAAAATAATACTTCCCAAAATAGCATATAAACTAGCTAATACAATTGCTAATCGTTCCTGAATCAACTGTTTTACAAGAAGTGCTCCTGTTGCAACAGGAACTAAGAAATAAAATTGGTTTATTTGCGTTGTAAATAAGCTAACACCCTTCATCAAAAATACGACGATAATACTGATGAGAAAAACGGCCGCAATTTTGCCACCATCTAACTGTTTCTTCTTATCTAATAAGTACATTTCATACCCAATTACGGTAGCAATTAACACAATGAGTAAAGCTATCCCAATCACCGGATATACATTGCGTTCTTTATTTAACAGCCCAACTAACTTTAACGTTTCATATATTTCATTTGTAATTGTTTGGCCCTCTCTAACAATTATTTCGCCAGCTCTAATAACAACCGGCTCGACACTACTTGCCGCATCTTTTCTAGCGTCCATTGTTTTTTCAACGTCAAAAAATGAATTTTCTACTACTGCAAATCCACTTAACGACATTAAGGCTTGTTTCAAATCGCCTCCTAGATCCGTATATTTTACTTTCTGCTTCACTTCAGCTGTAGCACTTTGCACATTTTCCGTGCGAACCCCATTATGTAGGATTTCTGTCAATGCATCTAGCATGATCTTTTTGCCTGTTGCTCGCTCTTTTGGTGCAGCTTCAATTAGCTGAGTTAAAATAAGGTCATCAACATGCTCCGTTATTTCAGGTGAAAGTATGTTTTGTAATCGCTGGACTCTTTCTTGTGTAGTTAGTACAACCGCTTTCTCATTATCATTCGAATCTTCTTCACTTGTTGGATTTTCTTCTTCAAGTTTTGTAATTGCATCAAAAATTTCGTTGATATAGCCAACTTGTTCTTCCGTAATTTCCGTTGATATGTCATATCTATCTTCAATCGATTGCACTGTTTCTCGTGTTTTTCGTTTCGTCTCCTGCTCATTCTCAATTGTTATTGGAGAGCGAATTGTTTCTTTCGCTACACTAAAGCGATCGATATCATACGTTTCGGTAAAAACATTATTTAATGTTACCGCAAAAAAAACGATAGCTAGAACTGTAATTGGTATGCCAATTCTAATCCATTTTGACTTTAATTTTACTAATGACGATAAATATTCCCCTAATTTTTTCATTATCGTTTCACCCCATTAATAGGTCCTCATATAGAAAATAAGACCCACTAAATTGGGGCCTTACCTATTAAGAATATCAGCCATTAATTAACCTTTTCATATGCATCAATAATTCGTTGTACTAATGGGTGTCTGACAACATCCGTTTGTGTTAGATGCACAAAAGAAATACCCTTTACATTTGCAAGTAAATGATTTGCAACTTGTAATCCAGATTTTACACCTTTAGGCAAATCAATCTGCGTTATATCCCCGGTTATAACCATTTTTGAGCCGAATCCTAGCCGAGTTAAAAACATTTTCATTTGTTCAGGAGTTGTGTTCTGTGCCTCATCCAAAATTACGAATGCATCATCAAGTGTTCTTCCCCGCATGTATGCTAGTGGTGCTATTTCAATCGTTTCACGCTCGATTAGCCGCATTGTATGTTCTGCACCAAGTACATCATGTAATGCATCATATAATGGCCGCAAATACGGGTCCACTTTTTCCTTCAAATCCCCAGGTAAAAATCCCAAACTTTCCCCCGCTTCAACTGCCGGTCTTGTTAAAATAATTCGCTTCACCAGACCATTTTTTAAGGCGTGGACAGCCATTACAACTGCCAAATACGTTTTCCCTGTACCAGCGGGGCCAATTCCGAAAACAAGATCATTTGTTTTAATTGCCGTTATATAACTTTTTTGTCCTAATGTTTTAACACGGATCGATTTACCTTTTACATTTTTTGTGATTTCATCTTCAAACAATGTTTCAAGTTGATTAATCTTGCCAGCTTTTGCTAACTCAACCGCATAGACAACATCACGTTCTGAAATTGTTAATCCTTTTCGAATAATCGATAAAAATGTTAACAAAATAGCTTGAACTAATGCAATATCTTCCTCTGAACCCGAAACACGAACTTGCTCACCTCTCGTAACAATCGAAACCGATAGTTGTTCTTCCATTTGCTTTAAAAATTTGTCGTTAGTTCCGAACAAAGCTAGGGCTTCACTTGGACTCGTTATTTGTAAATCAATTGTGCTAAGATTCTCTGACATAATCAATCTCCTTGATTTATAGGTTCTGCTTTAGCTATATTTTCTTCTACTGTATGATATAAGGTTAATTTAACTTTACCATGCTCTGTGGATTCATGCAAAATTTTTTGAGAGATTATTTTTGCCTCTGGACCCAATCTTAGTTGTAATTCATTTTTCGCTTGTTTTTTACCAACTTGAATCGCTTCTTCCTTCGTTCGATCAAGCTTATGATACTTTTTTTCACTTAATTTGGATTCGATAAAGTTAATGGGTAGTTCCCATTTCAAAAAATGAATAGGATTGTTGTTAACCTCTTTATGGATATTTTTATAATCAGGATCACCAAATCCCCAAATAGGTAACTTAACATCACCGAAACCTAAATAGTACTTTTTTTCGTTCTTTCCTGTTAACATCTCAAAATTAGCATGAAGTGGAACGGTTACAGATACTTCATACCATGTTTTTGCGATAACCTCCCCTTCTGCTGCTACCAACTTTGATTTTTCATCATCTTTTTCTTCTTTTTCCACATCTTCTTCAAAATCAAGTTTTCCGGAAACAAGTACATCCCCAGGCTCCACATAATCATTTACATGTTTTTTAGAAAGCCCCTTAGAAACATACATATTCTGGATAACACCTTTTTTAGTTGCCACTAAATTACGCGGCCCTTTAACCTCCTTTTCTTTAACAATTGATTTCTCTACACCCTCAAGAAAATAGGTCGTCCCTTTTTTATTCACGCCAACCCACAGTAATTCAGGTATATCACTCACTAACTTTTGTTGAATAACACTAGGTGGTTCTAAAGTTAAGCTCCATGATCCTGGATGAATGCCATATATATCAAGCTGTTTGACGATCTTTTTTTCGATATCTTTAGGTAATCCTGTTACCTTTACATCCCATATTATATTAGATAAAAGAAAAATCAACAGAATACTAACCAAGAGACCTGTAACGATCTCTTTTTTTCTGATTATTTTTTTAAACAAAAAGGGGGAGCCTTTCTTGTGAACAAAAGATAGCTTGTATATTGTTTTTCTTTTAATTTGCTTGATTAATTTAATATCTTGTAATTTAACGTTACCTTGACAGGACGTTTGGGACACTTTTTTTATATCCCAAACAAGAATCCCTTGTTTAACACACTTTTGAAAGAAAAGTTCTGGCATATGTCCTTTTACTAAAATGGTTACATATCCGGTTATAAACGATCCTTGAATTTGCTTCATTTCCTCCTCCTTATCACACTTCAATAAAATTACGCTGGAATAAACTTGACTTCCTCAATTTGCCCTTCCACTAAAATCTCTTCAGGAAGCATCATTTTTAAAACAAAGGAAGACCCTAAAATCTGAATAAACCCTTTGTTTGTTTTCAATTTTAGCTCAGTGTCTGAATAAACTTCGAGCCCTTGATGGTTCTCGATATAGCAATGTATTTGACCAATCATGGTAATTCTAGGAAGTTCAAGAATGACATCTGAAGGAAGTGCAAGATGCTTGGTTAACCATGGTGCGATACGTTTATGCCATTTCACTTACAGAGCCCCCCTCTCACATTCATATTTATGAAAGGAACAATCAGATAAGAACAAGAAATACGAAAGTGATCAATTCCCTGATTGTACTGTCGGGATCAATCATGCATAACCTTTTCACTGACCATTACGATTTTGAAAGCACAGTGAATCTCGGCCCATAATAATTTGGATTGAATTGACATGTTATCAAAACAAAAAGCCTTCAGGAAAGCATACTCACTTTCCTGAAGGCTTTTAAGACAGCTATTAATTTTTTCTTCTTCGTTCAGAAATAATACTTTGATATGGCTTATGTGCCCTAGGTGGTCCTAAAACTTCAGCCATGATAATACCATCAATCAATCCTTTATTTGATAAATTTTTCTTAACCTGTTTCTTTAATGAGGACTTTCGATTCGAAAGCTCACCAGGCTTTCGAATTGTATTACCAATTATCGCATCATGGAGTTGTTTATCAGCCTTTTGCTCGGTATTCGTATTCATGATATCCGCCAATTGTTTCATTTGGTCTTCTCGCTGTTTCTCCATTGAAGCAGTATTCTTCACCTGTTTCGGTTGCATAGCTGGAGCTTCGCGTCTTGATTGATAATTTCCACCAGATGGTGTTGCTGTTGGCTTTGGCACTTGATAAGGCCGTTTATGTTTTGTCTCCGTGGTTTTATCCTTAAACATCCCAATAGCCCCGCCGATAATAGCAAGAATCGCGAGAATTACTTCCATAGTAGTCCTCCTCTATAGCACTCTAGCTTCCTTTATTTGTTATTATCCTCGTCATCTTCTTTGGATAGTTTACCAATTGTATCGCGCATATCTGTATCAGCATCAATATTCTTATAGTTCATATAATCCATTACACCTAGGTTACCCGAACGTAATGCTTCAGCAAGTGCAAGCGGGACATCTGCTTCAGCTTCGACAACTTTTGAGCGCATCTCTTGAACTTTTGCAACCATTTCTTGTTCTTGGGCAACAGCCATAGCGCGTCTTTCTTCCGCCTTCGCCTGTGCAATGTTTTTATCTGCCTCAGCCTGGTCTGTTTGTAAGATCGCCCCAATATTTTTGCCGATATCTACGTCTGCAATATCAATCGATAAAATCTCAAAAGCTGTTCCAGCATCAAGCCCTTTATTTAATACATTGTGGGAGATGGAATCTGGATTCTCTAAAACTTTTGTATGTGCCTCTGAACTACCGATTGTACTAACAACTCCCTCACCTACACGAGCGATAACCGTTTCCTCACCAGCACCCCCAACAAGGCGATCAATATTTGCCCGTACGGTAATTCTTGCTTTTGCTTTCACCTCAATCCCATCCATCGCAATACCTGCAATAAATGGTGTTTCAATTACACTTGGATTTACACTCATTTGTACTGCTTCAAGAACGTCGCGACCAGCTAAATCGATCGCAGCACAACGTTCAAAACTTAGTTCAATGTTTGCCCGCTGTGCAGCAATTAAAGCATTGACAACCCGATCAACATTACCACCTGCTAAATAGTGGCTTTCCAGTTGATTTGTCGTGACATCCAAACCTGCTTTATGTGCCTTGATTAATGGATTAATTACTCTTGATGGTACAACACGACGTAGGCGCATACCAACCAATGTAAAGATACCTACTTTTACTCCAGCTGCAAGTGCACTAATCCATAGCATTACTGGAATAAATGTAAATAGCACTGCGATAACAATCAAAATGATTCCGATGATAATAATCGGCATTAATTCCTGAAATTCCATTTTTGTATTCCTCCTATTATTTTTCTGTTTCTATATATTATAATTCTCTAACTACTACTCTAACTCCTTCAACCTTAACAATTTTTACAAATTTATCTTTCTGTATAAAACTTCCCTCTGACACTACATCGATTCGCTCTTCATCAAATAGCGCTGCGCCAGATGGTCTAAGGGGCGTCACTGTTTTCCCCTCAAGTCCAATCAATTCTAAGCGGTTTGTCGATGATACATAACCCAATTCAGTGGATGTTGTGTCCTTCAAAATAACATGTCGGAAAAAGCCTTTATCCATCCCCATCATCTTAAACAGAATAACAGCGGCAACGATAGCTATAATTAATGCAATACTAACACTCATCGCCATGTGTCCAATGTCCTGACCTGATAAAAAGAGGGAGCCAAGAATGGAACCGATCCCTAACAGACCAACAATACCGCCTGGCACAAAAAACTCTGCAATAATTAAAATAATACCTAAGATAAGTAAGAAAATTGCTTCAAATCCCGCTAATCCTGCAACAATATGACCATAGAAAAACAACACAAGTGATAGGAGTCCCATTATACCTGGCACGCCAAATCCCGGTGAAAAAAGCTCTACAATTAGTCCCAGGCTTGCTAACGATAATAATATCGGGACAACTATTGGATTGGTTAAAAATCTCGCAAGCTTTTCGGAAAGTGTTGGCTCTATTTCTACAACAGTGGCTTTGTTTAAACCAAGCGCCTTTAATAATTCTACTCGATCTTCAATCGTTCCCTGTGAATAATCCACTTCAACAGCTGAAGAGGGGTCTAATGTTAAGAATTCTCCTTTTGGTGCTCCGTAATCCGGTAAATCTATATTAGAATCTGCCATTGCTGCTGCATATAAGGGATCTCGACCTTTTGAATCAGCTGCACTTTTCATAGCTGACAACCAGGCTGATTGAGCTTTTTTATCAGCAGCGGTACCATCTTGATTGATCACACCACTCGCACCCATCGTTGCTTGCGGTTTCATATAAATTGAATCGGTATTTAAGGCAATATAAGAGCCTGCAGATAATGCCTGATTAACGATATAACCGGTTGTTGGGGTTTTCAGATTTTGCAATAGTTCTGCAATTTGGCCCGCAGCATCAACTCTTCCTCCAGGCGTGTCAATTTCAAATATAATATGATCGGCACCCTCATTTTCAGCCTCCTCTGTAGCACGGGTTAAAAATGATTCCAGGCCTTTCTCTACCTCGTGTTCAATCGGAATAACATACACTAATTTGCCATTACCATCAGCAGCATGTGTAAAACTATTACTATGTAAAAAAGCGAACATCATAACAAGACTTATTATGACATATGCTGGTAACTTTCTTCGTATCACTTTCTCACCTCCTAAATAGTTGAATAACTTACTTACGGATTGTGATGTTTTTAGGTTTCATTTTTTAAGTTAACCAATGAAAATAATCAAGCGTATTAAAAAGCAATGTAAATAGTAAAAAAGGTCTCTGCCTAGTTTGACAAAGACCTTTTGTAAATCTTATTTAGATGAATAGTTAGCTTAAATGCTTTTTGACAAGCATATTAATTTTTGAGCCGTCTGCCTTCCCTTTAACTTTAGGCATGATCGCACCCATCACTTTACCCATCTCTCGCATTGATGTTGCATTTACTTCCTGAATCGTCGACTGAACGATTGCCTCAAGTTCATCATCTGACAACTGTTTAGGCATATATTCCTGTAAAATATTGATTTCAGTTTCAAGTTTTTTAACAAGATCATCGCGTCCAGCTGATTTAAATTCTTGGAGGGAATCTTTTCTTTGCTTTAACTCTCTCGACAGAATAGTTAATTCTTCGTCTTCAGAAAGTTGTTCTTTACCGAGCTTAATTGTTTCATTTTGCAATGAAGCTTTAACCATGCGAACAACACTTAGCTTTTCTTTATCTTTTTGCTTCATTGCTTGCTTCATTTCTTGATTAAGCTTTTCTAACAATGTCATGCTTGGCACCCTCTTTAGAATTTACGCTTTCTAGCAGCTTCCGATTTCTTTTTACGCTTAACGCTAGGTTTTTCATAATGTTCACGTTTACGATATTCCTGTAGTGTACCACTTTTTGACACACTACGTTTAAAGCGACGAAGAGCATCCTCAAGAGACTCGTTTTTACGAACGCGAGTTGTATTTGACATGCTAATTTCCCCTCCCTCCGAAGCATAAAACAGTTTGTACAGGCATATGTAACTACCTCACATGCCTTGTTAAATTATAATATAACCATTCTTGAAGGTCAACTCATTTTCTCGAATTCATTAACAATATTAGTTCTAAAAAGAATTCAAGTCTTAGTAATCAGAATTTCCTTGGTTTCCAGCGATAATATCAACACCTGCACTAGCACCAATTCGTGTTGCTCCAGCATCAATCATCGCCCTTGTTGAGGCTAAATCGCGTACACCACCAGATGCTTTTACTCCCATTTTATTACCGACTGTTGCACGCATTAGTTTAATATCTTCAACGGTTGCGCCACCGCCAGAAAATCCAGTGGAAGTCTTAACAAAATCTGCACCTGCTGCTTTGGCTAATTGACATGCACGCACTTTTTCATCATCGGTTAACAATGCTGTCTCAATAATTACCTTCGTTAGCGCAGTTCCTTTAGCTGCTGAAACGACTGCTTCAATGTCACACTTTACAGCATCATCATTGTTTGATTTCAATTGGCCAATGTTAACAACCATATCTACTTCTGTAGCACCATCTTTAATTGCCTGATTGGTTTCAAATACTTTTGTTTCCGTTGTTGTAGCACCCAATGGAAAGCCAATAACCGTACATACTTTTACTTCCGTATCCTTCAAATTTTCATAACAGTAGGATACCCAGTATGGATTAACGCAAACGGAAGCAAATTGATTTTCTTTTGCCTCTTCTATAATCTGGGTAATTTTTTCTTTTGTTGTATCCGGTTTTAATTGTGTATGGTCAATGTATTTTGCTAGATCTTTTCCCATATAAACTACCTCTCTTTCATTTTCATTGTTGTACGTACCTCTTTGCTAATCATAGCACGGTTTATGACTAAAAACAAATAAACCCGGTGTATTACCGGGTTTTAGTAAAAGAATGAAGCTTTGCCCACCGCCTAAGAAGTAGCTGCAATATAGTGGTTTGTCGCCTCATCCATAACTCTCACAAATGTTCCTTGGTTATATGGATATCCTGATTCTGTGATTTTCACACGGACAATTTGACCAACCATGTCATGACTACCGGTGAAAACAACTTTCAAATAGTTATCCGTATACCCAACAAGTAAATCAGGATTATCTTGATCAGGCATGCGTTCTTCAGGAATAACTTCCAACACTTCATTTTCGTAATTTGATGCATATTCTTTTGCCAGTTGATCAGATAATTGAATCATACGATGAACGCGATCATTTTTTACATCGTCATCCACTTGGTCACTCATTCGAGCAGCTGGTGTTCCTGTTCTTCTTGAAAAAGGGAAAACGTGCAGTTCGGAATAACCAATATCTTTAACAAAGTTATATGTCTCCATAAATTCTTCTTCCGTTTCACCTGGAAAACCTACAATAACATCTGATGTAATGGCTAGATTAGGTAAAGCTTTACGGATCTTTTCTACTTTTTCTTTATAGTAGGCACTTGAATATTTTCTACGCATTCTTTTTAAGACTGAATCTGAACCAGCCTGAAGCGGGATATGTAAGTGACGGACAATTTTCTCTGATTTGTCAAGTACATCAATTACTTCATCTGTAATTTGACTAGCTTCAATTGAAGAAATACGAATTCGTTTTAAGCCATCCACTTTTGTTTCTAGTTCCTGAAGAAGCTTAGCAAAATTGTAATCCTTCAAATCTTCACCATATCCTGCAGTATGAATACCTGTTAAGACAATTTCTTTATACCCCGCATCAACTAATTTCTGAGCTTGATCAAGCACATCTTCTGGTTTCCTAGAGCGCAATAAACCGCGTGACCACGGAATTATACAAAATGTACAGAAATTATTACACCCTTCTTGTATTTTTAATGATGCTCGTGTTCTATCCGTGAATTCAGGAACATCCATTTCTTCAAAAACGCGATTTTTCATAATATTAGTAACACCATTAATTGGCTCTCGCGTTTTTTGGTGTTCTTCAATATACTCGATCATTTTTTTACGGTTCTGTGTCCCTACTACAACATCTACACCCGGGATTTCCATTATCTCTCCAGGTGATGTTTGTGCGTAACAACCGGTTACACAAACAACTGATTCAGGATTTTTTCGAATAGCACGGCGGATAACTTGTCTGCTTTTTTTATCCCCTGTATTTGTGACAGTACAGGTGTTAATAACATAAACATCAGATTGACGGTCAAAATCTACCCGTTCATATCCATTTTCCTTAAACATATTCCAAATTCCTTCTGTTTCATAATGATTTACTTTACAGCCCAATGTATGAAAGGCTACTGTTGGCATTATTTACACCCCAATTCTTCAAAATGATAAGAAATACTCGCTAATACATATAACGGTGCTGTTTCCGTTCGTAAAATACGTGGTCCTAAACGAACGGGAGAAAAGCCGTTTTCTTTTAATTTATCAACTTCACTCAGGGAGAATCCACCTTCTGGACCAACACATACTAGAATATTTTGCTGTTCCTTCAACGAACTTACGGCCGCAGCAAATGACTGATATTCGGCTGTCTTCGCTTCTTCTTCATAGGCAAACAGTAAAACATCATAGTTGCTGCTTTCCCTGATAAGTACATCTATATTCATTATTTCCCTTATCTCAGGTACTTTATTGCGATGACTTTGTTCACTTGCTTCCTTAACAATTTTTTCAAAACGCTGCAGTTTTTTCTCTGTTTTTTTCTTGTCCCAAACAACAACCGATCGTTCAGCTTGAAAAGGAATAAATGCTTCTGCACCTAGCTCTGTTCCTTTTTGTAGGACAAGGTCAAATTTATCGCCTTTTGCAAGACCCTGAGCAATCGTAACATTAACAGGGAGTTCCGTTATTTCGTTAAGCCGCTCCATGATCGTTGCTTGGACATAATCGTGTTCAAGTTTGTCAATTACACAAATTGCTGCATTGCCATCCGGATTGTTGCATATTATTTTACTTCCTTCCTTATAGCGCATTACTCGTGTAACATGATGAACATCATCACCAGAAATAAAAACCTTATCACTTTGCCAGTTTGTTGCTGGAATAAAATAGCGTTGCAAATTGAACACCTACTTTTGTGCAGGTTTCTTTGCCACAATAGAAACCCAGTCTTCCATCTCGTTTATTTCTAAAATGGTGAACCCATTTTCTTGTAGTTGATCTTTTACCATTTGTTTTTTTGCTTGAATGATGCCCGATGTGATAAATAACCCATCTTCTTTTAAGTTATTCCACGCATCACGGATAAATCGAACAATGATCTCCGCTAAAATGTTAGAAACGATAATATCAGCCTGTTTGTTTACGTGATCCAACAAATTATTTTGCTTGGTCTCAATTTGTTGTCCTAACTTATTTAATTTTGCATTCAATTTTGTACTTTTAACAGCAATATCATCCAAATCATAAGCGTAAACCTTTTGAGCTCCAAGTAAAACAGAAGCAATACTTAAGACACCTGACCCACAACCAACATCCATGATCATATCATCCGGTTTAATGTGTTGTTCCAGTGCTTGAATGCTTAATACGGTTGTTGGATGTGTACCGGTTCCAAAAGCCATCCCGGGATCTAGTTCGATAATTAACTCATCACTCGCCACAGGTGGATAGTCTTCCCATGTTGGTGTAATCGTAATCTTCTTTGATATTTTAACAGGCTTATAATATTTTTTCCATGCAGTTGCCCATTCTTCTTCTTTCACTTCACTCAATGTAATCTGGTTAGTACCTAGATCAATATCATAGATCATTAAATTATTAATAGCCTGTTTTATTTCTTCAACCGTCTCACCTAAAAAACTATTAACAGGTAAGTATGCCTTAACATAGACACCTTCTTCTGGATATTCGCTCGTATCTAAATCATAAATTTCGCCGAATTCATTTTCTCTCTCTTTAACCAAATCTAATGGATCTTCAATAACAACACCACTTGCTCCATTTTCATGAAGAATATTAGAAATTGGCTCAATCGCCTCATTCGTTGTATGAACGCATATTTCGGACCATTTCAATAGTACCCACTCATTTCTCAGGAATGTAACAAAATATGTAAACGATGTTGCTTCACGCAACACCGTTTGATTACCTAGTCTCTTTTTACAATCAATCACCTTTGAAGGCTTTTTTAAACCGTTGGAAGAAAGATCCCTCTTGTTCATCTGTTGCTTCATTACCGCCAATTTCATTAAATTCACGAAGCAATTCCTTTTGCCGATCTGTTAATTTCTTAGGCGTAACAATACGTATTTGTACATGTTGATCGCCATATCCATAACCACGTACATTTGGGGCACCTTTTCCCTTCAGACGGAAAATTTTACCTGTCTGTGTACCGGCCGGAATCTTTAACATTACTTTTCCATGCACAGTAGGAACCTCAATCTCATCGCCAAGTGCTGCCTGCGCAAATGTAACAGGTAGTTCACAGTAAATATGATCGCCTTCACGCTCATAGAATTCATGCGGTTTGACTTTTATTACCACATATAAATCGCCTGCAGGACCACCATTTACACCTGGCTCTCCTTTTCCAGATACGCGAATTTGTTGCCCTTCATCAATACCAGCTGGAATGGATATATGAATGGTCTTGTTTTTCTTCACTTTTCCAGTCCCACCGCAAGTATTACATTTTTCCGGAATGATTTTTCCAGAACCGTTACAATGATGACATACCCGGCGGTTTACAACCTTACCAAATGGTGTATTTTGTTCCGTATTCAGTTGCCCTGAACCGTTACAATGTGAACATGTTTTCGTTTTTGTGCCTGGTTTTGCACCAGAACCACTACAAGTATCACATGTTTCCTCTTTAGGTATATTGATATCCGTCTCTTTTCCAAAAACAGCTTCTTCAAAATCAAGGACCATCGTATATTGTAAATCTGCTCCTTGTTGCGGGGCATTCGGGTCTCGCCTTCGTCCCCCGCCGCCAAAGAACATATCAAAAATGTCGCCAAAACCTCCAAAGTCTTGGGCGCCGCCGCCAAAGCCACCAAATCCTTGACCTTGTGCACCTGCATGACCAAATTGATCATATTGCGCACGTTTTTGCTCATTACTTAAGACTTCGTACGCCTCTTTTGCTTCCTTAAATTTATCCGCAGCACCCTCTTCCTTATTTACATCAGGGTGATATTTTCTTGCCAATTTTCGATAAGACTTTTTTATTTCATCTTTTGACGCGTCTTTTCCAACGCCAAGTACATCATAATAATCACGCTTACTCACTTATTCATCACTCTCCCGATACACTACTCGCATAACTTTAATCTTATCATCAATTATTTGCTAATAGCAAATGTGAGAAAATACTTAAATTGTAAAGCTAAGCTATCCTTACGTGAAAAAAAGCCAAAGCCAAGAGAATCCTGACTTTGACTTGGAATTACAGAACAAGGACAACTCTGAGATCTGACACATTACAATGTTGAAGTTGCAATGTTAATAAGAGCTTTTCCTTTATCTATCAACAATTTTTCCTGCTTTGGTTTATTTTTTATCTTCTTCGTCATCTACTTCTTTATAGTCCGCATCAACAACATCGTCATCGCCGTTTTGGTCTTCCTGACCTTGTGCTGCTTGTTGTTCTTGCTGCATTTGTTCATACATCTTAACAGATAGCTGTTGAACTTGTTCTTGCAGTGCTTCTTTCTTTTCTGTAATTTGATCTAAGTCATCGGATTCGATTGCTTTTTTCAATTCTTCTTTTGCTTCTTCTGCTTTTTGTTTTTCTTCATCCGATACTTTATCGCCAAGATCTTTGATTGTTTTGTCAGTTGTAAAGATTAGTTGATCTGCTTCGTTACGTAGTTCAACCTCTTCACGACGTTTTTTATCTGCATCTGCGTTTTCTTCAGCTTCTTGAACCATACGCTCGACTTCTTCATCAGAAAGACCAGAAGAAGATTTGATTGTAATTGACTGTTCTTTATTTGTACCCATATCTTTTGCACGAACATTTACAATACCATTCGCATCAATATCAAATGATACCTCGATTTGCGGTACACCACGTGGTGCTGGTGGGATATCCGTTAATTGGAAGCGTCCTAGTGTTTTGTTATCTGCAGCCATTTCACGCTCACCTTGTAGGACATGGATATCAACAGCTGTTTGATTATCTGCAGCAGTTGAGAATACTTGTGAATGACTTGTTGGGATCGTTGTATTACGTTCAATTAATTTTGTAAACACACTACCCATTGTTTCAATACCTAATGATAGAGGTGTAACGTCTAGCAATACAACGTCTTTTACATCACCTTGTAATACCCCACCTTGAATAGCAGCACCAAGCGCAACGACTTCATCCGGGTTTACACCTTTTGATGGTTCTTTGCCAATTTCGCGTTTGATTGCTTCTTGTACTGATGGGATTCTTGTTGATCCACCAACTAAAATAACTTTGTGGATTTCATTTGCAGAAAGATCAGCATCTTTAAGTGCTTTACGAGTTGGGACCATTGTGCGTTCAACTAATTCCGTTGATAATTCATCAAATTTAGCACGAGTCAAATTCATTTCTAAATGTAATGGCCCAGCTTCACCAGCTGTAATGAATGGTAGCGAAATTTGTGTTTGTGTAACACCTGATAAATCCTTTTTCGCTTTTTCAGCTGCGTCTTTCAATCGTTGCATTGCCATTTTGTCTTTGGAAAGGTCAATACCATTTTCCTTTTTAAATTCTTGAACTAAGTGATTAATGATTACTTCGTCAAAGTCATCCCCACCTAGACGATTGTCACCAGCAGTTGAAACAACTTCAAACGTGCCATCACCGATATCCAGAATCGATACGTCAAACGTACCACCACCAAGGTCATACACAAGGATTGTTTGATCTTGATCGTCTTTGTCAATACCATAAGCCAATGCAGCTGCTGTAGGTTCGTTAATAATACGTTCTACTTCTAATCCAGCAATTTTACCAGCATCTTTTGTTGCTTGACGTTCAGCATCATTAAAATACGCTGGAACAGTTATAACTGCTTTATCGACCGTTTCACCTAAATAGTCTTCAGCATATGATTTAATGTGTTGTAAAATGATAGCTGAAACTTCTTGTGGCGTATATTCTTTATCTTCAATTTTTACTTTATAATCAGTACCCATATGACGCTTAATGGATTGAATTGTATTAGGGTTTGTAATTGCTTGACGCTTGGCTACTTCCCCAACTTGACGTTCCCCATTTTTAAATGCCACTACAGATGGTGTCGTACGGTTTCCTTCAGGGTTTGGAATAACGACAGCTTCTCCACCTTCCATTACTGATACACATGAATTTGTTGTACCTAAGTCAATTCCGATTATTTTGCTCATAATCGTGTTCCTCCTTTACTGCTCATCCATTTATTTATTCACTTTAACCATTGCAGGTCGAATAACGCGATCTTTTAGGATATATCCTTTTTGCAATTCTTCTACGACACTATTGGATTCCATTTCATCATCTTCAATTTGCATAACAGCGTGATGTAAATTAGGATCAAAGGTCTTTCCAACTGCTTCAATTTCTTCTACACCTTGATTTTTCAATGCATCCTTCAACTGGTTGTAAACCATGGTAATTCCTTCTACAAAACTTTTATTTGCTTCAGTAACCTCTTGATTGAGAGCACGTTCGAAATTATCCAAAGCAGGTAATAGTTCATTTACCAAATCTTGAGATTTATATTTACGTTCTTTTTCTTTTTCTTTTTGCGAACGTTTTTTGAAATTCTCAAATTCCGCTTGACTTCGTAACAATTTTTGATATAAATCATCTTTTTCTTGCTTTACGTTTTCCATTTCTTCTTTTAATGTTTCCATTTTACTTTCATCTGAGTCTAATATCTGCTCCTCAACGTTTTCATCTTCATCGATTACTTCGGTGATTTCAGGTTCTGCTTCTGCAAATTCTTTTGTTTCATTATTGTGATCTGCCATCATAGCCACCTCCTCTTTAAAATAACCACGTTAGACTATATCATGAAAAGAATGTAAATTAAACTGTAAAGAACATAGGTGAAATGCAGTAATACAACTACTTTCTTGGAATAAATTGACCTAATCATTGTTTTTATACCATACATACAATGCTTCCGTCATTTCGTTTGACAAAACATTTAATAAAGCAATCACCTTTTTATACTCCATTCTTGTCGGACCAAGTAATGCGATTGTTCCCATCTGTTCATCACCCAAATGATAAGTAGCTGTTATCAAACTTAAATCCTTAATTGCTTCCACTTTGTTTTCATGACCAATGGTTACTTTGATACCATCTGTTTTTGATTTCAACAGATTAGCAATTTCCTCTTCTTTTTCCATCATGGTATAAAATGAACGTACTTTTTCAATATCCTTAAACTCAGGTTGCATTAACATATTGGTTTTACCACCGATATATAATTTTGCCGGATATTCATTGAAAAAAGCAGCTTTCAAGTAGTCATATGACTTCTCGAAATCATTTACATACCGTTTCATTAACTCCAATACTTCGCTATTTAGCTTTTCATGCAAGCGAACAATTGGCACACCATAAAGACGATCATTTAATATATTTACCATTTTCTCCAAATCTGTAGCGTTAATTTCTTTCGGTATAGAAAATGATCGATGCTCAACATGCCCTGTGTTCGTAATCAAAATTGCTACAGCAGTTTGCGGTGTTAACGCAACAATTTGAATTTGCTTTAATTTCGCCTCAAATATTTCAGGGCCTAAAATAATCGACGTATAATTTGTCAAATCAGACAGCACTTCAGCGGATTTTTGAACTATTTGCTCGAATTCAAAAAAGCCATCTTGGATGACGTGTCTTATCACATTCACATCTTCCCGCGCTATTTGTGGTGATAACAAATTATCGACATAATAACGGTACCCTTGTTCTGAAGGGATACGACCAGATGAAGAATGTGTTTTTTCCAAAAATCCCATGTTTTCTAGATCCGCCATCACATTTCTAATTGTAGCTGGACTATAGAGGATATTTCCTTTTTTAGAAATTGCACGAGAACCAACTGGCTGCGCTGTCTGGATGAAATCATCAATAATGACCTGTAGAATCAATACCTGTCTTTCTGTTAACATGATGATCACCTCTGTTAGCACTCTCTATCAGCGAGTGCTAATTCTATTAATAAATTATCAAATCCTTATTTTTTTGTCAACGAAGATGAACTAAAACATCATCATCCAATAAAAATTGTGCAAATACATCATTTCCAAATAGTAATCCTTGATCAGTCAAGCAAATTCTATCTTCCATATTTGCAAGCAATCCTTTATTCACAAGTCGATCAATAGCAGATTTATATAACGCATCCATACTAAACCCAAACTTTTCAGTAAATGTTGCCTTACTCACACCGGCTAGTTTCCGTAAACCTAAGAACATCTCTTCCTCAACCTGTTCTTTTAACCCGATATTCTCAGTATTTAAAACCGGCTTCCCATTTTCCATCGCCTGTTTAACATAATGTGGTAGTGGTCTAATATTTCCCGTTCGCACCCCTGGTATATATCCATGGGCACCAGCTCCAAAACCATAATAATACTCATTGTTCCAATACGTTAAATTATGTTTACTTTCAAAACCCGGCTTGGCAAAATTGCTTATTTCATATTGCATGTTTCCATTTTGACGCATCGTATTCCGCAGAAGTTCATACATCTCCACTTCTGTTTCTTGTGGTGGTCGATGTAGCTTCCCTTTATGATAACGTTGGTAAAATACGGTTTTAGGTTCAATTTGTAATGCGTACGTTGAATAATGTGGTAAATCAAATTGAACTGCTTCGTGAAGTGTTTGCTGGAAATTTTCTAACGTTTGGTTAGGAAGTGCATAAATCAAATCAATACTAATATTAGTAAAATCCTGCTGATGCAGTGCGTCAATTGTTTGATAGACATCTTTCACCCTATGCAATCGACCAATTTCTTCAAGCATATTATCATCAAAAACTTGCACACCAAGTGATACGCGTTTAACGCCAAAGTCTCGCAGCAGCTTTATTTTCTCAGCGTCAAAATCACCAGGGTTTGCTTCAATGGTATATTCTTCACAGTTTTGCACATCAAACTTTTCGTTGACCAATTCCAACAGATTACGTAATTGGGTTATGTTTAAAGCAGTCGGCGTACCACCACCAATAAAAATTGTCTTTACTTTATTATTCTTTCCGTTAACATTCACGTTTATTTCATTAGCTAATGCTTCTATATAATCATCTGCCAGCTGTTCATTATAAAAAAACTTCGTAAAATCACAATAATGACAGATTTGCTGACAGAATGGGATATGGATATAGACAGACTGTATCAATTATTTTCACTCCTAAGCATCATCAAAAGAATAGGGTTAAACCTTTGATTACAACAAGGTTTATACCCTATTCATGAAAAATTTAATCATCATTCATTTGTAAAACAGCCATAAATGCCTCTTGCGGAACCTCAACAGATCCGACCATCTTCATACGCTTTTTCCCTTCTTTTTGCTTCTCTAGCAATTTACGCTTTCGGGAAATGTCGCCGCCGTAACATTTTGATAAAACGTTCTTCCGCATTGCCTTAATCGTTGACCGGGCAACAATCTTATTTCCAATCGCCGCCTGGACAGGTACCTCAAACTGCTGCCTTGGTATAAGTTCTTTTAGTTTATCAACAATCTGTTTTCCCCGTTCATAAGCAAAATCACGATGGACAATGAAGGATAACGCATCAATTGTTTCGCCATTTAGTAAAATATCCATTTTTACAAGATTTGAGATTCGATAGCCAATGAGGTCATAATCAAACGATGCATATCCTTTTGTCTGTGACTTCAGTTGATCAAAGAAATCATAAACTATCTCTGATAATGGAATATTGTAGATGATATTCACACGTATATCATCTAAATATTCCATATCAACAAATTGACCACGCTTTTTCTGACAAATTTCCATCACTGCCCCAACAAAATCATTAGGGACCATAATCGTTGCATTCACAAATGGTTCACGAATTTCCTTTACTTGCTGCGGATCAGGCATTACCGAGGGATTATCAACTTCTACGGTTTCATCATTTGTCTGCTCCACTTCATAAATTACACTCGGGGCCGTTGTAATCAGATCAATGTTAAATTCCCGCTCGATCCGTTCTTGAATAATTTCCATGTGTAATAGGCCCAAAAATCCACAACGAAAGCCAAAACCTAGTGCCTGTGATGTTTCAGCCTCATATTGCAACGATGAATCATTTAACTCAAGCCGCTCTAACGCTTCTCGTAAATCATTATACTTATTCGAATCAATCGGGTATAATCCACAAAACACCATTGGATTTAATCGTTTGTATCCAGGCAATGGTGTTTCAGCTGGATTATTAACATGTGTAATGGTGTCACCAACCCTAGAATCACCAACTTGTTTGATCGAAGCTGTTAAATATCCAACATCGCCAACAGTTAATTCATCTTTTGTAACTGGTTTTGGGGTAAACACTCCAATTTCATTAACCTCAAACTCCTTTTCGGTGGCCATCATCTTTATCTTATCGCCAACTTTAACCGAACCTTCTTTCACACATACATAAGCAATGACACCACGGTACGGATCATATAACGAATCAAAGATAAGTGCTTTTAGCGGATCATCGCTATCGCCAGGTGGAGCCGGTACAGCTTCTACAATTCGTTCCAAAATCTCTTCAATTCCAATATTGGCTTTTGCAGAGGCTAATATAACATCGTCACCATCTATACCAATCACATCTTCCAATTCTTTTGTAACGCGATCTGTATCTGCATTAGGTAGGTCAATTTTATTGATAACAGGAATAATTTCTAAGTCATTATCTAATGCAAGATAAACGTTTGCGAGTGTTTGAGCCTCGATACCTTGTGCTGCATCAACCACAAGAATTGCCCCTTCGCAGGCAGCAAGGCTTCTGGAAACTTCATATGTAAAATCGACATGACCTGGAGTATCGATAAGATGAAATGTAAACTCTTCCCCATTTTTACTCTGATAATGTAACTGTACAGCATTCAATTTAATCGTTATACCACGTTCTCGTTCCAAATCCATGGCATCAAGAAATTGCTCTTTCATTTCACGTTGTGTTAATGCTTTTGTATTTTCTAAAATACGGTCCGCTAATGTAGACTTTCCATGATCGATATGAGCAATAATCGAAAAGTTACGGACGTTTTTTTGTTTTTTTGCCATTAGTGATGTTCACTCCTACTATTTCCGTTTAGACATGACATTAACTAGGATACATTATAGCAATAGCACACCGGACATTCAATTATGATTAATCAATCGTGTCCTTAAATAACAAAACCCCTTCATCATTCGTAAAGAATGAATAGCGAAGGGGGATTTTTATTAAAAGGCTGTTTTCTAAAAAATTGGGACTGCGATTACTCGCCCCATCGAAAACATTTGTTGTTTTATACAGAAAACACCCATGGCGGCTAAACCCATGCCACCACCATCTAGAATGAAAAAAGAATGTTCCCACAGAAAAATCTAAGCCGATAAAACCTTGCCCATACTAACTATGAATCACCTTAATATTTCGGTGTACCGTATGATGACTAGGCCCTGATTACGTACACCACTCAAAAGCAATAAACTAAAAAATAAGAAAGGATATCATATCACCACTTAAAATAATATCTTTTATATAGAATTAACTCATAGTCCTTCTAAAAAACAAAAAATTGATGGGCTTATTTCTGTATGCCTTCGAACCAAAATAATTTTTCGTACAAAATCTATAAACTACGACGCAACTAAGAAGTAGCTCCCCCGCCGTTCCGGAAATACACTACGCTTTCCGCGGGCGGCTGCTGAGCCTCCTCGAGCTGTAGCTCTGCGGGGTCTCACCTAGGCCTTTCCTCCCGCCGGAGTCTCCGTGAATTTCCTCCACTGTTTTACCTTTTCGACTATCTATTAATAATGTAATTAAATACGAATAAGATGGTTGATTTCTGCTGCGGGCAGTCGACTCCTCGAAAAAGAAAAGCACTTTTTCTTACGAAGGATGAATCGCTGACGAAGCACTTCTTGTCCTGCGGGAACAGCTTCAGCCTCCGAAGCGGAAAACCACTTCCTGCTCAGGTCTAGACTGTTCCTTTTCCCATAGAACTGGGAATGCTTCGGCAGCACTACATCCTTCGTAAGAAAATTGGTTTGTATTTTCAAGGAGTCTTGCATTTTTCCGCAGCTCAGAATAGCTTTCTGTTCAAGATGTAAAAGTCCATGTAACGTAGATCCCATGGTTTTTCCCTTTCGATAATTAGAACACTACTAT
>NZ_JBSVKG010000007.1:0-154951 GCF_054048505.1 Virgibacillus sp. FSP13 | reverse complement strand
CATTTAGAAAATACTGTTCGCATTTCTTGATAAATAATGATAAACTATTTCCAGATAATCATTATTTTTATATGCTTTAAGAGGTTGTTCAAAAAGTCACCAAATAATAAGCGGGCAAATCTCTTCGTTGGCTTTCAAGGAACTTCTGC
This sequence comes from Virgibacillus sp. FSP13, assembly GCF_054048505.1. Taxonomy (NCBI): domain Bacteria; kingdom Bacillati; phylum Bacillota; class Bacilli; order Caryophanales; family Bacillaceae; genus Virgibacillus; species Virgibacillus sp. FSP13. Next base: position 154,802 of record NZ_JBSVKG010000007.1, on the reverse strand, counting down.
TAAAACCACCCACGTCAATAGCCAACGCAGAAGTCAGCACGTCCTGTGCAAGCCCCCTTCTCATGTACCTATTTATGTACACTCCGGGGCTCAGGAGCTATGCCGTCTCGACCTTTGACGCACAGGACAAGGAAGGCTACGAGAGCGATACATCGCACGAAGAAAAAGTGTATTTCTTTTTCGAGGATGTGCAAATGTCGACGTTGGCTATTGACATGACGTTCTTAGTAGATCTTGCTTCAAATTGGCAACTTTTTTGAACATGCACTTTAATGATTAATAACCAGGTGGAGGGAAATCCATTGTCAGAGGAACAGGTATCAAAGGATTGGGAAAAGTATGAGGAAACAATTGAAAAGTTCATTCAGGTTATCGCCAAAAACATGAATTTGTACGGCATAACTTCATCTGTTGGACGATTATATGGCGTGTTATACTTTGCGGAAAAACCATTGACGTTAGATGATATGCGAGAAGCTCTAAAAATGAGTAAAACAAGTATGTCAACAGGTGTTCGAGCGCTTTCAGAGATGAAGATGGTAGAATCAACGTTTAAAAAAGGTATCCGCAAAGATTTATATCAAACAGAAGATGACTGGTATAAATCATTTACATCCTTGTTTGGCAACAGATGGCGTCAACATACTGAAACAAACATTGAAGAAGCGGATGAAGCAGTTGAAGAATTAGAAAACATTTTGCAGGCAACAAATGATGAGTCATTAAAAATAAAAATTAACGATGATATTGATCGGCTGCGTTACGCACAAAATTATTATAAGTGGCTGATGAAGTTCATCCGGGTGATGGAATCAGGCGAAATTTTCAACTACATTCCAAAAAATAGTGAATAAATAATCTGGAAGGATTGACAGTAAAGCAAACGATTTTAGCAACTATTGCCTGGCGTCTGTTTAAGGTCAATCCTTTTATATTTTAAGATTATAGCATAAGAATAACTTCAGCGCCCACTAGACGAGACAAATGCTGATTTTTCTGGGGGAGGAAGAATGATGGCAAAAGGTATAGGATATTCGAATATAGGTGACTCGATTGATGACTTCATGCTCATTAAAGATGCAACAAGGGGTGTTACGAGTAATGGGAAGCCATTCCTTACACTAATTTTACGTGATGCTACAGGGGAAATTGAGGCGAAATTGTGGGATGTGTCAAAAGAAGATGAAGCACTATATATTCCAGAACAAATTATTAAATTAAATGGGGAAGTCAATCAATTCCGCGGGAAACCCCAATTGAAAATTATGGGAATTCGCATTGCACAAGCGACGGATGGTGTGCAAGTTTCCCAATTTGTTGAAAAGGCCCCCGTTGCTAAAAATGAACTAATGGAGAAGCTTACAGAGGCAGTCTTTGAAATGAAAAATCCAGCAATGCAGCGAATTGTGCGAGCTTTTATCAAAAAATACCAGGAAGCATTGTTAACTTATCCTGCAGCATCCAAAAACCATCATGAATATGTTTCAGGGTTAGCACATCATATCGTCAGTATGCTGGCACTCGCAAAAGAAGTACATAAATTGTACCCAGATGTAAACAAAGATTTATTATACGCCGGAATTATTTTACATGACTTAGGCAAATTGAAGGAATTATCAGGGGTTGTCACGACAAAATATACGATTGAAGGAAAATTACTTGGGCATATTCCGATGATGGTTGAGGAAATTGGTCATGTTGCAAAAGAATTGCAAATTGAAGGGGAAGAAGTACTGATTTTGCAGCATCTTGTTCTAAGCCATCATGGCAAAGCAGAGTGGGGAAGTCCAAAGCCACCGCTGGTTCGAGAAGCAGAAATATTACATCTAATCGATTTAATCGATGCTAAAATGAATATGCTAAATCGATCCTTATCGAAAGTTAAACCTGGTGAATTTACCGAGCGATTATTTGCTATGGACAATCGGCAATTTTATAAACCGTTGTTTGAAAATGAATAATTCCAACCCTTTGTACATATACATGTGGTAGATGATGGACAAGGGGGACAAGTAAATGATCGCTGGAGTGCCTTGGTGGGTATTTATGATAATTCTTTTTATCTTTTTGAGCGGATATATGGCCTTTCGAGCAATACGTGCCGAAAAGAAGTTGGAGCATCAATTTATTGAGCGTGAGGGAAATGTGTATATAGAACGAATGGAAGCAGAGCGAAAAAATAAACAGCAACGAAATATGTCCTAAGAACGAATTAGATCTCATATATTTTTCTTCTCACTCACATAAAAAGGAGGCAGTGCATCGTAGCACTTGCCTCCTTGTTTGTTTTATTTATCTTCTTTTTTTGAATCATCTTTTTTGTCGTCAGCACTTTTGAAGAGCCCTTCAAATTGTTCATCTTCTACTTTAATATCTGCATCTTCAAGCAGACCAGAAATTTTCTCTTGTGCTTTCTGTGGATCAACTTTTTGATTTAGAATTTCACGACGAATATCGTCTTTATTATCTTTAAATTTGCCAATGTCCTCATCTTTTTTACGCTTGTCCGTTACTTTAATGATATGGTAACCGAATTGTGATTTAACAGGATCACTAATTTTACCTTTTTCTAGGCTATATGCAGCATCTTCAAAAGCGGGATCCATTTTACCAACTGAGAAGTAACCAAGATCGCCGCCTTTCTCAGCAGTTGCTTTATCGGTTGAATATTCTTTTGCTAATTTAGCAAAGTCTCCACCCTCATCAAGCTTTTTCTCCACTTCTTTTGCTGTCTTTTCATCATCAACCAAAATGTGTTGTGCTTTTATTTCCGTTTTCATACGTTCATAACGCTCTTTTAATTCCTCATCGCTGATTTTAATGTCTTCTGAAATTGCAGCTTCTTGTAAAAGGCTTAGGCGCAATTTGTTACGGAAATCATCTTCGTCTTTAATTCCTTGTTGTTGTAAGGCCATTTCGAATTGATCACCTAATTGATCTTTTGCCTCTTTAACTTGCTTATCTATTTCCTTATCCGATACATCATATTTATCCTCTAAAACTTTTTCTGTTACCAACTGGTTTAATACAACGTCACCGTATTCGTCTTTTAAGGCTTGGTAAAACTCATCTTTTGTTACATTGCCTGCGTCTGTTTCAACAACAGCTTCTGAATCATCACCGTTTGAACAGGCAGATAAGCCAAGGACGCCAGCTGAAAGTGTAAGTGCAATTGCTAATTTTTTCATTAATCGAACACTCCTAATCTAATTGTTTCCATTGATTTTTAAAGCTAATGATAAATATACCACATTTTAGTCCAAAAAAAAAATAGTCCTGCAGTTCGATTTTTTTAACTATACTTACACACCAACCACATTTAATACTTTTACATAAGAAGAGATGAGTAAGACAATAATCATAATATTTATCATTCGAAAAACACGGGATTGTTTATGTTGGTTCATTTCCATCTTTAGGCAAAAACTATTTGTTAATGAATTGAAAATCAACAGAATAAATAGTGCATAAACTGCAAAAGCAATAATCACATGTAAAACCTCCTAATAAGACATAGCATATGTTACGAATTATGTAATTATAGTATCATATTTATAACTGTACCAAAATATAGCCGCTCTGAACAGTATAGATTGTCCATTTTCCCGAGTAAAAAGAAGCGTTGTTATTTTGGGTAACGTATTCGATACAAAGTTGAAATGATATGCTTTATCTGAAGGGCTGTCTGCTAAAGGCTCTTTTTAATGTTTGTTGCTTTTAAAATTTCGTAGTTGATATAAAATGCGACACAACTTGAAATGATGGTTGGTGCGTTTACCCGCTCCGGAAATACACTACGCTTTCCGCGGGTGGCTGCTGAGCCTCCTCAGGCCAACACGACGTTGGTCACGAAGGCGTTGCCACAGGACGTGGCGATCTTAGCCTTTGTTCCCCTTTCGCTCTGCGGGGTCTCACCTAGGCCTTTTCTCCCGCCGGAGTCTCCGTGTATTTCCTCCGCTAGTGTTGCATTTACTAACTATAGTAGTACGTGTTCTATAAAGTCGCATCCTACCACTTCACTAGTCCGGGGGAGCGGAGGGTGGTGACTCCTGCGGGAACAGCACGTGTCCGAAGACCCCAAAGAGTGGTTGGAAAAGGATGGTCGACTAATACCGTCCTTTGCGGACAACGTCGACATACCCCTCGCCGGGGCAAGGAGGCTGAGGCCGTGCCCGCGGAAAGCATCCACCCGGAGCGATCCCGGACGGCGGGAAATGCACGTACTTATAGAAAAGAGCCCAGCAGTTACGTCGCATTTTATATCTATTGTGAAAAAAACAACTATTAGAAAACAGCCATTCCAAAAAAACAGGACCTGCAATCACGTTGCAGATCCTGTTAATCTTGTGCTTTTACTAATATGGCAAATCCATCATGTTCATTTTCGATAAATGACTTTTTTGGTGCTTTTATAATATGAACAACGTATAAAAAGTCAGTAAACGATATACCGATATGAAAGGACGTAAATATTAAAATATAAACATAATAATCAACAAAATAATAGCTAGCTACAATACCTGGTATCGTAACAAAAAGAGTTGGTGCTAAAGAAACAAACAAAGATAATGGCTTTGATAAATATGCGATTGGATGGTACGTTAACTTTGGTAACAATATTTTTTTTGATTTAAAATTCTTTTTTGTTCGTTTATTGGTTAGAATTAGTGGTAAAATATGCATAAACGAATGTATGATAGGCAACATGATTAAAGCAATGCTGAATGGAATAATACCAGCTTCATTAACTTTCGTTGTTCCATGGATAATGGATAATGGTACATAAAGGAAAATAAACGCCATTATACTGATCAAAAATGAAATAAAATAGATACGGGTTAATCCGAACTCTTTCTTTAAATTAATTGATTTCCAGCAGTTCATTTTTGACCCCTCCTTGCTAAACATTCGTGAAAAATCATCGTAAGTCCACGAAGAATAATAGTATGTTTTTACATAAAAAGCAATAGGTTTTTAACATAAATTTTATCTTTTTTTTCTGCTGATTTCACTCAATCATTTCCTGGTATAAAAAGGGGGAGAAATAGCGATTGAACAACTTAAAAAAAGACGATACGACAGCCTTTCATTTGCAGTTATTATCAAAGCTTATTGACATTAATCAATATCCCTTTATTAAATTAATCATTGAAAATAATATTACGTATCGGGAGTACTATGAACTTTTTCAATTATTAGATATGTTGAATGAAAAATTCACCTTTCAAAAGGAGGAGGGGTTTTTAGATTTCACTTCACTGCTGATCCATTTTGCTGGAATGCTTACTGAAAAATTAGATCCTACTAAAACTATTTTTGCATTAAAAAAAGAAGGCTATTTTCCTTCTCTCATGAATGAATTTATTCGAATTGTAGAATGTGATGATATATAGTATAGGATGGAGTGTCCCAAAAGAGGGAAATTGCGGGTGAAAACGGTTCCTTTTGGGACATGCTGTTTTATTATCTATATTCATGCGTGGCGATTCATAATTTTAAACAAATTTTGTTTATGTATCCTCATTTTTCATGTCCCTAAATGCTTTTTCAATTTGTTGATGAAATTCAATAATATGAGTTAATTGATTTTCAATGGAAACGAGTTCTTTATTTCCTTCCTGGTTTACTAGTTGTGATTTAACCCCCTCAACCATTTCTTCCAATGAATCACGCTGATGGTTCGTGGCATCAATCCATTTGGTTATGGAAGCATTCATAAATGATTTAAATAAATGTGTATTTGCTTGATATAAATCTTTTCGTACCCCTTTTCTCCACACACGTGTAACAAGATTCAAATCTAGTAAACTTCTAACACTTGTACTCATAGATGTTTTGCTTTTTCCTAATGCCTCGCTCATTTCATCCAATGTCATGGGATGCTCTTTCAAATATAAAAAAGCGAACAGACGCGCTTCAGATGAAGATAAATCAAACATTTCGATTGTTTTGGCAAACTCACTGATAATTTTATTTGTGATTGCTTCATTTCGTTGTTCGAACATAAAATCCTCCTAAAAGCGTTGCTATATAAAAGGTTACAACAAAATGAAAAATATTGAAAATAGACAATTGGATAGGAAATGGGAGTAATTTTAAGTAATTAAAAGGAATCTCAATAAAAAGTCCGTACAGAATAAACTGTACGAAAAAAACATACAAAATCAGCGGAATTTAATGTTTGAAATGATGAAGGGTTTAGATATATAGTATTAAGAGTGAACGATGCGGCATCGATAATTCTATTCGAGGGTGCTTCATGTTCAAATCTAATAGAAAAGTTTTAAGACTATTGTCCTTTATTTTAAAAATAGCATTAAAACAGTTCTTTAGTAGGGGTCAAAATTTACTTGAGTTTTTAATAGCAGATAAACAACTACTGTTTTCTGTATTCTTTGAAAACTACTTCTTCAAAGTAAAACTAGAATTATAGAATTTGTGAGGTGAAAAAATGAGTAAAATTAAGGTTAATAACTTAACAAAGATTTTCGGCAAGCGTCCGAAACAGGCCATCAAATACCTTGATCAAAATAAAACAAAAGATGAAATTCTTGGATTAACCGGGATGACAGTTGGTGTTAATCAGGCATCATTTGAGGTTAATGATGGCGAGGTCTTCGTTATTATGGGGCTGTCTGGAAGTGGTAAATCTACACTTGTCCGCATGCTTAATCGCTTAATCGAGCCAACTTCAGGTGAGATTTGGCTTGGTGATGAAAATGTGGCGAGTATGAATAAAGAGCAGCTACGGAATATGCGCAGAAAAAAGATGAGTATGGTTTTTCAAAATTTTGCTCTCCTTCCCCATAAGACGATACTAAGAAATACTGAATATGGATTGGAGATACAAGGGGTAGATAAAGAAGAACGTGAGAAAAAAGCGCGTGAAGCACTTGAACTGGTTGGTTTGGGAGGTTATCTGGACAAATACCCAAATGAACTTTCCGGCGGCATGCAACAGCGTGTTGGCTTGGCAAGAGCATTAGCAAATGATCCGGATATTCTTCTAATGGATGAAGCATTTAGTGCACTGGACCCATTAATTCGGAAAGATATGCAGGATGAGTTAATGGATTTGCAGCAATCCGTGAACAAAACAATCATCTTTATTACACATGATTTAAATGAGGCATTACGTATCGGTGATAGGATTGCTTTAATGAAAGACGGTTCCATCGTACAGGTCGGTACAGCCGAAGAAATTTTGATGGATCCGGCCAACGATTATGTTGAACGCTTCGTTGAGGATGTTGATCTTTCAAAGGTACTTACGGCAGAACATATTATGAAGCGTGCTGAAAGTATATCTGTTGATAGAGGTGCAAATGTTGCACTAAAACTGATGAAAGATAATGGTGTTTCGACAATTTATGTTGTTGATAAGAAGAAAAAGTTACTTGGCTATGTAACGGCAGACCAGGCAGCTGATGCCACTAAAGGGAATATGAGTTTGAAAGATGTTTTGACAACGGACATACCGACAGTTAAACAGGATACATTGCTATCTGATATGTTTGAACCGATGTCTAATGATAAGGCGCCGCTTTCCGTTTTAGATGACGAAGGAAGACTGGTCGGAATTGTTGTTAGAGGTTCCGTTATTGGTGCGCTTGCTGGTAATGGTCAAGTGTTAAACGGAAATGGGGGGGAAGAAGCAAATGGATAATGAAGGAGCACTATTTCCAAAGCTCCCATTAGATGAATGGGTACAATCATTAGTTGACTTTTTGACTACTTACTTGGCGGCCTTTTTTGACACCATTTCAGCAGTTGTTGAATTTATCACGGAGAACTCTGTTTGGTTGTTGGAACTTGTACCTGCGTTGGTGTTAATTGTGCTAATTGCATTGCTTGCATGGTGGGTTGTAAATTGGAAACTTGGTCTATTTGCACTTATTGGTCTTGGTCTTATTAATAACCTGGGATATTGGACTGAAACGATTGAAACAATTTCACTTGTTGTTGTCTCCGTTATCATTTCGATGATTATTGGGATTCCAATTGGTATTTGGATGTCACAAAAAGCTACAGTTCAGTCGGTTATCACACCTATACTTGACTTCATGCAGACAATGCCTGCATTTGTCTACTTAATTCCGGCTGTTGTCTTCTTCAGTCTTGGTATGGTGCCTGGTGTTGTTGCAACAATTATCTTCTCCATGCCACCGACAGTTAGACTGGCGAATCTTGGGATTAGGCAAGTTGATGCAGAGCTGATTGAAGCGGCAAATGCATTTGGTTCTACAACTGGACAAAGGTTGACAAAAGTTCAGATACCGCTTGCCATGCCAACAATCATGGCCGGTATTAATCAAACTATCATGCTTTCATTATCGATGGTTGTAATCGCCTCAATGGTAGGAGCTCCAGGGCTTGGAACAGTTGTATACAGAGCGGTAACACAAGTTGCAATTGGACCTGGATTTGAGGGTGGACTTTCCCTTGTTATATTGGCGATATTATTCGACCGAATAACGCAAGGGATTAATAAATAATAGCAGTTTTAGAGTTTTCCAGGCAATAAAGCCAAGAACTCTTAACTATATAAAACATTAAATTTAGAAGGGGGACATTCTTATGTTTAAGAAGTTCAGATTTTTAGGATTGCTAGCAGCGCTTGTGCTGGCTGTGACATTGGCAGCATGTGGCGGAGAAGATGAGGGAGATTCCAGCGCTGACGACAGCGGTAATGACAGTAATGGTGACAGCGGTGTGGAACTCGGTGAAAAAGAACTAACTGTACCATATGTCGCTTGGGCTGGAGCACTTGCACGTACGCCTTTAGTTAAACAGGTACTTGAAGAAGTTGGATACGATGTAGAAACTACACAAGTTGAAGCAGGCGCTATGTGGTCAAGTGTTGCGAATGGTGATGCAGCGTTCATGACGGCTTCATGGCTACCGGCAACACACCAATCTTATTGGGAGAAGTACGAAGATGATGTTGAATCTGTTGGCGAATTCGTTGCAAAAGCTCCGCTTGCCTTAACGGTTCCATCCTATATGGAAGATGTTAATTCCATTGAAGATCTTAAAGACAATAAAGATCTAGGCGAGTCAGTGGATTGGACTGTTGTTGGTATTGATCCGGGTGCCGGCATTATGCAGAATACTGTAAAAGCTTTAGAAGAATATAAACTGGAAAACTGGACTCTTCAGGAAAGTTCTGAAGCGGCTATGCTTTCCGAACTGAAATCTAGAATTGCTGATGAGGAACCAATCATTGTGCCACTTTGGAAACCACACTGGGCATTTGCTGAGATGGATTTGAAAATGTTGGAAGATCCTAAAGAAATCTATGGTGGTGATGGTGACCGTATCGAAGCTATAGCAAATAAAAACTTTAAAGAAGACTCACCTGCTGCATATGAAGTAATGCAGCGTTTGACAGAAGATTACAATGAGGAAATAGAAAACGAGCTGCTTGTTGCCATTAACGGTGGTGCTGCTGAAGATGAAGCTGCAAGCCAATTCCTTGAAGACAATCCTGACCTACTTAAAAAATGGACAGAAGGTTTAGGTGACAAGTAATCTTTTAAAGAATGAAACAAAAAGCTAGACTGACTTGATATGCTCCCCTCAAATGCAAATTTGTTTATTTGAGGGGAGCATTTTTATGTCAAGAAGATGTATAGCTATTGAAAAGAAAAGCTTAGAATCCGGAAGCCTAATGGAAGTGTCATTCTATCTCTAATGTTTGTTCACTAGTACATATATCTGAAAACACATTTTAAGTTTGGTGATACAAGGATGAAAATGTAAACCTAAATTCAAAGCCAATCGTTCGAATGAAAAGTGGGTGAGTAAGTAAGGACACTCACGTATGTAAGTCATATTTGAGTGCGATCTAGTACTTTTATGACAAATCTAATGTTAGGTATTTTGTTGAAAAACTTTTTTTCGTTTAGGAAGGATATGAGGTAATTGTTCCTTTTTACATATAATATATCTAAAGAACCGGCTATCTTTGCTAAAGACAGCCGGTTCTTTTTAATATTTTTCTTGCTGATTTTGCATTTTATCCTCGAGGTCTTTTAAGCTGGATTCGATCTGTTCTAAGTATCGTTGAATATTTTCTTGATGTGGCCCAACTGATTCTTTCCAATCCTGGACTGAAACCATCATTTCTTTTGTTAACTCTTTAACTAATGTTGCCCCCTCTTTTGAAGTAGAGGTAATTTGTTCTTTCAATCGCATTCCATCTCGTCTTAAATTAGCAAGCATCTGTTTCCATTCAACACCTTGCTGTTTTGCACGGATTCGCAAATCTTTACCAGAGGAAGGTGTACTTAGTAGTGTAGCAGTAGTACTAACGACGCCTCCAACTACAAACCCTAATAATAATGACCTGCCATTAGCCATAACGTGAATACTCCTTTCAATTAACAAGTTTAGTATATGTTTTTCTCTTTTCAACTGATTAGTAAACGTGAAAAGAGATAATATGCAAAGTATACTTTTATTATAAAGGTTTTCTGAAAAAAAGTATAAGAAAAAGGGGAGACTGATCCAAATTTCCAGGATCCCTTCAACTATTATCTATTCTTTCAGTCCGTACGTCGCTAAACGGGCGCTTACGCTTTTGTTCGTAAAAAAACCCCTGACAGGCTTGTGCCAGAGGATTATTAAAGTTCAGTCTCAAATAAATTACGAAATAGTAATTAGATGTGTTCTTTTTAGGATTCGTTGGACAACTGGATAAATAACAATCATGACGATTGTGTTTACCACAGCAGTAGGCAAAACAATAGTTAAAAATAATGCCGTAAACGCTCCATCCATTAAACCAACAATGTAAAGTGCGGAACTTATGAAAATAGATCCACTAATAATGGTACCAACTGCTGTAAGGAAAGGGGCACTAATATTACCATTCATTTTATTTCTTATGAATAAGAACAAGCCAAAAAATAAAAGTGCTGTGATTGGTTTGTCAATCATATTAGCTACTTGCCCACCAGGTACTAATGTTGTCAAAGCAGATAATATCCCCGTTACAATTGCTAACAGGACAACATATTTAGTCTTCGGAAATAACATAATTCCTAGGAACATCATCGTTAACAACATATCTGGCTTCATTCCAAATAGAATCGCGGGTACTACTGCGTGCAGAACTGCACCAATTCCTACAAGTAATGATAAAATAACTAAAACTCTTGTATTCACTTGTATCTCTCCTCTACTCAGCTAATGCTAATTTACTTCCCAACTGTGCGCTCATCGCCAGTTGCAGAAACTTATCATTATTATACCAAATAACATACTAAATAAAAAGCATCAATTTCTAAATACCTTCATTAATTTCCTTAGCTATTTGCTGCAAGTCATCTGGTGTATAATCGTCTTCATGTGTTGTCCAGCCCAAATCATAACCATCACCTTTTCCATAGCGCGGAATGATGTGAATATGTAAGTGAAATACGGATTGTTCAGCTGGTGCTTCATTGTTGTTCAATAGGTTCATCCCAATAGGCTGGTATACTTCTTTAATCGCATTGGCAATTTTCGGGATACGGGCAAATAATTCCTTGGCAACTTCGGGTGGTGTCTCATAAATATTTTTTGTATGCGTTTTTGGAATAACTAATGTGTGACCTTTTGTTACTTGACTAATATCAAGAAAGGCATACACGTGATCATCCTCATATACTTTTGCTGAGGGAATTTCTCCATTAATGATTTTACAAAAAATGCAATCTTCATGTGGCATCATGATTCCTCCTTCATTTCGTTTCTCTTATTGTATATAGGAACAGTAAAGTATGTAAAGTTTTCTGTCTTTTTATAGGCGAAAATTAACCCAAAAAACAAACAGGACTAGCCCTTGGCGGGGCTAGCCTGTTATTGAAGAACGAGGATATCGATATGATCTAACGTTGGGGACTTTAGTAATGTTCGTTAATTGGCCGCTTGGCTTATAACTTGATTACAAAAACCTTTTTGTCAGCATCTCAAGGAAGTCCTTGGGATGAATTCTGGCAGAAGGGTTTTATATCATTAGAATATCTTTCACCAACACCTCATTTTTGTGTTAATATACAAATTCATATTAGTGTTCCCATCACCAACACCTCATTTGTTTTCACACGAAAATTTTTTGTAGTGAAGCATCCCCGTTCTTCAATAACTATTTTGTGCCGATATTAATTTTTTATACACATCTTTTTTAAATTTTTTTGTCGAATTTCCTTGCACAGTTTGTTTTGGCTTTAGCAATGATAAATGGTAAAATTTTAGGTAGGCGATTGACGTCTGGCGTGGGTGGAATTTGCCTGCTTCGCGCTTATTGAAATAGGAGGAAGTTTTAGTGAAACCTTTGCTGCATATTGAAAACCTTCATGGTGGCTATACACATAAAAATGTATTGCATGGCATCTCATTTGATGTTTTTCCAAAAGAGATAGTTGGATTAATCGGTTTGAATGGTGCCGGTAAAAGTACAACAATTAAACATATTATTGGCTTGATGCAGGCTAAAAAAGGGACAGTTTCGGTCAACGGCAAAACATTTGAACAAAATCCGGAAGTTTATCGGAACCAAATGGCATACATACCAGAAATGCCGATATTATATGATGAATTAACACTTTATGAACATTTACGCTTAACAGCAATGGCTTATGATATCCCAGAAGACTTGTTTGAAAAAAGATTGCAACCACTCCTAAAGGAATTTCGAATGGAGAAAAAATTAAAATGGTTTCCGGTTCATTTTTCCAAAGGCATGCGGCAAAAAGTAATGATTATGTGCGCGTTTTTAATTGAACCGCCATTATACATTGTTGATGAACCTTTTGTAGGATTAGACCCGCTGGGCATTCAGTCGTATCTCCAATTAATGGACGAAATGAAGGCAAATGGCTCAGGCGTCTTAATGTCAACGCATATTTTAGCAACAGCGGAGCGCTATTGTGATCGATTTGTTATTTTACACGATGGCAAAATTCGAGCAATTGGTACGCTGGCTGAGTTGCGAAAGAATTTTCAAATGCCTGATGCAACTTTGGATGATTTATATGTTCAATTGACAAAGGAAGAAAGCCATGTTTGATTCGCATGCATTTTTTAAAAAGCGGTTTTCTACTCATTTAAAAGAGACAAGTCGTTACCTAAAATATATATTTACTGGACATATGGCGGTTGCTATGCTGTTTTTTATTTCAGCATTTGCCTACTATTATCAACAATGGTTAACTGATTTGCCAGCAAATTTTCCAACAGCATGGATAATCGGAATTGTACTTGGTTTATTGGTGAGTTATAGTCCTGTTCGAACATTGCTACAAGAGCCAGATTTAGTTTTCTTAATTGCGGCGGAACATAAGATGGGTGCTTATTTTCGCAATGCGTTAATTTATAGCTTTGTTATCCAGCTGTACTTAATTTTGCTAACAGTAGCAGCGTTTGGACCACTTTATTTTGCATCATATCCGGATCGTAGTGGTCAGGTTTATTTAATTACAATTGCTGTGGTGCTGATCTTTAAAGTATGGAACCTTTTGGCAAACTGGTGGATGCTGAAGATAAGAGAGCCAGGGGTCAGACAGGTCGACACCTTGGCACGGTTACTGTTAAATTGTGCGGTGTTTTATTTCTTTCTTCATGGGGATATGATTCTTGCCTCCATTGCAACGATTCTGTTTATCTGTGTGTTTTTGTATGACTTACGTGTTTCTCGAAAACAAGCAGGTATCGTCTGGGATTTGTTAGTGGAAAAGGATCGTAATCGGATGCAGTTTTTTTACCGGATTGCCAATATGTTTACGGATGTCCCACATTTAAAAAATCGGGTGAAGAAAAGGCATTGGCTTGTGTCACTTGTTGATCGAGTTCCTTTTCAGCAAAAATCTACCTTTGATTATTTGTATCGCATCACGTTCATCCGTAGTGGTGATTATTTGGGAATGTACTTGCGTTTAATTGTGATTGGTGGACTAGTCATTTATTTCGTGCCAAATGGCTGGGTGAAAATTATTTTTGCGTTATTATTTTTATATATGAGTAGTTTTCAGATGATGACATTGTATCAGCATCATCGGACGAACATTTGGCTTGATCTTTATCCCGTTTCTAAGCAGTACAGACAACAAGCTGTTCTAAAATGGCTGTTTCAGCTAACATTTATTCAGACATTTATCTATGCAGGCATTTTCTTATTCTTTGGCGATTACCAAGGATTTGGAATCACGTTAGTTGGGGGATTATTGTTTAATTACCTGTTTATTACGGGGTATGTAAAACAGAAATTAACGTAGGCTGTTTTTGCATTGTTTGTTGCTATCTGCAGCTCGTATTAACGTAAAAAAAGAGGTTATCTCAGATGTATTGTGTCTGTGATAACCTCTTTTTGTCTAATTTTGTTGTTGATATTTGAAATATACTTCTATTAATGTTTTCGCTGCAATCGGCAATGCTCGTTCATCAATATCAAATTTCGGATGATGGTGAGGGTATGGGTTGCTTTCTTTTTTGGCACCGGTAAAGAAATAAGCACCAGGGCGTTCCTGCATATAATAGGCAAAATCCTCACCACCCATAACGGGTAACACATATTCACTTCGGTTAATTTCGCTAATTTGTTTGCTTGCTTCGATAACCAACCCCGCTTCATTTTCGTGATTTACTAATGGGGGATAACCTTTTTCATAATTTAGTGTAAAAGAAGCATCATGCGCTACACAAACTCCTTTGGTAATCCTCTCTATTTCCGTAATAATTCGTTCCTGAATAGCCGTATCAATGTGGCGAACTGTGCCGACCAACCTTGCCTTATCAGCGATGATATTGAAGGCGCTACCTGCTTCAAATATACCAACTGTGACGACAGCTGTTTCTAAAGGGTCTATTCGTCTTGAAACGATTTGCTGGAGTTGTGAAATAAGTTGTGTGCCAATTACGATCGCATCATTTGTTTCGTGTGGATAACCACCGTGTCCGCCTTTCCCTTGGATCGTTATTTCAAAGCGATCGGCTCCAGCCATAAAGGTATTTTTAGATGTTTGGAGAACGCCAAGTGGTGTTGTTGCCCATAGGTGTGTACCGAAAACGGCGTCAACACCGTTTAGTGCTCCTGCCTCTATCATTGGTTTTGCCCCACCTGGTGCATATTCCTCAGCGTACTGGTGTAAAAAGACAATCGTACCGGGAATGTCTTGTTGAAAAGGTAGAACAGCCTTAGCAAGTGTTAATAATGTAGCTGTATGGCCATCATGTCCACATGCATGCATTACACCATCAACAGTCGATTTATACGGTACATCATTTTCTTCCTGAATCGGTAGTGCATCGAAGTCAGCTCTTAATGCAATTGTTTTACCGGGTTTTCCGCCTTTTAATGTGGCGATAACACCATTGCCACCAACGTTCGCTTGGTAAGGAATCCCTAATCCTTTATAAAAATTTGCTATGAATTTTGCAGTTTCTGTTTCTTGGAAGGATAACTCGGGATGTTGATGCAAATATCTTCGTGTCCTTACCATTTCCGGGTAAAGATCGTCAATTGCTTTATGTATTTTTTTTAACATGACCATAATTCCCCCAATTTTTAGATTTATTAATATTATAGCATTTTTTTGAAGTGAAAGAGTAAAAAAAGGACAGCCTGTAAAAGCTATCCTTTAAAAAGGGGAAAAGATATGTCTTATGAAAATCTTGGATCAGCAAGTAAGCGCTCTACTTCTTCTTTATGATGTGTTTCATCAGCTATTAAATCCTCAAGTTTCACTACAAGCTCCGTGTAACCTAAATCAGCAGCTTGTTGCTTACGCTGTTCATAGCGCTCAATTGTGGCACTTTCTGCTTTTAATGTCGCTTCCAGTAAAGCTTTTACTTCTGTTGGTTGTTCAACTTCAGCAGATTTTGTTGTTGGTGTTCCGCCTAGTGCACTGATTTTTTCCGATAAGTATGCAGCATGTCCCATTTCATCGTTGATCTCACTTTCAAAAAATGGTTTTAAAGCCGATCGGTATAATCCTGATACCACTGATGCACTATACGTGTATTGAATTGCTGCGCCATATTCATGTGATAAGTCTACATTTAATCCGTCAATTAGTTGTTTTAAATCTTCATTCATTATTAATCCCAACCTTACATAAGTATTTTATTTATATAATATAGATTCCCGAAATCAAATAGTATAAACATCTTTTTTGGAGTATGATGGGAATTAGGAGGTTTCGGGTTATGTCCAATAAAAAAAGACGCTATTTCTATCTTTTTCTAATCGTGCTATTGTTATTCACATCTTTACTATGGATAGTAAAGATTAAAAATGGTGTAGTCCCATATGTTGATCAATGGACACGCGACTTTGTGGAAGGATTAGATAAAACCAATTTATATTTCTTATTTCGTTGGCTAACGGAACTTGGATCGGGCAGTTTTCTGATGCCGTTCACCATATTCGCAGGTGCTCTATTATGGTGGATTTATCGTAATTGGTTTGTCTGTTTCATGTTTGTTGGAGGTATACTGCTCAGCTACATGATAAACATCGGCATAAAAATAATTGTTGCACGGGAACGCCCACGTATTTTTGCGGCGGCTGAAGCAGAAGGGTATAGTTTTCCGTCTGGACATGCAATGATTTCGATGGTGTGTTATGGCTTGTTGATTTATTTTATGACGCAAAAACTGAAGACTGCAAAAGCCGTTATCGTCTTACAAATCAGTGGAACTATCCTTATATTTGCTATTGGAATTAGTCGTTACATGATCCGTGTGCATTATTTAACCGATGTGTTAGCGGGTTTTGTATTTGGTTTTGCTTTCTTGGTTCTGTGGATTAAGGTTTACGAATATGTACGAAAATTCCGATTGCAAATATATCCGACTTAAGACGGAGGTAAAATCAAGCCAGGGTTCATTATTCAATTTTATACGATGTGGTAGGATAAAGATTAACCGGGAGGTGTTCCATAATGTTTCGCTATATATTGGCATTCGGACTAATAATACTTGGTGCAGTTTTAGTCTTGACAAATATTGGAATTATAGATTTTCGGATTGATGATTACTGGAATCTAATTATTCCGCTGATTTTGATTCTACTTGGCTTGAAATTGTTTATTGATAACTTTAAACATAAAAGCGGCAGTTGGATTTTTGGCTCGTTATTCGTTATCTTTGGGGGGCTCTTACTTTTAGGAAAATTAGCAATTATTGATTTTACATTTTCCGATATTGTAAAGCTTTGGCCATTATTAATTATTTATATTGGTTACAGTATTATTAAGCCGGGAAGTAAACATAAGCTTCATGTTCACGTGAAAGATGATAAGAAGGAAACTTATAATAAGCAGACACATCGTTTTTCAATTGGTGATTATGAATTTAAGAAACAAAATTGGAAAGTGGAACCAATGGATTTATGGAATGCGGCGGGAGATTATTATATTGACTTTTCCAAAGCATTTATTCCCGAAAAAGAGATTCCGATTACCATCAACAGTTGGGCTGGTGATGTGCAAATTTTGTTACCGGAACATGTCGCTTTTCGCGTTGATGCATCAGTGAAAGCCGGTGAAATTAATATCCTTGACCAGACAACTGATGGGAATAACCGCAGTATTTTATATGAGTCAATGGATTACGAAAAGGCGATCCGCAAGTTGGATATCAAATTAAAGTTAAAAGCAGGATCCATCCGCGTTGATGTTGTGTAAAGGGGGAAGAAATCATGATTAAACGGTTTAGTAGCATACGCTTTAGTTATATTCGCTCCCATTTATATGGTTTGTTTTTGACAATGATTACACTTTTATCATTGTTATTGTCGATATATGTGTTATTTGCACCAGTTTGGTTAAACGCAACAAGTATTTTTGTTTATGTATTATTGTATATTTTTCTAGGAATTATTATCTCCTTTTATGCCGGATTTAAATCTAGTAGTGATATGAAGGAACGAGTCGATTACCTTTCAGTGTTGATTACGCAATTTGCTAACGGAAACTATCATTCACGGATTTATTTTAACGAAGATGACGAAATTACGAGAATCGCTAATGAACTTAATGCGTTAGGTGAAAAACTGCAAAACCAAGTAAAATCCTTGCAGCGGATGGCCGATGAAAAAGCAGATTTTGCAAAATCAGCACATAAAGCTGCAGTTATTGAGGAACGTCAGCGATTAGCACGCGACCTTCATGATGCTGTTAGCCAGCAATTATTTGCGCTGACGATGATGTCAGAAGCAGCGGTGAGGCAAATGGAGAAAAAGCCGGAAATTGCTAAAGAACAGATGCAGGAGGTAGCGACTGCAGCCCTAAAAGCACAAACAGAAATGCGGGCATTGTTGTTACACCTTCGTCCTGTACATTTGTCAGGGGAAGCGCTTTCCTCAGGTGTGAAAAAACTAATAGACGAATTGAAGCAAAAAAGTACGATCGATTTCTATTTGTTCATTGATGATGACTTGACTTTATCCGAAACAACGGAAGAACATGTGTTTCGAATTATTCAAGAATCACTCTCAAACATATTGCGTCATGCGAATGCGACCGAAGTTACCTTACAGTTGAACAAGAGAGAGAATGAATTATTTTTGCATATTGGTGACAATGGTGCTGGTTTTACTATGGAACAGGATACGGTTCGGAAAACGTCATATGGACTAAAAACTATGAAGGAACGTGCAGAGGAATTAGGTGGTACGTTTGTTGTACGGTCAAACGAGGGAGAGGGCACCTATATTGATATCCGCATTCCTAGTTAATAAGGGGGGAAATAGTATGATTCGAGTGGTAGTCGTTGATGATCATGAAATTGTTCGTAAAGGAATTATAGCCTATTTACGAACAGATGATGAACTTGATGTCGTTGGCGAGGCAGCAAGCGGAAATGAAGGGGCAAAACTTGTGCTGGAGACAAAGCCGGACGTTGTCTTAATGGATTTAATCATGGAGAATGGAACGGGTATTGAAGCAACACAACAAATTATGGACGAATTACCTGATTGTAAGATTATTATTCTTACAAGCTATTATGACGATGAGCAGGTTTTCCCAGCGATTGAAGCAGGAGCATTCAGCTATATTTTAAAAACTTCTTCAGCTGAGGAAATTACAGAAGCGATCAAAAAGGGGGCTAAGGGTGAAACAGTGATCGAATCGAAAGTTGCTAGCAAGATGATGACAACTTTTCGCACGATACCAAAAAAGCCCCACGAAGATTTGACAGACAGGGAATTGGAAGTACTTCTTTGTATCGGTAATGGAATGACCAACCAGGAAATCAGTGAGAAATTGTATATTGGTATTAAAACAGTGAAAACGCACGTTAGCAACATATTGGGGAAATTAGCTGTTAACGACCGTACACAGGCAGCGGTTTATGTGCATCGGAACAAGTTGATACACTGAATTAATAATTTAGAATAAAAATGGCTGCACAATTATATGTGAAGCCATTTTTGTTCATATTTTGTCTGCCATAAGCTAGATTTTATCCGGATCAATCATATGATAACTCGTAATAAATGGTTTATCTGCAAAAAATGCGGGCGGTTTTGTAGGCCCTGCTTGATGCTGTTTTTTAAATGAATCGGAGTTCTTCCAGTTGTTGAAATCGTTCTCTGAAGCCCATTGTGTTAAAACAACATAAGTGTTTCCTTTTTTAGGTCGTAATAAACGGAATGCTTGGAAGCCAGGCGTTTTATTAAGTTCACTTTGCCGCTGTTTAAAGCGCTCCTCAAACATGGCAGTCCCATCATCAGTTACTGGAATATTGTTCATCACTATAAATCCGCTTTGCTTGATCTCTCCGCTAGTATCGATAGCTTCAAATTCCCGGCCGGCAGCAAAAACATCTTTCTGTTGGCCTTCGTAATAGGCAAGTGTACTCGAACCACTGGACATGTAAAAGAAGTTGATCTTTGGATATTTCTCCTGTAGTTTTGTTAAAAAGTCATACGTTCCATTTGTCATATATGCATTCACGTTTCATTCTCCTCCCGAAAAAAATGTTTCGTCCCCATTATACCCTTTACAATTGGTGATTAATCCACTACATAATTATAATAATTATTATCTGATAGTAAATATTATTGCTTTCGATTTGCTGAAATATGTCGTATACTATACAAAGCGATTGCAAGTTGCAATCATTATAGGGGTGAACTATGAACAGTAAGGATAACACGGTAATGAATCGGCTGAAAGCAATACCGGATCATATAAAGTGGCCGACTTTCATTGTTGGATTTATTGTATTCTTTGGATTACTTGGCTACCTTGTTATTTTATTCGGTGGAAGCCTGGTCGTGGATGAACAAGATTTGCTGCTGGATTCGACGACAATAATTGAGACGCAAGATGGGGAAGTTATTGCTTCATTATATCATGAAAACAGAAATTTGATAGCAATTGAAAATGTACCTGATCATGTAAAAAATGCGTTTATCGCCATTGAGGACAGACGATTTTATGAGCATGCTGGTGTCGATTTTAAATCAGCATTTCGGGCTGTATTTAAAGATATTATCGCAATGAGTAAGGTTGAAGGTGCGAGTACGATAACCCAGCAAGTATCCAAAAATTTGTTCTTATCCAATGATAAAACATGGATGCGCAAAACAAAAGAAGTCATGGCAGCAATATACTTAGAACGCAATTTTTCAAAAGAAAAAATACTGGAATTATATTTGAATCAAATGTATTTCGGTCGTGGTGTCTATGGAATTGAAACAGCATCACAATTGTTTTTTTCTAAATCAGCTGCAGAGTTGTCTGTAACAGAAGGCGCACTTTTAGCCGGGATGGCAAAGGCGCCAAATGGTTATTCCCCAATTGATTATCCAGAAAAAGCTTTAACACGAAGAAATGTCGTATTAAAAGCAATGGATGATGCAGGAATGATGTCGACAAAAAAACGTGTTCAAGAGCAAGGAAAAACATTAGGGCTGCATGTGAAAAAACAAACAGAAAATCCGTCTGTTGACAGCTATGTTGACTTAGTGATGAAAGAAGCTGCACGGGAACATCAACTGTCAATCAATGAACTAAAGCGTGGCGGGTATCGAATTGTGGTGAATATGGACGAGACAGCCCAACAAATTGCCTATGACCAATTCAAAAACGATGACTATTTCCCGGGAAATACGACAGGTGTACAAGGTGCTTTTGTCATGATGGATCAAAATAACGGAGAAATTGTTGCGGCGATAGGTGGCAGGGATTATCAATTAGGAGAGCTAAATCGCGTGACAGTTAAACGTCAGCCTGGTTCCACAATGAAGCCAATTGCAGTGTATGCACCAGCGATGATGAAAGATAACTATCAACCATATTCCTTGGTACCCGATCAAAAAATCGAACGTAACGGGTATATTGCAACGAATTATGATGACCAATATGATGGAGCGGTGTCGATATATGAAGCACTTGTCGAATCAAAAAACGCTCCTGCTATCTGGCTGCTTGATCAAATTGGTATACCGTATGCAAAAGATTATCTGGAAAAAATGGATATTTCGCTACCAGATGATGGTTTAGCTATTGCGCTCGGCGGTTTGGAACAGGGGCTGACACCACTTGACATGGTAAAAAGCTATCGTACCTTTGTCCATGATGGAAAAACAATTGAAACTCATTCGATTGACCGGATTTATAATCAGGAAGATGAATTGATTTTTCAAGCAGAGCCTTCTGAAAAAGCGGTATTTGACGCACAAGTTGCTTGGAATATAACCGAGATCTTACAGGAAACCGTTGATAATGGGACGGCAAGTAAGGGTGAATATGCAAATGCGCTAGCCGGAAAAACTGGTTCAACGCAACATCCATATGTTGAAGGTAAGGATAAAGATGCTTGGTTCGTTGGATATACACCGCAGTATGTTAGTGCATTGTGGATGGGATATGATAAGTCGGATGAAAATCATTATCTGACTGGTGGAAGTGAATATCCCACAGAACTGACAAAAAAGATATTAAGCGAACTAGATAAGCAAACGTCATTACAAACAACTTTCAAGAAACCGGACAATGTGGAAGCTGTACCAAGGCCAATTAATTTGCCGGAATCTATTATCGCTAAGGCGGATTATACGTTTGGCGGTTTTTCGCTTGTGAAAGGGAGATTATTGTGGTCTGGTGCTGAGGACGAACGGGTTGTTTACCATATTTACAAGGAAAACGAGGAAGGAATCGATAAACGAATTGGTGTTGTGGAGGATAGCAACGAATTCATTATTAAGAATATGTCCCTGCTTCGATCCGAACATTATTATGTGGTTCCATATAATCCACTAACAAAAGTCGAAGGAAAAAAATCGAATACGGTTGAACTGGCCTTATAATTAAGACAAATTAATGACAATTAACGTGCTTCGCTATACAGAAAGACTGGAAATCGCTATAGTAAAAGCTAGATGTTCAATAGGTCACAATGTGTATTGGAATAATTTCCGTTAATTGCAAGCTAAAGATGTGAAAAGGATGAATAAAATGTCAAAACAGATGAATGACACGATAATCAGAGCGTATCAAGGTGAAAAAACGGATTATACACCGGCATGGTATATGCGGCAAGCTGGTAGGTCCCAGAAGGAATACCGGGAACTAAAGAAAAAATATTCGTTATTTGAAATTACCCATCAGCCTGAATTATGTGCCTATGTAACACGCCTACCTGTCGAACATTATAATACAGATGCGGCAATCTTATACAAAGACATCATGTCACCACTGCCAGCTATTGGTATCGATGTCGAGATTAAAAAGAATGTAGGACCAGTTATTCATAATCCAATCGAAAATTTTCAAGATGTTGAGAAGCTGGGTGCTATCAATCCTGAAGCAGATGTACCATATGTACTGGACACGATTCGTTTGCTTACGGAAGAACAGTTAAGTGTTCCATTAATCGGTTTTAGTGGTGCTCCATTTACGCTAGCAAGCTACATGATTGAAGGTGGCCCATCGAAAAATTATAATAAGACAAAGGCTTTTATGTATAAAAGTCCTGAAGTTTGGTTTCCACTAATGGATAAATTGGCTGATATGATTATTGCATATGTTAGAGCACAAATACGTGCAGGTGCAAGATCGATTCAGATTTTTGATTCGTGGGTAGGTGCACTAAATGCAGCTGATTACCGAAAATATATCAAACCAGTGATGCAGCGGATTTTTACAGAACTAAAACAGGAAAATGTCCCGTTAATTTTATTTGGTGTAGGTGCAAGGCATCTACTTTTAGAGTGGAATGACCTGCCAGTGGATGTGATTGGATTGGATTGGCGAACATCTATTACAGAAGCAAGACAAATGGGTGTCACCAAGGTTTTACAAGGTAATTTGGATCCAGCAATATTGCTTTCTGATTGGCAAACAATTGAAGAACGAACAAAAGCAATTTTAGATGAAAGCAAGAATGTTGGTGGTCATGTCTTTAACTTAGGTCATGGTGTAACACCAGATATTGAACCAGCAACACTGAAAAAGTTAACTAAACTTATTCAAACATATTCACGTGTGTAACCAATATGGGATAGTAGTTGGTATATAGATTAGGAAGGATGTAGAAAATGGAAAGAAAGAAAATGGGATTACTAGTTATGGCATATGGAACACCGTACAAAGAAGAGGATATTGAACGATATTATACCGATATTCGACACGGAAGAAAACCGACAGATGAAATGCTTCAGGATTTAAAGGATCGCTATAAAGCAATTGGTGGTATTTCTCCATTAGCCAAAATAACCGAGGAACAAGCAAAGGCACTGGAAACGAATTTAAACGAATCCCAGGAAGAATATGAGTTTCATGTTTATATTGGATTAAAACATATCGAACCATTTATTGAAGACGCAGTGGAACAAATGGCAAACGATGGGATAGAAGAAGCTGTTTCCCTTGTTTTAGCACCACATTATTCGACCTTTAGTGTTAAATCATATAACGCAAGAGCAAATGAAGCAGCGAAAAAGCACGGTAAACCTAACATAGTTTCTGTGGAAAGCTGGTATGACGAGCCAGGCTTTATCGACTTTTGGGCAATGCAAATTAATGCTGTCTATGACAAGATGCCAGCAGATCAGAAAGAAAATGCTGTTTTGGTTGTTTCTGCTCATAGCTTACCAGAGAAAATTTTACAGAATGGTGATCCATACCCAGATCAATTAAAAGAAACAGCAAAATTAATCTCAGAGCGTACAGGGATAAAGAATTATGAAATCGGCTGGCAAAGTGAAGGAAACACGCCGGATCCTTGGCTGGGACCAGATGTTCAAGATCTAACAAGAGAACTTTATGAACAAAAAGGATATCGTACATTTGTCTACGCACCAGTAGGATTTATCGCCAATCATTTAGAAGTTTTATATGATAATGATTATGAGTGCAAAGTAGTCTGTGAAGAATTAGGTGCTAACTATTATCGTCCGGAAATGCCAAATGCGCATCCGAAATTTATCGATACACTAGCTGATGTTGTGATGAAAAAAGTAAGAAGTGAAGCGGAATGAGCGATCATAAGCAAATCGTCATTGTAGGTGGCGGCATTACAGGCTTAACCGCGGCTTATTATTTACAAAAAGAGATTGAGGCAAATAAATTGCCATATAATGTGAAATTAGTGGAGGCAAGTCATCGATTAGGCGGGAAAATTAAAACGTATAGACGTGACGGATTTACAATTGAACAAGGTCCAGACTCGTTTTTAGAGCGAAAGAAACCCGCCGTGAAACTTGTCGAGAATCTTGGTATTCGTGATAAACTTGTACGAAATGGG
Organism: Virgibacillus sp. FSP13; assembly: GCF_054048505.1. NCBI lineage: Bacteria > Bacillati > Bacillota > Bacilli > Caryophanales > Bacillaceae > Virgibacillus > Virgibacillus sp. FSP13. Next base: position 130,061 of record NZ_JBSVKG010000007.1, on the reverse strand, counting down.
ACAGGTCAATCCTATATTCTGATAGGTAACAAACTTCATAAAATGCCAAGTGGGTTTAGTATGGGGATTCCAACGCAAATTCGTCCGTTTCTTTTATCTGGAATGTTTTCCTGGAGAGGAAAAATGCGTGCTAGTTTGGATTACACATTGCCAAAAGGGAAGGAACAGGCGGATCAATCACTTGGTCAGTTTTTCCGACATCGGTTCGGCAATGAATTACTTGAGAATGTGATTGAACCACTATTATCAGGAATCTATGCTGGGGATATTGATGACATGAGTCTAATGGCAACTTTTCCTAATTTCTATCAGTTGGAGCAACAGTATGGTAGCTTGATAAAAGGTTTAAGGGAAACATCTCCTAAATCATCTAAGAATAAAAAGAAAAAGCAAGGAATGTTTTTATCGTTTGACGGTGGATTTGAGACATTGATTGAAAAACTTCAATCACAGTTGGGTGATATCGTTTCACTGAATACCGCAGTAGATCATATTGAAAAGAAAGATCATGGTTATCATGTATTGCTCAGCAATGGGGAAGTATGTAAAGCTGACGCAGTTGTAATGGCAACACCGCATTATACGGTACCAAAAATGTTTAGCCAATATGATTTCTTTAAGATATTTAATGATATCCCAGCAACCTCCGTCGCAAATGTCGCCTTAGCTTTTGATCAATCAGCAATTAAAAAAGACATTGATGGTACTGGGTTCGTTGTATCACGTAATAGTGATTTCCGAATTACTGCCTGTACATGGACACACAAAAAATGGCCAACATCAACACCAGATGGAAAAGTTTTATTGCGCTGTTATGTTGGAAGACCAAATGATCAGTCAGTAGTCGATTTATCGGACGAGGAAATCGTTGATATAGTGCTAAAAGATTTGAATAAGACAATGAATATAACGCAAGAACCCGATTTCAGTGTCATTTCCAGATGGAAAAATGCAATGCCGCAGTATACAGTTGGGCATAAAGAACGAATCGCCGAAGTTCGTGATCAAGCAAGTGAGCAATTGCCTGGTGTGTTTTTAACTGGCAGTTCATATGAAGGTATCGGTGTACCTGATTGTATTGAGCAAGGTGAGAAAGCAGTTGCAGATGTGTTAACATTTTTGAAATAAGATGACAGCAGCATTTTAATAGGTGCTGCTGTTTTTATATGTTTAGGTGAGGGACGTTTTAGGAAGAGAGAGCTACGGCGCTAGAGTGAGAAACATCGGCGGGAGAACCGGAACATCGGCGGGAGAGCAGAAACATCGGCGGGAGAGCAGAAACATCAGCCCGAGAGCAGAAACATCGGCGGGAGAGCAGAAACATCAGCCCGAGAGCAGAAACATCGGCGGGAGAGCAAAAACATCGGCCCGAGAGCAGGAACATCGGCGGGAGAGCAGAAACATCGGCGCGAAAGCAGGAACATCGGCGCGAGAGCAGAAACATCGGCCCGAGAGCAGGAACATCGGCGCGAAAGCAAAAACATCAACCCGAGACCGAAGAACATCTCCCCAAAAAACAATCCCATCTAATAAAGGAAATCTCCTTCATTAAATGGGACAACTTCATTTTACAATTCAGTCATAACTTTTCTCTAACTCATCCACAAGTTTTCCAACATATGCGACTGCATTTCTGATTGCATCTGGTTTAGACATATCGACACCAGCTTGTTTGATTAAATCAAGTGGCTTTATGGTTCCACCTGATTTTAAAACGTTTAACCAGCGATCAACAGCAGGTTTTCCTTCCTCTTGAATCATCTGCGCCATGGCCGTAGAAACAGTTAGTCCGGCTGAATAGGTGTATGGATAAAGCCCCATGTAATAGTGTTGCTGGCGCATCCATGTTAAGCCTGCACCTTCATCAACTTTAACTGTATCACCCCAGAAATTTTCGATTGCTTCTATCTTCTGTTGGCATAAGACACTTGCGGTTAATGGCGTGCCAGCTTCAGCAAGAGCGTAAATACGGCGTTGAAATTCTCCTTCAAGTAAATGGGTAACAAAATTATGATAGTAGGTGCCAAGTAGCTGGCTGATTACCCAACGTTTCATCCGTTTGTCATCTGACTTCTCGATTAAGTGATTGGCAAGCAATAATTCATTCAATGTTGATGGTGCTTCGACAAAATAAGTTGATGGGCGCGTATTAACGAGCGATTGGTTTTTCCCGGCGAGGTAAAAATGACCGGCATGCCCTAACTCATGTGCTAATATAAACGTGCCACGCATCATGTCTGTCCACGTTACTAAAATATATGGGTGTACACCGTATGGGCTCGAGCAAAATGCCCCATTTGCTTTTCCAACGTTATCAGAACGGTCGACCCAACGATCATTGATCCCTTTCTTTATGATCTCACTATATTCAGGTCCCATAACTTGTAATGCCTCAACAATTGTCGATGTAGCTTCTTCATACGTCGTTTTTGGGTTGAAAGTCGGATCAAGTGGTGCTTTTAAATCGCAATAACGCATTTCTTCCAAACCAAGATCTTTTTGTTTTAATTTCGCAAATTTACGCATGTGTGGCGCTAATTCTTTTTGAATGACATCTAATTGATTGTGATACATTTCTTGCGTGACTTGCTGTCCATGTAATAGCATATCAGTCACTGAATCATATCCTCGTAACCGTGACATGGTTACCTGTCTAGTAACTTCGGTAGCATATGTTGCAGCATATGTATTTTTGTATTGATTTAACGTGTTGGTAAATGATTGATAAGCTTGTCTGCGAACATCCGTATCAGCTGTAAATTCATAACGATCTTCATAAAGTGCAGCCGACATTGGCAGTTCATTTCCATCCTCATCCTGAATGGAAGCAAACTCCATATCTGATGATTTGCTGCGTTGATAAATCATGTATGGCGCATCATGAACTTCGCTAAGAGCCGCTAAAGTTTCCTCAATTTCGGGTGTAAGGGTATATGGTTTCTTTTCTTGCAAATCCGCTAACTTTTTCTCAAATGTTTTCAGTTCCTTTTTCTCCTGCATAAATTGTTCAATTGTTGCTTCTGGTAACGTTAATAATTCGGAATCAACAAACGCTAATTCAGCCCCAATTGCTGCTAGTATAGACGAAACTTTTGCAGAGTTAGCTTGATTTTCGGGATCTGATCCATCAGCACTTGCACGTAAGTTAGCATAGGTCGCTACACGAATAATTCTTTTTTGGATGTTCTCAAGTGCTGTAAGTCCGTTAAACAATGTTTCAGCATCAGCACCTAATTTGCCTTTGTAACTAGTAACGTTAGGAATATCTGATTGGATAGCTGTTAATTCGTCTTCCCAAGCTTGTTCTGATGAAAATAAATCGCTCAAATCCCATGTTTGTTCATTAGGAACTTCGGATCGCTGCAACCTTTTTGCGCTAGTTGTTGTTGTCATATTCTTTTCCCCTTCCAATACTATTATTTCGATACTCTAATTAATAGTATAATACAAAATTAACATGAATGGTATGATTTTTCACACTTTGGGGAAAGTAAAAAAAATAGAGTGAAGTGTTCGTACTCACTATAGTCGAGGTAAATGTTTAGTTTTTCTAAGAAACTAATCAAAAAAAGAAACAGCTAAGGGATAGCTGCTTAGTAGAAATGGTTAGAATGTTATAGTACAGTTGTAATACATGATTTGTTTATTATTGCGATTATTTAATACTAACGTGCTGGATGATCACATTCGTCGCAGATGTTGCCATAGCAATCTGCCTTTTCGTTGATATCGCCACCACATTGTTGGCATTTCTTCTTCGGTAAGTTTTTATAAAATTCAACGATGTTTTCCATGTTCATCCTCCTTTGTATTAGTAACTGTATTGTATTATAACAGTATGCGAGTTGTCAATAGTGTGTTACAACAAATTTTGAATTTGGGGTGTTTATAATGAAATTAACTGTTTTAGGTTTTTGGGGTGGATACCCTGCAGCAAATGGTGCGACATCCGCTTATATGGTGGAAAAGGATGATTTTACATTATTAATTGATGCTGGAAGTGGCTCCTTAGCTAAACTACAAAATTACAAAAATGTGATGGATCTTGATGCGGTGGTGTTATCCCATTATCATCATGATCATGTAGCAGATATTGGTGTGTTGCAATATGCCTGGCTTGTCCAATCGTATTTGCGTGAAGAGAAGGAAATTTTACCAATTTATGGTCATATGGAGGATCAGCAGGGATTTGCATCATTAACGCATGAGTGTACAGAAGGCATTGCTTATGATCCGAATAAAGAACTTAGGGTAGGGCCGTTTTCCATTACGTTTTTCAAAACAGACCATCCTGTTCCATGTTATGGTATGCGAATTACTGATGGGGAAAATGTGATCGTATATACCGCGGACACAACGTATAAAGCAGAGTGGAGTGATTTTGCCAAAGGTGCAGATTTGTTGATTACCGATTGTAATTTCTATGCCGATCAAGATGGTTCAAATGCTGGTCATATGAATAGCAAGGATGGTGCCACAATCGCAAATGAGGCTGGTGTTAGGGAACTGATGTTAAGCCATTTGCCACATTATGGAGATGTAACAGAATTGGCTCGTGAAGCTAAACAATATTATAACGGTACAATTCAGCTAGCTGATGAAGGACTCGTTTGGGAAAAATAGTACGTATCTATCTTTTGATTGCCCGCCAAAATTGGATTACAATGGATTTGGACAAATATTTGAGGGAGGGTTTAAGCAATGAAATTTATTGACAACAAAGGAATTACAGACGCAAGTATCAACTTGGCGTTAGAGGAATATATTTTACAAAACTTCGGCGAAAAAGATACATATTTGCTTTTTTATATTAACAGTCCATCGATTATCATTGGTAGAAACCAAAATACAGTGGAAGAAATCAACACCAATTACGTTGACGAAAATGGTATAAAAGTAGTTCGTCGCTTATCTGGTGGTGGGGCTGTTTACCATGATGAAGGGAATTTGAATTTCAGCTTTATTACAAAAGATGATGGGGATAGCTTCCAAAACTTTGCGAAATTCACGCAGCCAGTAGTAGAAGCACTGAATAAGATAGGTGTTCCAGCAGAGTTAAAAGGAAGAAATGACCTTGCAGCTGGCGGACGTAAAATTTCCGGTAATGCCATGTTCTCAACAAAGGGGCGCATGTTTAGCCATGGAACGTTAATGCTTGACTCAGAAATTGAAAATGTTGTTTCTGCATTAAATGTGAAACAAGAAAAAATTGAATCAAAAGGGATTAAATCGATTCGCAGTCGTGTTGCCAATATTTCTGAGTTTCTTGATGAAAAAATTACCATGGACGAGTTTAAAGAGCTGATTCTAAGGTATATTTTTGATGTAGAAGATGTTAAAGATGTGCCCCGATATGAATTAACAGAAGAAGACTGGGAAAATGTTTATCAAATTTCCAAAGAACGGTATCAAAATTGGGATTGGAATTACGGTAAATCACCATCATTTAACGTTCAAGCATCACATAAATTTGCTGCTGGGCTTGTCGATGTTCGATTAGATGTTAAAAAGGGTATCATTGAAAACTGTAAAATTTTTGGTGATTTCTTCGGTATCGGTGAAGTATCAGAAGTGGAAAAGAAATTAATCGGTGTTCGTCATGAGCGGAAGGCGATCGAAGAAGCCTTAGCTGATGTTGATGTACCGCATTATCTTGGGAAAATATCAAAAGAAGATTTTGTTAATTTGCTATATTAAGTTACCAAGGGCCTGTCCTTCCGTGTTTGGAAGACAGGCCTTTTTACTGGATTTTGTCCCAGCTGTATGTGTGAACATTGCCAAAAAGTATTACCTAATTTGGTTCATAGTCAGACTATGGACCTCCAACTGGAACTGCTTACACTTGAAAAACGATTGTCTGTATTTTATAATTAATATGAATTTTATCGCATACGGTGAATGATTACTCATTCATAATATTGAGGAGGCTTAAAAGTGAATTTAAGTGATCAATTAGCAATTACAGCAAGAAACCATCCAAAGAAAACAGCATTTGTATTTCAAGACAACAAGACAAGCTACCAGGAACTAGAGGGGGCAGTGTCTAAATTTGCATCTCGTTTATATGAGCTAGGATATCGAAAAGGTGATCATATTGCTCTCGTAGTAGGCAACAGTCCGTATTACGTCATTGGATTGTATGGTGCACTTCGTCTTGGTGCAGTTGTTATTCCGATAAATCCATTGTACACCCCACATGAACTAACCTATATTTTGAAGAACGGTGACGTAAAAGCAGTCATTACAATGGATGTATTATTGGACAAGTTTGTGGCAATCGCGGATGGTTTACCAGATGTCTCACACTACATATCTTGTGAAACGAACCCAGAGATAACGCTTGAAGGTAGCCCACTGCAAACTAAATTGAAATCGTTTACACGGTTGATTGAAGAAGGCAGCCTTGAATTCTCCGCTTCTGAGCTTGATGAGGACGATATGGCGATTGTTTTATACACATCTGGTACCACTGGAAAGCCTAAGGGGGCAATGTTAACCCATAAAAACCTCTATTCCAATGCGAAAGATGTAGCAGATTATTTAACAATTAATGGAGAGGATCGTGTTATTGCAGCACTACCAATGTTCCATGTCTTTTGTTTAACGGTCGCACTGAACGCACCGCTGATGAATGGCGGGACAGTAATTATTATGCCGAAATTTTCACCTCAAGAAGTGTTCCGAATTACAAAAGAACATCAACCAACAATTTTTGCCGGAGTACCAACAATGTATAATTATTTACTCCAAACCGCAAAAGGGATGAAGGCAGAAGGAAATAAGATAGATTTAGATGGAATTCGTTTATGTATTTCTGGCGGTTCTGCAATGCCTGTTGCGTTACTAAAGGAATTTGAAAAAGAATTTAATGTTGTTGTTTCAGAAGGATATGGCTTATCTGAAGCATCTCCAGTTACATGTTTTAACCCATTAGATCAGCCAAGAAAACCTGGATCAATTGGAAGAAATATTGTTAACGTTGAAAATAAAGTAGTGGATGAATTTGGCGAAGAAGTGGAAGTTGGTGAAGTTGGTGAGTTAGTTGTTCAAGGCCCTAACGTGATGAAAGGTTACTATAAAATGCCTGAGGAAACGGCTGTTACATTAAAGGATGGTTGGCTTTATACAGGAGATATGGCACGAATGGATGATGAGGGTTATTTTTACATTGTGGATCGTAAAAAAGACTTGATTTTAGTTGGTGGATATAATGTGTATCCACGTGAAGTTGAGGAGGTGTTGTACGAACATCCTAGTATTTCAGAAGTAGCGGTTGTTGGTACGCCAGATCCAGATTCAGGCGAAGCGGTTATTAGCTTCGTCGTAGCAAATGACCCTTCTTTAACAGAAGAAGCACTACATGAGTTTTGTGAAAGTCACTTGGCAAAATATAAAGTTCCGACAAAAATAGTGTTTTTAGAGGAACTTCCGAAGAATACAACAGGAAAAATTTTACGAAAAAACCTTAGAGAAAAGGTCGAAATGTAATAGATTCGATGCTCTGGATAGTATTTTTCCAGAGCATCGTTTTGTTTTTGGACTAATTTGTGAACAATTTGTGAACTTTTGTGAAAATTAACTTTTTTAGTACCTTTTTACTACAAAATTTGCTAAATTAGTAAATAAGCCTCTTTCTTTTTCATTTAACATGGAAAGGATGTAAAAAAATGATGAATAATTATTACTATGAACCTGTATATGAAATTACTCCTCTAACAATGGCGGTGTTGGTGCAAAAGGGTGAAGCAGGGAAAGTTTCAACATGTATTTTAGAAGAACAAGAAGAAATCACCGCAGAACAAAGCCCCACAAAGATTGTTGATTACGCTTGTAAGTTCTTTGGAGCCAGTCTGAAAGGCAGACAAGACGGGACCAGAGATATTTGTGGTATTACACACAAAGCACCGATAGCAATTGATCCAGCTAGTGGCATGTATTTCTTTCCAACAACATCACCGTCAAGTCCTAAATGTTCATGGATTGCACACTCCCATATTGACCAAGTAAATAGAGCTTCAAATCAACACACAGAATTGTTGTTTAAAACAGGCAAAAAAGTTATTTTGGATATTTCATATGGTTCGGTATTGAATCAGGTACAACGAACAGCACAATTTCGTTACTTACTGGATAATCGGTTCAAGTATTTGCGGAAGCATGCTGTTGATATCGTAGCAGAACCTTATGCATAAGTTCATGAATGATTCCTTCAACCTTTTTACGAATTGCTGGATTAAAATAGTTTCGTTGCTCTTCATGACCTTGACAAACGAAAAGGTAAGATGAAAAAGAATCATTGTGGTTTAAGGTAACGATTGTAATATTCTTTTTCGTCATCTCATTGCGTAATTTTCTTCGTTCATTTGTTGCTTCAGTAGTCATCTTCTCCAATAGTTTTAAGTAGGGCTCCTTAATTTTAAACGCCCCTATCTGAATATGCTGAACATCTTGTTGAATCACGATAATTGCCATTGACAGAAACAGAAAGCGCGAAGCAACCTCTAATTCTTGATCACTAAGATAGCGCAAAAAATCCCCTCCACATGGAACGTTTGTTCTAACCTATTATATGTTAAAATGAATTAAAAATACAATTTAAAACTGGAAAAGTTGTTAATAATGGAAAGAAAGAGGCTAAAAACGTTTAATTTTGCTATGCATATTTCACTGTTTACATTAAAATAAAAGTATGTAAAGTCAATAAATAGTAAAATTCAGGCGCGTAAAATGTGTGAGGGGATTTAACTAAATGTATGTATTAAACATCAGCATAGCTAATTGGAGAATGATAATTGAAAATGATTTATTAGATGATTATATTGAACAACTTTTGAGTGATTATGAAAAATTAGGACCGTTACCAGGTGTTTTGTTGCCATTTCTTGAAGCTTTTTTGCCGTTTTTACCGTTAGTTGTCTTTGTCTTTGCAAATTCTGCTGCGTATGGTCTATTAGAAGGCTTTTTATTATCTTGGTTAGGGTCCAGTCTTGGAGCAATTCTTGTTTTTATGATCGTTCGCAGACTTGGTGATAAGCGGATATTTAAAGCAATACGAAAAAACAAACAAGTACATAAAGTAACAAATTGGTTTGAAAAGCATGGTTTTGGGCCATTATTTTTACTTATGTGTTTCCCATTTTCACCATCATCGGTAATTAATATTGTATCAGGATTATCAAAAATCAGTCTGCAGCAATTTGCCTTAGCCGTCATATTAGGAAAATCGGTGATGATTTTTACGATGGCATATGTTGGTGTAAGTATCATGTCGTTTGCTGAGAACCCAGTCAGGACAATAGTTGTTGGGATATGTATTACATTGTTTTGGATACTTGGTAAATATATTGAAAAAAGGTTACAACATAAAACCAGTACCATAAGGGAATTTTCTAAAAGGGATAATGATGATTAAATAATTTCTAAACAGGGTATGATGTAGAAAGAGAATAACCCTGGAGGAAACAAACATGAAAAAGTTTAATTATCGTAGAATTATTCCAGTTGTTTTCTTTGCTGTCGTTTTAGCGATTGTTTTTCGTACTGTGTTATTCGCTAGCTATGTTGTCGATGGTGAATCAATGGAACCAACACTTTACGATGGAAATTTGTTAATGGTCAATAAAGTAATTTATGATTTAAAAGATGTTGATCGTTTTGATGTCATCGTTTTTCACGCTAATAAACAAGAGGATTATGTGAAACGAGTAATAGGGCTACCTGGTGATAAGATAAAATATGAAAATGATAAGCTATTTATCAACAATGAATATGTTGAAGAGGACTTTCTCTATCCTTTTAAAAACGCTAATGGAAAAAAAACGTTTACTGAGGATTTCTCATTAATGGAAACGACTGGATCAAGGCAAGTACCACACGATAAATTGTTCGTGATGGGGGATAACCGGGAGAATAGTTTAGACAGTCGAGCATTCGGCTTCATCTCGGTTGAACAGCTTGTCGGAAAAGTAGACATCAAATACTGGCCACTCTCCCAAGCAAGTTTCAGCCTTGGCAAATAGAGTCAAAAGCGAAAGTGCCCGGGCAGCGACGTATAGACTGGACTGAACCGTATGAGATAAAGGAAACACGAAGAGCGGTAGCGATTCGATGTTGACTTATCGTAAGGAGGAGAAGGAAGTCTACTAGTCGTTGGGCACTGCAGCTGGATGTGGCTCGTTCTGAAAATGAGGTCATTCCCAAGCAAATTTTGTTCTTGGCAAATAGAATCAAAAGCGAAAGTGCCCTGGCAGCGACGTATAGACTGGACTGAACCGTATGAGATAAAGGAAACACGAAGAGCGGTAGCGATTCGATGTTGACTTATCGTAAGGAGGAGAAGGAAGTCTACTAGTCGTTGGGCACTGCAGCTGGATGTGGCTCGTTCTGAAAATGAGGTCATTCCCAAGCAAATTTTATTCTTGGCAAATAGAGTCAAAAGCGAAAGTGCCCGGTTAGTGAAGTTTAAAGCCTTGGCAAATAGCTATAATAAAACTCCTTTCTCTGATAAAATGAGAGAGGAGTTTTATTTTTGTCTAAAAAAGTAAATTCAGATAGATAGATGCATGTAAGGGGGATTTATAGTGGGGATCCGTTTTGTATTGGGGAAAGCCGGTACAGGTAAAAGTGGCAGGATACTTGATGAAATCAAACAAAAGCTGGCAGACGATCCACAAGGGTCACCAATTTTTTATGTTGTTCCTGATCAAATGACTTTTCAACAGGAGTATGCTTTGTTTCGTGATGACATGGTTCAAGGAAGTACACGTGCCCATGTTGTAAGTTTTTCACGTCTTGCTTGGCGTGTTTTACAAGAAACTGGTGGAGGAACAAAACAGTTCATTAGTTCAGTCGGTGTGCAAATGATGTTACGGAAAATAATTGAAGAAAAAACATCGGATTGGCGCGTCTTTCAAAAGGCGATGGAAAAGCAAGGGTTTCTTGAACAATTAGAGAAAATGATTACCGAATTTAAGCGGTACAGCATTACCCCTGAAATACTAAGAATGGAAATGGAACAAATCAATCAGTTTAGTCACAAACAACCAGGTGAAGTGGCGTTAACGAATAAACTTGAGGACTTAACATACCTCTATGAAAAATTAGTGATATACCTGCAAGATAAATATATTGATAGTGAAGACCAACTACAATTATTGGCTGAAAAAGTGAAGGAAGCACCATTACTGAATGATGCAGAGATCTATTTTGATGGATTCCATCGCTTTACCCCAAAGGAATTGTACGTTGTTGAAGCTCTGATGAAAAAGGCTAAGCATGTAACGGTTTCCTTAACAGTAGATAACCCAGAAGATGCGGCTGTTTCGGAATTGGATTTATTTTATCAGACAAAAGAGACACATCAGTTATTAAAAACGATCGCTCAAGAAAATCAAATTCCGCTTGAAGAGTCGGTCGTACTAGATCCGGCTCAGGGACGTTTTAAAAAGAGACCTCACTTCGCACATTTAGAAACAAATTTCGATGTGCGTCCAGCCCCTGAATTTCAAGGCGATGTACCAATCCAAATTGCTGAGGCAGTCCATCCGAGGGCTGAAGTGGAGGGAGCCGCTCAGGAAATTATTCGGTTGGTACGAGAAGAAAATTATCGATTCCAAGATATAGCTGTTTTTATCAGGCAGACGGACAGTTATCACGATTTGATTGATACGATCTTTCGTGATTATGATATCCCAGTCTTTATTGATGAAAAGCGCACAATGCTTAACCATTCACTAATTGAACTCATTCGGTCAGCATTGGATATCGTGGAAGGGAATTGGCGTTATGATGCAATATTTCGGGTGTTAAAAACTGGATTTATTCCATCATCCGACAAAACGTATCCATTAACCAATGATGCAATCGATGAATTAGAAAATTATGTTTTAGAGTATGGGATCCGTTCAAGAAGTAAGTGGACAAGCGATAAGGACTGGGAATTCAGGCGATTCCGCGGTTTTGACCAGGCTGCCCAAACAGATGCGGAAAAAGAAATCGAGCAACGAATGAATGCGTACCGTAAACAAGTTGTCCGTGCATTAGGGCCATTTGATGAGCAAATTCGTCAAGTGAAGACGGTAAGGGAGATGTGTCAGGTTCTCTTTGAATGGTTGGAGAGACTTCAGGTTCCGCGAAAGTTGGAGACCCTTCGCGATCGTTTTGATGAAGCTGGACAGATTGAAAAGGGACGTGAGCAAGACCAGGTTTGGAATGCTGTTATCCAGTTGTTTGATGAAATGGTTGAAATTGCTGGAGATGAAACGATGTCATTAACGACATTTCGTTCCACATTGGATGCAGGGTTTGATTCGCTGAAATTTGCTCATGTGCCGCCAAGTATTGATCATGTTATTGTCGGGACGATTGATCGTTCGCGGATTAGTGGCATGAAGTGTGCATTTTTACTCGGCGTTAATGATGGTGTTTGGCCGATGAAACCGTCATCTGATGGAATGATCAATGAGCGGGAACGTGAACTGCTTGCTGAGCACGGGATGCAACTAGCGGATAGCAGTAAACGGCAGCTGCTTGACGACTGGTTTTACATGTACCTTGCTTTTACTGCGGTAAGTGATCAAATGTGGATTAGCTATCCGTTAAGTGATGAAGAAGGAAAAGCTAAAATGCCATCCCAGCTTATCAAACGCATAGAGGATTTATTCCCGTCCTGTTGTGAGCACTTGTTATTACAGGATCCAGATGAATTAATCGAAGCAGATCGTTTTATTACCACGCCGGTTAAAACTAGATCCGCGTTAACAGCACAACTTGCCCGTCATCGAAAAGGGTACCCAGTGCAACCGATTTGGTGGCATGTGTTAAACTGGTATATCACCAATAACAAAAAACACAGGACAACTTATACCATTTTACAAAGTTTGTATTACCAAAACAGGCCGATTAATTTATCACAGGAAACAACCGAAAAACTGTATCCGAAACAGGTGAAAGCAAGTGTTTCCAGACTTGAAATGTATCATCGTTGTTCCTACCAACATTTTGCTAAGTATAGTCTTGGGCTTGAAGAGCGAAAAACGTATAAATTGGATGCACCGGATATTGGCCAGCTTTTCCATGAAGCATTGAAAAAGATTACCGAATGGATCCAAGCAGAAGGCAAGGATTTTGCTAAGTTGAGTAAAATGGATACCGATAACTATGCACGCAAAGCCGTTACCAATTTGGCGCCGATTTTACAGCACCAAATATTGCATAGCTCCAATCGGTATAAATATATCCAACAGAAATTACAGGAAGTTATCGCGAGGGCTGCTTATGTATTAAGTGAGCAAGCAAGACAAAGCAGTTTTTCACCAGTTGGACTGGAACTTGGCTTTGGTGAGAATCAAACACTCTCACCGATAACATTATCATTGCCGAACGGTTTTGAATTGATGCTGCGCGGGCGAATTGATCGAATTGATAAGGCAGTAGATCAGGAGGATTTATTTTTACGAATTATTGATTATAAATCTAGTGCTAAAGGATTGAACCTTGTTGAAGTCTATTATGGGCTTGCATTACAGATGCTTGCGTATTTAGATGTAGTGTTATCCCAGTCAGAGCAATGGCTCGGTGTAAAAGCAACACCAGCAGGGGTACTATATTTTCATGTGCACAATCCAATGATTTCCGCTAAACAAAAGATGTCGGACCAAGATATTGACCATGAAATTTTTAAGAAATATAAAATGCAAGGATTACTTCTGTCAAATGAAGATGTCGTCAAACTAATGGATACATCACTTGATTCTGGGACAAGTCAAATCGTTCCTGCAGGAGTTAAGAAAAATGGTGGATTTTACAACAGCTCAAAGGTTGCGGATCAGGATACGTTTCAGGTTCTTCAAGGTCACATCCACCAGTTGATGGTAAACGCAGGGATTGATATGACTGCTGGCGGGGTGCATTTAAACCCTTATCAGCACAAGCAAAATGTTGCATGTACATTTTGCCCGTTCCATTCCGTTTGTCAATTCGATCCGATTTTGGAGGAAAATAATTACCGGAAATTAACGGATTTGAAAGATGATGAAATAATTGAAAAGCTGCGTAAAAAGGAGGGGAAATAAATGGTTGACTGGACAAAGGAACAAGCAGAGGCAATTTACACCGATGGAAGTGATGTACTTGTTGCAGCAGCGGCAGGATCGGGAAAAACAGCTGTGCTTGTGGAACGGATTATTCAAAAGTTAATTAAACAGGACAATCCAGTTGATATCGATACATTACTCGTCGTTACCTTTACAAATGCAGCAGCACAGGAAATGCGCAATCGGGTAGGGCTTGCATTAGAACAAGCCCTTGCTGAAAATCCAACATCCAATCATTTGAAAAAGCAATTGTCCTTATTGCAACGTGCCTCGATTTCGACGTTACATTCCTTCTGTTTGGATGTCGTGAAACAATATGCGTACCTGCTTGATATTGACCCAGGCTTTCGAATTGCCAATGATATGGAAGCAGATTTATTGAAGCAGGAAGTAATCGCGGACTTATTTGAAGAATGGTATGGCAAAGAAGGGGACGAGCAAGGACATTTCTTTGCTGTTGTCGATCGTTTTTCCAGTGATCGAAGTGATGTGGACGTGGAAAATCTGGTGCTTGATTTGTACACTTTTGCCGTACAAAATCCATGGCCAGAAGTATGGCTTGACAGATTAGCTGATGTCTATAATGTGCCAGAAAACTGGACAGAGGATGAATTACCATGGCTTGGGATCATCAAAAGAGAAATGAAAGGTCAATTGGCAGCAATGGAAGAAGAGATGGAGCTTGCCTTAAACCTAACACGAGAAAGTGATGGCCCATACCATTATGCAGACGCAATTGATGCGGACAAGGAAAATTTGCAAAACTTCATCGCACACCTTGAATCATGGAATGATCTACAAGCATTTATGCAGGGAAGCTCGTTTGTAAAATTATCATCCAAAAAGGTAGACTGCAATGAAGAGAAAAAGGCAAAAGTCAAAGCATTGCGGGATAGCTACAAAAAACGCTGGAACGATATGAAGCAAAGCTGGTTCACAAGAGATTTGGCAAGTCACATTGAGGACATGCAAGAACTTGCACCAGTGATTAAACAGCTAACTGAATTGGTCAAACAATTTAAAGCTCGGTTTACAAAGCAAAAGCGCGAAAAGGCGATTGTCGACTTTTCCGACTTAGAACATTATTGCTTGCAGTTATTGATTGACGAATCATCAAGCGTTGATCAGCCAATCCCATCTAGTGTTGCCAATCAGTTTAAAAGCAAGTTCACCGAATTATTAGTGGATGAATATCAGGACACGAACCTTGTTCAGGAGACCATTTTGACATTGATTAGTGATCAGGAAGGTCCTGGTAACATGTTCATGGTTGGTGATGTGAAGCAAAGTATTTATCGCTTTCGCCACGCTGAACCATCGTTGTTTATTGAAAAATATAAACGCTTTGCTACTGCAGAGGATCAAGCAAAACGAATTGACTTGGCAAGTAATTTTCGCAGTAGGGAACAAGTTTTAAGTGGTGCCAACTATATTTTCAGGCAAATTCTTGATGAGGATGTAGGGGAGATCGACTATGACAAGGACGCTGAGCTAATCTATGCAAATAACATGTATGAAACGCAAGATTTTCCTGATGCTGATCCGGAGTTATTGATTATCGATCGTGAAGCACCGGAAGAGACGGAGGCAGTGGTAGATGAAGACGAAAATTATCAAGACTTGGAGAAAGCACAATTAGAAGCGCGCGCATATGCAGAGAAAATCAAAGGCTGGATTGGTCAAAAAGATAACCAACCCCTACAAGTTGTTGACAAAGCAACACAAAGCCAACGCGATCTGCAATATCGTGACATTGTCATTTTACTGCGGTCCATGACATGGGCGCCAACAATTGCTGATGAGCTGAAAAAACAGGGAATTCCTGTTTATGCAGAGCTATCTACAGGTTACTTTGAGGCAATTGAAGTAAAAATCATGCTAAGCTTACTGAAAATAATTGATAACCCAAGACAGGATATTCCGCTCGCATCTGTTCTACGCTCCCCAGTTGTTGGGCTAAATGAAGAGGAATTAGCGTCGATTCGATTAGCGGATAAACGCCATACGTATTATGATGCGCTGAAAAAGTTTTATAAGCGTGAAACGGGTGACACAGCGGAAAAAGTTACGAACTTCTTGGAACAATTGGAGAGTTTCCGGGTTGCTTCCAGGCAAGGGGCATTATCAGAATTAATCTGGCAAATTTATCGGGAAACAGGTTTTTATGATTTTGTCGGCGGTATGCCTGGTGGAAGGCAACGCCAGGCAAATCTAAGGGCATTATATGATCGAGCGCGCGGTTATGAAACAACCTCGTTTCGTGGGTTATTCCGCTTTTTACGGTTTATCGAACGTATGGAAGAGCGAGGGGAAGATCTTGGTGCAGCCCGAGCACTTAGTGAACAGGAAGATGTTGTTCGCATTATGACAATTCATAAGAGTAAAGGTCTTGAGTTTCCGGTCGTTATTTTAGGTGCGATGGATAAACAGTTTAATTTGCAGGATTTAAAACAACGATACTTGCTGCATAAAGACCTTGGATTTGCTAGTAAATATATTGATCCAATAAAGCGTATCACATATCCGACGTTACTGTTTCATGCATTCCAAAAAGAAAAGCTACGGGAACTTTTAGCGGAAGAAATGCGGGTTTTGTATGTTGCTTTGACGAGAGCCAAGGAAAAATTGGTGATGGTTGCAAACGTTGCATCATTTGAAAAGAAACAGGCGAAGTGGCAAAAAATTGTTGATCATGCTGGATGGATTTTACCAGCACACTTCAGAATGGAATCGAAAACCTATTTAGATTGGGTGGGCCCTGCGTTAATCCGTCACCAGAAAAATGACGTTTTGCGAACGGAAGAGCTAAGTGACGCGGTATTGGATGAAATTAAAGTTGATCCTTCATCATGGAACGTTTCGATTGTCCATGGTAGTGAATATGCTAATTTGGATGAAGTAACAACAGAGGCGGATGTGAAGTTAAGAGAAACGATTGTCAATTGGCAGCCATTAACCTTAACGGACGACAATTTGGCAGAAACAGTTGATAACCGACTTTCTTATCAATATCCGTTCCAGCAAGCTCAAACGGCAAGGGCAAAACAAACAGTTACTGAACTAAAGCGGCAACGTGAATTGAAGGATGAATATAGCAGTGAACAACTTGTCCAGACCTTTCAAGCGCCGATCGTTAAGCGACCAAAATTTATGCAACAGGAGAAGACCATTTCAGCTGCTGAACGCGGAACGGCTATGCATACCGTTATGCAGCACCTTTCACTTAAAAAAGCGTTAAATAATGTTGAGCTAGAGGAATTTGTTGAGGTACTTGTTGAAAAAGAAATACTCACGAACGATGAGGCAGCGGTTATTGATTATCATGCGATCGCACAGTTTTTTACAACGGAAATTGGTCAATACATCCTATCGGTTACCAAACATCATCGGGAAGTACCCTTTAGCCTCTCATTACCAGCGAGTACGGTATATGCATCATGGACGAGCGAGACTGACGAACAAGTACTTGTACAAGGTGTCATTGACTGTATTATTCCTAAAGATGATGGCTGGATCATTTTAGATTACAAGACAGATGCAATTGATGGGGATGTTACAGAACAAGTGAAAGCAAAACTTATGAAGCGGTATGCGACGCAAATGAATCTATATAGACAAGCAATTGAAACCATTTGGAAGCAGCCGGTAAAAGAAACGTATCTTTATTTCTTTGACAAGCAACTCGTCTTGAAGGTCCCGCCTATTTCATAATGAAACTTTAACAGACCTGCTCCATTCATTGGAGCAGGTCTGTTTAGCTTTGGGAATATATATAAATGAGTCCGATCCCATCAAATCTGGTGATCACTCTTTGGTGCATTCGCTTAAATGGCGCAAAGCTAAGGTTGATAAGGATTTGATATCGTTGGACTCCCTCCTGAATCTTGATCATTTGCATCGTTATCTAGCCAGCCGTTTTTTGTTGGGGCAAATACAGAAGAAGGATCACCTATTCCAATTGCATTCCCCTGACTTTTATTGTAGACCGTATTACCGGAAAAGGAAGTATCGCCAAAATTAACGGAGGAGTTTCCTGCTTGCGAATCAATTTTAATCGGGCCAACCATAAAACGATCGTTCATTATTTATCCTCCCAGTTCCTTTTGCTGTAGTGGCTTTCTTCTGACCAGAATTGGCTTTATCCTCTGATTGTGATGATGAACCTTTTTCCTGTTTTGGTTCCTTTGTTTGCTTGTTTTCCATTATAGAAGCTGTTGATGATGAATCTCCTATTGCACAATTGGTTCCTTGGGATTGATCCTCGTATTTAGGATTTAACTGGGTCATTTCCCCAATTGTGATCGATGCATTTCCAGTCATATTGGTAATTTTAATACTTCCGATCCGAATTAATGGATTGTTCATCATATTCTATCCCTTTAAATAAGATATACTTTAGCGTATGAGAAAGATCAATAGAAAGTGAACCAATGCGGTTAAGTTGATCTTTTTGTCACCCAAGCAATAACCTATTCAACAATAATCACAAGGATTGGATTTCTAATTGTGACGGATTTGTTGTTATTTATAATCAGTGTCCATAACGAGCAAACCCTTTGATCTTAGGGGGTTTGCTCGCTTGTTATGGAATACCGGTTGTAACAGGCAAATTGTTGGAAGCGGTTGTAAGAAAAATTACAGCTGATTGTGATTCATTTCACTTCTTCACATTACCTTCTTAACTATGATGTAAGTGTAATAGATAGTTCGAAGCGAAGGAGGGGTGGAAATGGAAACAACCAAAACGAATCTTTCTAAAAAACAAGCTACTGAAGACGAAAAATCGTTAACTAGGCACATTAATCTCAATGGGGATTGTTGGAGCTGTAATTGTCATCATGTGGGTGGCGGTCTTTTAATATTATTTATGGTCGATGTTGGGCATCAAACATTTGCACTTGAAATGGGACCACCGAGTGACAAAGAAACAATTGATCCACAAAAGGTAGATCAAACTTCACCATTTGATGAACCAGGGATTAAACAGATTGGCGAAAACGAATATGAAGTTGTTATGACGTTACAAGCATTCGGTTTTACACCTGGGAATATTGAAGTCCCAGCTGGAGCAAAAGTTCATTTTACCATGACTTCTAAAGATGTAACCCATGGATTTCAAATTGCTGGAACAAATATAAATGCAATGGTTATGCCCGGACATATTCAGAAGATAGCACACACATTTGATGAACCTGGTAGCTATTTAGTTCTTAGTAATGAATATTGTGGAACAGGGCATCAGTTAATGTCCACAACAATTACGGTGAAGTAAAGGAGGGAAATACAAATGGAACGAGTAAAAACAACTATTCGCAATGAAGCAAGAAAAGCATTAGGTGTTAATCTTCAAGATGCCAAATTAGCAAAAGCATATTTAACTGTATCATTTATTACATTGCTTATTGGCGGTGTTTTAGGATTGTTGCAGGGGTTACAACGCGCAGGTTTATTGGAGTTGCCAGTATGGTTAAATTATTATCAAGTGTTAACAGCACATTGAATTTTATTAATCCTTATTTTTACGACTACATTTATCATTGGTTACCTGTATGCAGGACTTTCTCATACACTTGGCGGTCTCCTACCTAAGGTTCGGAAACTGGCCTGGATCGGATTTTGGCTGATGTTGTTTGGAGTTGCATTGGTTGTTATTACAATTTTAATGAATGAAGCATCCGTGCTATATACATTTTATCCACCACTAGCAGCTTCTCCTGTGTTTTATATCGGATTAGTATTTGTTGTACTCGGTATTTGGTCTTGTTGCTTTGGTGCTTTTATCAACTATTTTCACTGGAGAAAACATCATCGTGGGGAAGTAACACCATTATTAGCATTTTTCGCGATGGGAGTATTTGTACTTTGGTTTTTTGGTAGTATTGGTGTCACAATTGAAGTGCTGACGCTTATTCCTTGGTCACTTGGCTGGAAAGAAACCATTAACGTTATGGTAAGCCGTACGCTATTCTGGAGTTTCGGTCATACGTTAGTAAATATTTGGTATATAGTGGCAACCTCTGCCTGGTATGTTGTTGTACCGAAAGTCATTGGTGGCCGCGTATTTAATGACAAATTAGCACGGGTTGTTGTGATTCCAGATGGTAATGGGAATTTTACGCATAATACAGCATTCTACTTGATTGGCAAGCAGGGCTATTTGCTAGAAGTAATGGATTTCACCAAACCAGAAGAAGCTGCGAACACGGTGAACACAATGCTTAATGAGAAGCGGGGGAATAACGAATGAAACAGTCCATGTATGGTTTATTGTTGTATGTTTTCTTAATACTTCCCCCGGTTGCAAATCTATTAGAGTCAATTATGATCGTGCATATGCACATGCAAATGCCGCTACTTGTTACTTCCGGTTTTTTGATGGCACGCTTTTTCCAACTGAAATTTCCGCACTTCTTTGCGAAATGGAACAGCAATGGCGTACCAGGAATGCTCTTATTTATAATTATCTGGGGTTATTGGATGATACCGCGATCAATGGATGAAGCGATTGCCGTGCAGGCGGTGGAGTTATTCAAATTTATTAGTTTACCATTTATGGCAGGAGTCCCTCTCCGTGATAGTTGGGTTAAACTGGGATCAATTGGAAAAGGCATTTTCTATGTATTTATCATGTTGATTCTTACGATAATGGCATGGTTGTATATCAGTTCGGATGACCAGATTTGTAACAATTATCTAGAGGTTGACCAAAAAACGCTTGGTTGGGGCTCATTGGCAATGTCCGCCTGTATGATCATATACGGCATACAAATATTGGTTGTGGATCAATCGCAATATAAATAACGGATCAGTTCCCCTACCACGTTAGCAGGGGGCTGACACCGTTTAAGCGTTCGAAGTTATTAGTTGATCATATGCGTCTTGGTCAAATGGGTTTGTTGAACTGTAGCCAGTATTTGTGTTGATAAAGTCTCCAGTATTGAACGACCCCGAACCAGCACTGGTTTTAGAGGTGCTTTTTGGAGATAGGTAAAATGAGTCTCCAAAATTGACAACCCCACCATCAATGCTGTTTACCTTTAAAGGACCTACTATCGATGGCATCTTAACACCTTCTCGAAAAAATTTTCTATCATAAAATAAAGTATGAATGTGTCATGTGCTTTGTGCAACATTCGCATCTTCATCATGCAATATTCGAAAATGTTTGATGCGCGCTTCAGTGGAGATGCTGTTAATACTTCCTACTTGAAAGATAGAAGACGTTTCTACACCAATAAAAGATGTATAATGCACATTGATATTGTTTGTGTGATGGTTAATTTGTTGTTGAATATTTTTGTTGTGTACCGGCCATTTTATAGGTCTATTAAATAACCGATAGTTCTTAAAATCTACATCATCTTTTCTTGTAAAAACGTCCCCTTCTTTTTGTACCGCTATCACATTTGATTTTGGTCTGGCAATTGCTGTGTCACCAATCGAAAAAATCGAACTAAATGACACCGAGTTTCCTTTAATATGTTTAACACGTACATTCCTTTTTTTCATGCTGTCACCACTCTCCGAAAACTATTATTTTATGGTGCTAATGGAACAACATTCCCGACAGTGAATGCTTCTGGTGGTGTATCGAAAAACGATGCCAGCATCATTTCGTCATTATCACCGATCAGGAATACTGACGAAGCTGTAATTGCATCAACTTCCACATTCCCGACATTTAATCCCCAGTTGTGAACTTCCAAATTCATTGATCTGCTCCTTCTTGTTCGTTATTTTGCATATAGTTAACAAGTGATTGATAAATTTCGTTTTTTATTTGTTCCGTAATATAGGCTGTAAGTTGATCTCCCGAGTTTAGATTTTGATCTTTTGCTTCCTGTTCGTAAAAAGCGATACGCTGGGGGAGTTGTTTTTCAATATCTTGTAGCATGATCGACTGAAAGCCTTCGTCAACAGGCTGTCGATATTGATTAGCTAAATCTTGGATTAACGCTGGACCTTCTTGGTTTATGTGTTGGCTTAGGTCTGATAATAACGACTGCTTCATTGGGGGTTGGAAATTGGCTGGATTTGTTTGATTGATTCCTAGATCGTCAATGTTTGCTAAATCACTAGGTGACAACCCGATATGAAGTGTTCCTTCCAATCGTTCAATTTTTAATTGGTCAAAATTGTATTCGATTTTTTCGATTGTATTTTTATTTTTTTCTTTGGAAATCGTTTCTACTTGGTTCAATTTTGATTCCAATTCTTTTATTTTTTTACCTTGTTCCTGAATATGCTGGTGAAGGTCATAAAAGTAAGTAGTCCATTCGTTTCCATTCATAAAAAAATCCCCTCTCACGCTTGGTAAAAAAATCGGTTTGTATTTAGGTTAAGGCCTATGTTAGTTTATGTGGATGCTTAAAAATCGTGCTTTGTTTGGGAGAGTGGAATTAATGGGGTAGAGCGTTTTCCTAGTGGTATAGCTTCTTCAGCTGGTTCTGTGTATCCACCGGTATTATGAATATCCGCTTGGGCCTGGATACTTCCAGTGCTGCCGATTTGCAAAACGGAAGAATTGGTTATGGAACCGATTTTGATCATATAAATGTTGATCGATTGATGGATCGTCATGTTCATGCTGCTCACTCCACTAATTAATCGACTGGTTGGTCAACGTGATCTTTATCGTACACGTACGTATTTGAATTTGCTAATTTTATACGAATTCCGTCACCTGTATTAAAGGAACCTCCACCAGCATAAGTTTTTGCTGAACTCTCTGGGCACATCGAATATACGTCTCCAATATTAAAAATACTGGATGAAGATACCGTGATGACTTTAACCGCTCCCACTTGTGCTGGCATATTTATTCCTCCTTCTTCGTATAGTTTATGTGATTTTCCCAAATTGTTGAAAGCAAGAAGGAAGTTTGGATAACGAGGGCGAATAATAGAGTGAACACTACTGTAGTTATACATTGGAAGTTGGTTTGTTTAAGAGGGAAGGTGAGAATGGATGGGCAATCGAGCTGAACCAATTAAAGAAGCGAATCGCCTGCAATGGATGGATTCTGCGAGAGGATTTGCGATTTTTGGCATTTTTATGGTGAATATTGGAGCGTTTTCGGCACCATATTTTTTGTATGGAGGTGCTGAGGATGCCTGGGTAGAACCTGTTGATCATTATACACAAACAGTTATCGATATTTTTTTCCAAGCTAGTTTTTATACGCTATTTTCATTTTTATTTGGATTTGGTTTTCAAATGATGAAAGAACGGCTGACGGTAAAAGGGATTAACGTACAAGCCTTTTTGTTTCGCAGGCTATTAATTTTAATCGCTTTTGGGTTTATTCATGCCTTTTTTATTTGGTATGGTGATATTTTATTATCGTACGGGATCATTGGATTGTTTTTACTAGCGTTTATTAATCGTTCAAACAAAACATTGCTAATATGGGCCTGTCTGTTGTTAGGTGGAAGTGCATTTTTATATACGCGGTTTTTATATGATTTCAGAGCGCACTTGGATTATTACGATGTCGCGGCGATTTATTTGACCAAAGCACATTACAGCAGTAGTGAGTTATCCGTTATTTTGGCGCAAAATGTGAATGACTGGTTTTATGCAAATGGCTTATTTTCGTATTTTCTATCGTTTACATCATTACTGCCATTGTTTTTGATTGGTATGTATATTGCTAGAAAACGCTGGTTCCATCAGCCAAGTGCAAAAATTGGTCTGCTTAAAATTATCTGGGTTGTCAGTTTTGTTATATTTATCACAGTAAAAATGGGTCCTTACCTTTACGGGAATCCAACTTGGTTCTCTTATGTTCAAGATAATATCGGTGGTACAGCATCGGCATTGTTTTATGTTGTCTCTATCGTTTTACTGGCACAAACAAATATTGGATTAAAATGCATCAAACCATTTTCCTATGTTGGCAGAATGTCGTTGACAAATTATATCATGCAATCATTAATTAGTTTTGTCCTATTTTATGGAATTGGGTTTGGATTGTACGGTTCCATTAGGCCGATCGTTGGCGTTGGTATTGTTGTGACCATTTTTATTGGCCAAATTTTTGCAAGCAGATGGTGGTTTTCTTATTTCATGTTTGGACCGCTGGAGTGGGTGTGGCGGAGTTTGACATATGGGAAAAGGCAGCCATTAAGGAAAAGGGAGGGCCGAACGAGCTTAAGTAAATAGAAAGCTCAACTAACTGTCCTTAAGTAAGAAACCAATATAAAGACCCGTAATAACGCAGGTGAGTATAATAGAGGCTTTATCTTTTTCTGATCTTACAAAGTTAATGATAAACATTGCAAATAATGCTGTTAATAAAACAACGTGTAAAATTGGTGAAAAATCTCTAATAAAACTTAGAATTAATACGACAATAGCTGTTATAATACCCGCACCGACTGCCTTCATCAGTATCACCTTACCTGGAATGAATGATGTATTTGTGAAATAAACGAGGCTTTCTTAAAAATAAAGCCTCGTTTTTTAATGGTTACCCTTTCAACACCTCTTTAATAAGTCCAATCGCCCAATCTAAATCTTCTTTTTCAATAATGAGTGGTGGGGCAAAGCGGATAACATTTTCGTGTGTTTCTTTGCATAATAAACCTTTTTCTTTTAATGCCTCACAATATGGACGGGCTGCTTCATTTAGCTCAACACCAATGAATAACCCTTTTCCACGTACTTCTTTAATAGCAGGATTATCGATTTTTCGCAGTTCTTCCATCATGTAGTTTCCGAGCTCTAAAGAACGGTCTGCCAAATGTTCTTCTTCGATAACTTCAAGTGAAGCAACGGAAACAGCACATGCTAATGGGTTGCCACCAAACGTTGATCCGTGTGATCCGGGGTTAAATACACCGAGAATGTCGCTGTTTGCAACAATACATGAAATTGGCATAACGCCACCACCAAGTGCTTTACCTAAAATAAGAATATCCGGCGTAACATTTTCCCAGTCACAAGCGAACATTTTACCTGTACGGGCTAGGCCTGCTTGAATTTCATCGGCTATATACAATACATTGTTTTCTTTACAAAGATCGTACGCTTCTTTTAAAAATCCCTCAGGAGGAATGACAATACCGGCCTCTCCTTGGATTGGTTCAAATAAAAAGCCAGCTGTGTTTTCGTTAATTGCTGCTTTTAGTGCATCAATATCACCGTATGGGATGAGTTTAATGCCTGGTAACATCGGACCAAATCCACGTTGATATTCTGCTTCTGATGATAAAGAAACCGCTGTCATTGTCCGACCATGGAAATTTCCCTCGCAGGCAATGATTTCCGCTTTATCCGCTGCAACGCCTTTAACATCATAAGCCCATCTTCTAGCAGCCTTTATTGCTGTTTCAACTGCTTCTGCGCCTGTGTTCATTGGTAGTGCATTTTCTTTGTTTGTTAGTTTACAAATTTTTTCATACCATGGGCCTAACTGGTCATTGTGAAATGCCCGAGAAGTTAGAGTCACCCTGTCTGCCTGTTTTTTTAGTGCATCGACAATTTTCGGATGACGGTGCCCTTGGTTAACTGCTGAATAAGCACTTAACATATCCATATAGCGGTTGCCTTCTGGATCATCAACCCAGACACCATCTGCTTTTGTTATCACAACAGGGAGTGGGTGATAGTTCTTTGCACCATATTCCTGTGTTTGGTCGATAATTTGTTGACTAGATTGTGACATAGTATCCCTCCGAATTTTAGAAAAATATGCGTTCTTGCCTACCGTATTTTTCCTATTTTTTATTTGTACTTTTTCATAAAAACACAAATAAAGCACAATTCTTATTATAGCAGTTTTCAGTATATTTTTCCTCCCTGTAAAAAATGTTCATATAAATTTCAAATGAATTTATAGGTGGAACGTGATATGATAGTTTTATTGCAATGTATAGTTGGAAAAATGATTTAGGAAATAATAGGAGGTACTTAAATGAATACACATTTACATGTAACAGCGTGGGCGCTTGCATTTATCCTGTTTATTATTGTTGTCATTCTACATAAAACAGGAAAAGCAAAAGGTGCAAAAATTGTACAAATGATTCTTCGCTTGGATTATTTACTGATTCTATATTCGGGTGGATCATTACTTGCTAATTATTTTGGTGCACCGCAGATGGGAGAAGCAATTTTTAAAGGTCTTGCCGGTATCTGGGCAATCTTTGCAATGGAAATGATTAGTTTAAAAACGGGCAGAGAAGAGCCAACGAAGAGCTGGTGGATTCAGTTGATAATAGCTGTATTGCTAACAATGATACTCGGTTTTGGCCGTCTGCACCTTGGACTTGCATAAATAAAAAGGGTCTATTCCCCACTGCTTTATCGCCTTAGCGTGGTTGGGAACAGACCCTTTTTTTATTTCGTTAGTGCGTCTACTACGGCATCAATGGTTTTTTCCGATGCAATTAATCCTTTGTTCGTCCAATGACTTGGATCGTTCATAACATAGACATGATCATTTTTGGCAGCAGGAGTGCTCTGCCATACGCTACTATTTTTTAACGTGTCGATTCCTTGTTCTCCTTCTTCAGCAAGTAAAAACACATGGTCTGCTTGAAGTTCAGATAACTTCTCTACTGAAATAGGGTTCCATTGTGCTGTATCAGCATTACCTAAGTTTTCAACCAATGCTGGTTGGTTTATCTCAAGTTGGGAATATACCACTTCCGCTATATGGCGGTCATGTTCGAATAGATAAAATTGATCTCCCATGGACCAAATAAGTGCAACGGTTTCGTCGCCTATTGTTTCGTTTAACTTCTCTTTGGCATCGGAAACTTTTTGGTCGTATTGATTGAGAACCTCGTCAGCCTTGGATTCTTTCCCAAATAATTTCCCAAACGTTTCTATTTGCTTCCGCCAATCGTTACTGACTTCTTCCGTCATAACATAGGTAGGTGCGATTTTTTGATAATCTTCATAGCTTCCATCATAACTGTCAAGATTACTTTCGAGTATGATTAAATCTGGATTTTGTTCAAGCACTTGTTCTTGTGGAAGATTCCATTCAATTTTTGGCACGTCTTTTAGATCAGATTCTAAATAATTTTGGATGCTTTCTCCAATTGACCATTTGGTAACGGGTGTTATCCCTAATGCTAAAAGGGCATCTTCATGATAGGGAGCGATAACGTTTTCAATGTCTCCTGGAATCGTTACTTCACCCATTTTACTGTCAAGGGTTACCTCTGTGTTGCTGTCTGATTCTGAGTTGGATTCATCGGTTGATTTATCTGAGTCATCATTTCCACATGCCGACATTAATATTGTTAGGATGAAAATAATACTCATTGCCAGAATACTTGATTTTGTTTTAGCAAACATATGTAATTCTCCTTTTTTAAAAGTTATGATCTAACGGTAATGATAATCATTTTCAATTGTAATGTCAATTATTTGTCAAATAGATTAAACAAATATCATTGCAGTGCAAGACGATTACGATTATACTTTTAATTGATAATGATTCTTAATCGGTTTATTTCGTACAATTGGTGAAGTCAGGGGAATAGGATGGTAACACTTATTAAAAAATCAACTTTATTAAAAAGTAGTATTATTATTATTGCATTAATCGTTTTAATTATTTCGATTGGATTATCTGTTTCATATGGGGCTGTCGACATTAATCTTTCGACTGTTTGGCAAGCCGTTTTTCATTTCAATACGAATATTACAGAACATCAGGTTATCCAGGAATTGCGTTTGCCGCGCGCCATTAGTGCGGCATTAGTTGGTGCGTTTCTAGCAGTATCAGGTGCGATCATGCAAGGATTGACACGTAATCCCTTAGCATCTCCGTCAATTATGGGGGTAACGGATGGTGCGGCATTTACACTTGTTGTCATGCTCGCATTTTTCCCAGGAGCAAGTAACTTTGGATTTACAGTCGCATCCTTCGTGGGTGCAGGCATTGCAGTAGTACTCGTTTTTATGGTTGGATCCTTTTCGACAAGTGGATTAACACCTGTTAAATTAGCGTTGGCGGGTGTAGCGATAGGCACGCTACTTAGTTCTCTTTCTTCTGTCATTTCCCTCCATTTTCAACTTGAGAAACAAATGAGTTTTTGGTTTGCCGGAGGATTGGCTGGAACGGATTGGACATCAGTTTTTATTTTGCTTATTTCTGGTGGGGTGGGTCTGTTTTTGGCTTTAGCCATTTCCAGATCGATTACACTGCTTAGTTTAGGTGAAGATGTCTCAACTGGTTTGGGACAAAACAACCTTGTTACTAAGATTATTGGTATTGTAGCCGTATTGGTGTTGACCGGCGCAGCTGTATCTATTGCAGGAACAGTTGCATTTGTTGGCTTAATTATCCCCCATATAACTAGATTTATTATGGGCACAGATTACCGCTGGATCATACCATCATCAGCATTGTTTGGAGCACTTTTGCTAGTGTTATCTGACGTGACCGCACGGTTGGTTAATGCTCCGTTTGAAACACCTGTTGGGGCCATAACATCACTTATTGGTGTTCCATTCTTTTTATATTTGGCACGAGGCAATGGAGGGGCTAAATCATGACATCAGAGAAATCGATAAAACGAAAAAGCTTCCAAGCTGTAATGGTGTTATTAGTCTTGCTAATTATTGCAATGTTTTTTGTTAGTTTAAGTACAGGCGTTATTAAAATAGCACCACTTGAAGTAATAAAAACACTCGCTGGTAACGGAACTGAAAGGCAGGAATTGGTTCTGTTTGATTTTCGTTTACCTGGGATTGTTTTAGCTCTATTGATTGGTGCAGGTCTTGCCGTATCAGGTGTCATTTTACAAGGTGTAACCCAAAATGAACTTGCTGATCCTGGTATATTGGGAATTAACACGGGTGCGGGTCTTGCGGTTGTGTTATTTATCTACTTTTTCCAGGATGCTATAAATGTGGAAAGTTCCGTCTCGGCGTTTATCATGCCATTATTTGCTCTAGTTGGTGCGGTTTTTGCAGCATTTCTAATCTATACATTGGCATGGAAAGACGGCGTTAATCCTGTACGGTTAATTTTGGTGGGAATTGGAGTTAATGCCGCGTTTAGTGCAGCATTAATCATTTTTCAATTGAAAATGGATCCACAAGACTTTCGTCAGGCAACTGTTTGGCTTGCTGGTGATATATGGAATGCAAATTGGAGTTTTGTGTATGCTTTGTTACCGTGGATTTTAATTTTGATTCCTTTTACACTACATAAAGCCCATAGTTTGAATGTGCTGAATTTGGGTGATGACATTGCATCGGGTCTCGGGTCAAAAGTAGAGCACGAACGACGAATCTTATTATTGCTTGCAGTAGCGCTTGCTGGGGCATGCGTCGCTGCGGGAGGAGGGATTGCCTTTCTTGGTCTGGTTGTCCCACATATTGCGAGAAGAATTGTCGGACCAACACATCAACGGATCATTCCTGTTTCAACGTTGATTGGCGCATTATTACTGATGGTAGCGGATGTGATTGGTAAAAATGTCCTTGCCCCAACTGAAATTCCAGTCGGTGTTGTTGTCGCTATTCTTAGTACACCTTATTTCGTGTATTTATTGATGAAAACGAAATAAAAGTAGACAAAAGCAATAAACGATGTGAACAACCTTTAGAATAGCATCGTTTGGTCTGATCCGGGACAAGTTAGTGAGGAGGGTTTACGATAAATAAACAGTTAGAACTATATGATGTAACTATTATCGGTGGGGGACCAGTTGGTTTATTTACCACATTTTATAGTGGTATGCGAGAAATGAAAACAAAGATAATCGAATATCTTCCATTTCTTGGTGGAAAGGTACCTTATTTTTACCCGGAAAAAATCATTCGGGATATTGGTGGAATTGCCAAAATAACCGGAGAAGATTTGACAACACAATTAGTTGAACAAGCGAAAACGTTTGATCCAACAATTGTGCTTGGTCAACAAGTAACGACATTAAAAAGATTAGATGATGGAAATTTCATCGTACGCACGCATAATGGGGAAGAACACTATACTCGGACGATCATTTTAGCAACAGGATTTGGTATGTTAAAAACAATGAAGTTGGACTTACCTGAAGCACGAAATTACGAACAAGCGAATTTACACTATTTTGTGCGTGAACGCGAAAAGTTTCGTGGAAAGAAAGTTGTGTTAACTGGTGGTGGGAATACGGCAATTGATTGGGCAAATGAGTTGGAACCAATTGCGGATGAAGTATCGCTGATTTATCGAAAAGATGCATTTTCAGGGATGGAGAGCAATGTATCACAAATGAAAAATTCGACAGTTAAACTCTTCACCCCTTACAAAATAGTAAATTTAATTGGGGACGGCAAAACGATTTCGAAAATAACCATCGAACATATAGAATCGGGTGAACAGCGGATGATACCACTTGATGATCTTATCGTTAATCATGGATTCGAGATTGATTTAGGGCCTATTGCCGCGTGGGGTTGTGACATGGCTGACGGAACAATGAAGGTTGACAGCACGATGCAGACGTCTATTCCAGGAATTTTTGCTGTTGGTGATATTGCCAACTACCCAAACAAACTGCATTTAATTGCTGGGGGCTTTAATGAAGGACCGATTGCAATAAATAATGCGAAACAGCATATTGCACCGAATGAGGAACTAAAAGCACTGTTTTCAACGAATATGGATACGTTTGACAATTAGGCTGTTATCCCTAATGAGGGGGATACAGCCATTATTTTTAGCAAATTTTTCTTGTCCAAATGCGCAAAATCCCTGCACGTTCTCAATTTTCATTTTATGAAGGAATTTCAACAATATAATGGTGATCGTTGACTAATGCTTGAAATAGGTAATAATAGTACTAGGCAACTACTATTTTGGAGGAAAAAATGTATGAAAAAGTTATTATCAGTTATATTTATTATCACTCTTTTGTTCAGTGGGATTAATCCGATACATGCGGAAGAAGAGGAATCCATCAATGAAGAAATGATCTATTCTATTTTTGTTGACCGGTTTAACAATGGAGATCAACAACTTGGTGATCAGGTAAACGTTGATGATCCAGCAGCATATCATGGCGGGGACATTGAGGGGATTACAAATAAGCTAGACTATATTAAAGAGCTAGGTTTTACGACTATTTCCTTATCCTCAATTATGAAAAATGCACCTGATGGATATCATGGCTACTGGATTAAGGACTTTTTTAAAGTAGAAGAGCAGTTTGGAACATTGGATGATTTAAAGACATTGGTGAACGAGGCACACAAGCGTGATATGAAGGTTATGCTTGAATTTGTGCCGAATTATGTTGCACCGTCACATCCATTCGCAGATGATCCTGATAAAATAATTCCAACTACAGTGACAGACACATTGTGGTTAGATCAAGCAGTAACATTGAATGTCAAAAATTCGGAAGTGAAAAACATGCTATTTAAGGCTGCTGATTATTGGCTTGAAGAGGCAAATATTGACGGCTATAATGTGCATGCAATTGAGCAAACGCCAATTTCGTTTTTAAATGAATTCGTTGATCATGTAAAGAGCGTCAAACCGGATATCTATTTAACCGGCAGCGTCCTAAAGGAAGAAGATGTAACAGATGACTATTTACATACTGGCATTCCATTGATTGAAAATTCCACGATGAAAGCAACGTTGTCAAGTGTTCTAACGGATATTGGTACACCACCTGAGGAGATTTATCAAGTATGGGAAGAGTCCGGGAAAAGAACAGGCTTATTGTCGATTGACGATAAGTTTACCAAGCGTTTTACTAGGAAAATCGTTGAAAATGGACAAAACCCTCTAACAACTTGGAAGCTAGCGCTCGCTTATATGTATACAACACCCGGCGTGCCAGTAGTCTACCAGGGTTCTGCAATTCCAATGGATGGCGAAACACAGGAAGAGGTACAGCGATTAGTCCAATTTAATAATAAAGATCAGGACCTACAAAACTACTTTAATAAAATCGCGACCATTCGCTCGCAGTTCCCTGTATTAGCATACGGCGACTTTGAATTCATCGGATCAACTGGAGCGATGAGTGTGTTTAAACGTTTTGACGAAGATACAACAATATTTATCGCAATAAATAATGATACAGGAACAAAGGCTGTTACTACTAAAGCTGTACCTGATGGCATGCAGTTGACTGGTTTATTAGGTGATAATATTGTTCGCGCAGATGAAAATGGAAAGTATAAGATCGGAATTGACCGTGAATCAGTAGAGATATATGTGGCAGAACCAGATAAAGGTTTAAACTGGCCATTCATCGCAATGATAGTTGGTATATTTGTAGTATTTATTTTTGGAGTTGTCTATTTAAGTATAAAACAAAGAAAAAGAAGCCATTAAGTTTTTTGGCTTCTTTTTCTTTGCACTTTAAATAGGATTAGTATAGAAAAAACTAGGCATCCGCTATAAACGAATACCGAGTTTTCTAAGAACGAAACTTTTACAGAGCATATTCATGTGATGATTTTGCCCCTTTTTCATGTAAAATATTAAAGATTTCTTGATAAGAAGTGATGTCAATTTCTCCAGCGATATATTTTTTTTGATAAAAGTCCAATAGCTGATTGATCGACTCGTACGCTTGTTTGCGATCTTGTTCGTATCCCTTAATCAGTTCATTTAACTGCATAGTCACTCTCCTTCACCTATTTTTTGAAACAACTTGTCCTAATAAACATTGGTTTTAAAAATATATGATGGAGCTAATTATTTCATGCATTATGATGTACTTTTTGAAACATAGTGGAGGTCCAAATGACTAAAATGCTTAGAAACAACAAGACGCTTGCACCTAACAACCCCTGTGAAAGATACGGCATCGTGCCAAACCCACACCAGCGAGCCAATCCATCTCCAAATAAAAAGAACTCATTTAGTAGAAAGCCAATAAAAAAGAATAGTAGTCCTGCTTGTGTGACCTTATTTTGGATGTTGATAATATTGGTTAATTGAAATTGTGTCAGTATAAAGATACTAACGAATCCTAACAATGTAAAATGTAAGTAACCAATAATAATACTTCTCGTTTCATAGACAAGACTGGCCATTGTTGGCGAGATTAACCCTAACTCCATAGTGCTTTTTACTACCAATAAGAAAAAGGTGATCCAGAGGCATATAATCGTGGCCTCATGAAACTTTTTGTATAAATACACCCAAATCCCCTTGAAGGCAATGACTACACAAATGGCACCAATCCATTGACCAATACTACCAATTGTCGCAAGGATGTTACTATAACTCCCTAAATCAGCCCAAAGAATCGATAGAAAATAACCTGGGAATAAAGAGAGAAAATAAAACCAGAATCCAGCTTTTAACATGGACTGATTAAACGGAATTTGTTTTCGATGTAACAAGAAAATAAGTAATCCAATTAAAGACAAATAAAGCCAACCATTGTATTGAAAATGTAAGTAAAAGTATATAGCCATGTCAAAAAGATGGCTATTCCTCAACCCGTTTGCAGCAATGAATCCGAGTGAAAAAGGACCGATTGATGAGATGATTAATGCAAACAAGGAACCCTCGATAAACAATAATCCTGTCTTGGAAAAATTCTTGTATGATTTTATGTGTCGATAGATAAAAATAGCTGCCCAATACTCTGTAAGTATGTGCAGGCTGGATATAATAATCGAATACAATCCATAGCCTTGATAAAGGAATGCAACAAACATCGAAACAGATGTTATAAAAAGTATGATTGTTAGGTAAATTGCCTCTGTCTTCTGCCTAATAGATTTCCAAAAAAGTGTTAGAAATATAATAAGCACGCCTAAAAATGCCCAACCTAATATGGCTAAATGGGAGTGCCCGTGCATAACATTTGTATATGCTAGTTCCATCTTTGGATAAAGCGGAAAAGATCGCATCCATAACCCTGATAAAGCTGTTAGTAATAATAATAAAAACGTAAAGTGAACAAAGAGTCGTGGCATTCCGCTCTCGCCTCCTGTAAGTTAACTTCTTCTATCATCCTAGAACAGGAGGGAAGTTGCAATAGTTATCCGTTTAATGTCAAAAAAATATAACATATTTATGTCGAATTTAGAAATTATTAGGTGGAGCAACTGGTTTAAAGAAGAGGCTGCCCACGCGGACAGCCTCTTTTTTAAAATGGTTATTTATCGTTTTCATTCAAAAAAAACAATGCAATCGTACCTGGACCGGAATGAGCACCGATAACAGATCCAACCATTTCAATAACAATATCTTTCGGGTTGAATTTCTGTTTAATCATGTCGGCCAACTTTTCAGCTCTTTCTATATCATCTCCATGGCTAATACCAATGACTTGATTTTCTAAGTCCGTACCACGTTCTCCCATAATTTCGACGATCCGTCCAAGTAATTTTTTGGATCCTCGGATCTTTTCAAGAGGAATCAATTTGCCGTCATCTACATGTAGTATCGGTTTGATTTTTAATAAGGAACCAACGAATGCAGCTGTTTTACTGACCCGTCCCCCGCGATAAAGGTATTCCAAATTATCCACAGTAAAAATATGTTCCATGTGTGCTGCAACGTATGCTCCAGTTGCTAAAATTTCCTCTGTGCTTGCCCCATTTTTCGATAATTGTGCAGCCCGGAGTACAACCAGACCATAACCAACTGATGCGCATTTTGTGTCGACAACATGGATGGGGGCATCAGGATTTTCCTCCTTAATTTCTTGTTCGATCATCTTTGCTGCTTGATATGTACCAGATAATTCAGAGGAGAATGCAAAATAAATTAAGGGTTGATTTGCATCTGCATACGATGTAAAAATAGTTTTAAAGGATTGTGGGGAAACTTGTGATGTTTTTGGGCTTTTTCCCTGACGCATGGCATCATAAATAGTTTTTGGCGAAATTTCTTTTCCATCTTTGTAATCTTTTTCGTCTAAATGAACGGTTAATGATACCATTTCAATGTCAAATTCGTTATAATGTTGTTCTGATAGATCACATGCTGAATCGGCAAGAATCTTTACATTCATTTCTGTCACCTGCATTCTATAATAAACTTTTCTTTCTTTTAGTTTATAGCTATCAAGGTGGTTAGTCAAAGTATATTTCTTTATTATTTTTAAAAATGGAATAATAGCCAGCAGCTTAAGAGGGAGGTACTTATGTTTTTATTTGAGGCTAAACGTATTGTAATTGTTATTTTTGGTTCCTTGTTAGGGGCCATTTCTCTAAATTTCTTTCTTATTGGTGCAAATGTTTATGCCAGCGGGTTTACTGGGGCTGCACAGCTTATATCAAGTGTATTTAATGACTTTCTTGGTATAGGAATCAGCACTGGTGTTTTACTATTCTTACTAAATATTCCAGTTGCCATTTTAGGATGGATCAAAGTGGGAAAGGGTTTTACCGTTTATAGTGCTATTTCAGTTGTTTTTACAACGCTATTTCTTGAGGTATTGCCTGTTATTCATTTATCTGAAGATATTATTCTGAACGCGGTATTTGGCGGTGTCATTGCAGGGATAGGTGTTGGGATTACATTGAAATTAGGTGCATCAACAGGTGGTATGGATATTGTTGCAATGGTACTTTCTCGCATGAAGGATAGACCAATTGGAACTTATTTTCTCCTATTAAATGCTATCATTATTGCGTTGGCTGGTGTGCTCTATGAACCGGAAAACGCGCTTTACACAATGGTGACGCTCTATGTAACAACACGTGTAATCGATGCTATTCATACTCGCCATGAAAAGATTACAGCGATGGTCATTACTCGAAAAGCGGATGAACTGCACCGGGCAATCCATAATAAAATGGTGCGGGGAATTACCATTTTACCTGCAAAAGGTGCTTATACAAATGAAGATAAAAATATGCTTTATCTTGTCATAACGCGTTACGAATTATATGATTTGGAAAAAATCATTTCGGAAATCGATCCGAATGCATTTACAAATATTGTGCAGACAACGGGTATTTTCGGATTCTTTAGACGGGATAATTAAATAAATGGTTAGGGGAAATCTATGGTGAAAAAATACGTATTTCTTTTTATTGCAACGCTTCTATTGGCAGGATGTAGTGGCCAGGATGAGCAGGAAACAAAACCAGAACCAAAAGCTGACAATGATGTAACATCAACAGATGAGGAAGCAGTTTCTGTACAATTTAACAATATCGATATAACGACACCAGATGGAAAAATCCTCGTAAAAGGAAATGCAACAGCAAGCGATGATGTGTTTTACTTCACGTTAAAATATGGAGAAAAAGTTGTTGTCGATGAAACGAAAGTGAAATTGGATACAGATGAAGCTGGATGGGGGGCTTTCGAACTGGAAATAGATCAACCAAAAGATGCCGAAACAAAAGAACAAGTCCCACTATTTACGTTTTATGTAAAAAATGAAGCGGGCGAAATGGTTAATCCAAATTATATACCAGTTGATGTTGTTGTGGAATGATAAAAGACAGCCCTGTGCTGTCTTTTAACATGTGCTATTTAATTCGAATAACCGTGTTTTTCAAATACGTTTTCTACTTTTGGCTGGAGGTCGTCCCATTCAACGTCAAATTGTTTATTAACGGTAATGAAATTTTGGTATCCAAAGACATTATCAACGCCTTCTAGTTGCATTAAATCATTAAGTATTGCATGTTCACTTGTATCCCCAGGCATGACGGAAATGCTAGCGGTACCTTCAAAAATTAATTTATCGGTTGAGAATTTTAGTGCGTTTGGATTTGGTGTAGCTTCAGCTCGTAATCCCATTTTGTAATTCCTCCTAATTTTACCTACTTATATACATAATAGCAGAAATGGTTCCAATAAGAAAGAAATTATAATTAAAATCCCCCGCCATATTGACGGGGGAAACTACTCAGCATAGCGATACTGTTTCATCATTGTTAATGAATTAGTTATTGACTATGACAAGCTTTTTTATTGTTGGAGGTTAACTCAATTGGTTTTTTTGTTTGAGTGTTTGCTCAAGTTGTTTCAAATGCTGCTGCTCTTCTGCGGTAGAATTTGAATATGCTTGTTGGATAGCATTTTGTGCAGCTTGTTTCTCTTGAGCACTTGGATTACCTTGAGCATTGGTTAAGCGATTTACAGCGGATTTTGCTTGTTGAAAAAGATTATTTTCCAATTAAAACCCTCCTACTGTATGATTGTCGGCTTCCTCTTGTTTCCGTTCCACATCTGAAAAACGTGATCTGTATGGAAATCGTTCAGCGTGTTTTTTAACTGAATCAGAACCTTGTTGAGTAAATCGTTTTGACTTACTTCGCTTCCCCATGATGATTCCTCCCAACAAAATAAGTGAACGCAATTTAATTTACGTTCACTTATAGTATGGATGGAATCCTTTCAAATATTGAAGGTAAATGCCGGCAAAATTAGATAGCTTTTACTTCAAGTCTTAAATAATTTTCTAAAAATGTACCAATTCCATCTTGCTCATTTGTATCTGTCACGTAATTTGCAAGCGATTTTAATTCATCAATCGCATTTCCCATTGCAACCCCGACACCTGCATATTCAATCATTTCAAAATCATTGTCCTCATCACCAAATGCAATAATTTGATCTTGCGGGATATCATAATATTGCGCGACTTTTTGCAGGCCAATTGCTTTGTTCATGCCTTTTTTTACAATTTCAATAATATTCCATGGTGCGCCCCATTTACGGTGTTCAATTAATTCCGCGTGGTAGTCATCTAAATGGTTCCTTAATTCCTGAATGTGGTCCTTTTTTGGATGAATGAGTAATGAAGTTGGATCATCATTCAATTCATTTTTTAAACTTCCAATGGTAAACGGTGGATCGTTTTGGGTTGTATGAAATATTTCCAAAATTTCTTCATCATATTTATCAAGATAAATATTATCTTGTACTTCGGCCAAAATATTATTTACGCCAATTTGATAACTTGCATCAATAATTTTAAGGGCAGTTCTTTTTGACATTGGATTGTGCAACACGTCCCATTTGTCATCGTATGGATGGTGGATAAGTGCTCCATTAAAATTGACCATCGGTGTACGCAATCCAAGTTCATTGTAATAATTAATGCTTGCCCTATGTGGTCTGCCTGTTGAAATGACAACAATATGACCTTCTTCCATTGCTTTTAATACTGTTTGTTTTGTGCGTGGACTGATTTCTTTTTTGTCTGTCAATAGCGTACCATCTAAATCCAGAGCAATTAAATGCCGTTTATTTTCCATCAAATTCACCTCGTATTCCTTTAGTTTATAAGCGAATCAGAAGAAAGTAAAGGGGAAGATGGCATATGTATGAAATGTTTGTAAATGAAGGAATAATCGGTGTAAATTTAGGCTACGTTTTGTATAATTAGGGTAATCGCAAATATGGAGGTGTTTCTATTGAGATTAAATGTGGAACAAACGATTATTGATTTGCTGAGGGAGAAGGTATCTCCGTTTTTAATTATCCTTTTTGGTTCCACTGTTAATGGCACCGCTCATCGTGAAAGTGATATTGATATCGCTTTCTTGAATGATTCTACAGAACTAGATGCATATGATTTATTCATAGTTGCACAAGAGTTAGCGGCAACACTCCATCAAGATGTCGATCTGATTGATTTGAACAAAGCCAGTACTGTTTTTCAAGCGCAAATTATTGATACAGGAAAAGTTATATATTGTACAGATGAATTAAAAAAGGCGAAGTATACTATGAAGACCTTGAAAATGTATGCAAAGTTAAATGAAGAACGGGCAGAAATACTTCAAAAAGTTAATGAGAGTGGGTCCGTTTATGGAAAATGACGTTATACTAAATAAAGTGGCCATAATTGAACGATGTATAAAGCGAATTCATGACGAATATAAAGATAATCCCATCAATTTAACCAACTTTACCAAACAAGATTCGATCATTTTAAACTTGCAAAGAGCGTGTGAGGCGAGTATCGATTTAGCTATGTATATTGTCTCGGAAAAACAATTAGGACTCCCACAAAACAGCAGAGATGCGTTTTCATTTATACAGACAGAAGGCATTATTACTTCATCTCTTGCTCAAAAAATGAAAGCAATGGTTGGTTTTAGAAATATTGCAGTTCACGATTATCAAGAAATTAACTTAACTATTTTACAAAAAATATTGGATGAACATTTAGAAGACTTTTCGAAGTATACCCAAGTTATTATGAAGTATTAAATCATCGTGTTAGTTGCAAAAAGCTGGGAATTAATACTATGATGAATTATACATTATTTTTTACGAGAGGATCTTTTAACATGATTGGGATTTATCATAAAGAATTTAAGACAATTCCCGCGTTAGTTGTCGTTGATTCTGAAAAAGGGAAAAAAGCGTTGCCTGTTGTTACATATTTCCACGGTTTCACAAGTGCAAAGGAACATAATTTGCCATTGGCCTATTTGTTAGCTGAGAAAGGGTATCGGGTTGTATTGCCAGACAGCGAATACCATGGCGAGCGTGAAATCGAGATTTCGGCAATTAAAAAGCAGGTCTCCTTTTGGGACATCGTAATGCGAAATGTAAAGGAATTAAAAGAAATCAGGGATGTACTTGATCAGGAAGGGCTTTTGCAAGATGGCCGTATTGGAATTGCAGGAACGAGTATGGGCGGAATAACTACTTCAGCCGCTTTAACCCAATATCCATGGATAAAAGCGGCTGCGGTTCTAATGGGTTCACCGAAAATCACTACCTATGCCAAAACATTGGTAAATAGCTTTAAGCGCATGGGAAATTTACCTGT
The DNA here is from genome assembly GCF_054048505.1 of Virgibacillus sp. FSP13. NCBI lineage: Bacteria > Bacillati > Bacillota > Bacilli > Caryophanales > Bacillaceae > Virgibacillus > Virgibacillus sp. FSP13. Next base: position 90,286 of record NZ_JBSVKG010000007.1, on the reverse strand, counting down.
AACAGATGAAGAAATTGATCAATTATATGAAGAACTTAAAGCGTATGATTTATCTAAACAACCGGAGAAGCTTGCTGGCCGACCATTACTATTTTGGCACGGGGAAAATGATTCTGTTGTTCCGTTCGATCATTCCTACACATTCTATGACGACGTGAAACATCAGTATACCAATCAAGAAAATATCCGTTTTCTTAAGGAAGCGAACCGTGATCACAAGGTGAGCCGCTATGCGATCTTAGAAACAGTAAAATGGTTTGATAAGCATTTGTAGAAAGCGTGCAAAGTGTGAGGTAAATCATTTTAAAAAACCGGAAAATATGTTTAAATATAAGTATGAAATAGTTAGGGAGGTATTGGCATGGAGGAAGCGTTACAGGATAATATACTAGGTGCACTTGAAAACGTTATTGACCCTGAACTAGGCATTGATATTGTCAATCTTGGTCTTATCTATGGTGTGGACTTGGATGATGCTGGTCTTTGCACCGTTACGATGACACTTACAGCTATGGGCTGTCCACTTTCAGCACATATCGAAGCTGACATAAAACGTGCACTTTCAGATATTCCAGAAATAAAAGAAATAGATGTTAACATTGTATGGAACCCACCTTGGGGCAAAGATAAAATGTCACGTTATGCAAAAATTGCGTTAGGTATTCCAGATTGATCAAGTTTTTTTAATGAGGTTGATTCATTGTCATGGATCGGCCTTTTTTAGTTTTGGAAAAATGAGGGAAACAGATGCAAATATGTCAAATTGTCGGTTATAAAAATTCTGGTAAAACAACAGTAATGAACGAGCTTATCCATTATTTTTCAAGTGAAAATAAAAAAGTCGGATCGTTTAAACATCATGGACATGGTGGGGAGCCGGACATGGTAAAATCAACGGATAGCTACCAACACTTCACAGCAGGTTCCCACATTAGTGGTGTACAAGGTGAAACGACAACACAATTGACCTTTAACAAAATTAAAATAGAAGAAGTTTTCCGTTTATATGAACGAATGTCAATTGATATTTTATTTATCGAAGGGTTTAAAACAGCTGATTTTCCTAAACTTGTTTTAATAAATAGAGAAGAGGACAAAGCGCTTTTAAACGACCTTTCCAATATAATCGCAGTAGGTTCATGGGATGAGAACTTACTGGAAAATGTGGGATATCCAACATTCCCAATTACAAAAATGGATTCATATTTAACCCAACTAGCTGAATACATACTAGACTGAAGGTGTAAGGATGGAAAAGAACTTTTGGATTACCGATCAACCAATCCAGTTAAATGATTGTATCACCAAAGTTGTTCGTGCTGAGGCCGGGGCGATTAATACATTTATTGGAACCGTTCGTGAGTTTACGAAAGGCAAGCGAACGTTATATTTAGAGTACCAAGCGTATGTTGCAATGGCTGAGAAGAAGCTTGCTCAAATCGGTGCAGAAATTGATGAAAAATGGCCTGATGCTAAAACTGCCATCGTACATCGAATTGGCCGATTAGAAATAACGGATATCGCTGTCGCAATCGCTGTCTCAACCCCACATCGAAATGATTCCTTTGAAGCAAGCAGGTATGCAATTGAACGAATTAAAGAAATTGTGCCGATTTGGAAAAAAGAACATTGGGAAGATGGGACAAAGTGGATTGGTGATCAGAAAGAGAAGACATCCTACCAAGACAAATTGCCTAGTAAGGAGGAAATGCGCAATGATTGATGTATTATTTTTTGCTGAGCTGCAGGAAGTGGTTGGTAGCGAGAAAATTTCTGTTGAAGCCAATATCACTACAGTGAAAGAACTGAAAGAGAAGCTAGTAACAACTTATGAGCTGGATACAATCGACAATGCAATGGTAGCCATTAATGAGGAATATGCAACAGAGGATGCCAAGGTTTCCAGTGGTGATGTGGTGGCGTTTATTCCACCGGTAAGTGGCGGCTGATTCTAACGGGGGGGGACGGGGTCGGATGGATATGAGAACGTTGAATGGCGCTGATGCTCAAGCGTATAGAAGTTTATGTGTAGAGGCTTTACAAGATAGCCCGGAGGCATTTGTGACCACATATGAGTAAGAAAAACCCTATTCATGAAACAGCCAATAAACTAGAGAATAAAAATAGTATTCATTTCGGGGCATTTAAAAAGGGAAAACTTGTAGCTACTGTAACATTGCAGTTTGAAACGTTTATAAAAATGTAGCATAAAGCGCATATACTAGCTATGTACGTGTCTCCTGATGCTCGTGGATTGGGTATAGGAAAGGCTCTATTGACTGAAGCCATAAATAAGGCTAAAGAATTAGGAAAGGAACAATTGCAATTGACGGTTGTTTCGAATAATGAAGCTGCAAAAACCCTTTACACACAATGTGGTTTTACAGTCTATGGGGTTGAAAAAGAGGCTAAAATATATTTTCAATCCAAAATGATCCGATCAACACGATTAATCCAACAATATAGCTGAAAAATGCTGGTTTAGCCCATTTCATGGAAAATCCATGCGATAAACTGAACATGGGGACAAGTTTATAAGAAAATCCAAAAATCAACAGTGTAAACCACCCCGCTACACCTAGAACAATGTGCGAATGTAATATCGTGTTATGGTTGCCAACCCCTCCAAAGGCAATATTCCATGCCAGCAAAAATCCCGCTGCAATTGTTAAGAAAAAGCAGATGATTAATTGCACCGGAAACGAATAGAGTCATCATATTTTTCTTTTGTTGTTTGACAATTGTTTTTGTCATTTGGACTATAAACATGATAATTCCGATAATGGCAAGAATTCCACCGTAAATTGCAAAATCAGGCTTCAATCCAAGTAGTATTGCGAATACTGTGACCCCAACAGCATTAAAGATAAATTGCACATAGCCAAATGTCTGATTCCAAATCGGTGTTAAGAAGGCGACATGAACAAGTTGATACATGGCACCCATTGTAATCATGACGGCATATCCCAACAGTAGAAAATGTGCTCCCATCCAAATATCGGGAATGCGGAAATGGCCCGCTAATAACAGGTCATTATGGAACAATAGAATGACTTGTGCAGCAACTAAAGCTACCAAAGCATACAAAATGAATGCGAGTGGTAGTTTCATGTTTGTGTCTGATTTCATGTTCATACCGGGCATCATACGTTAATCACCCGTCTTTGTTATCGTAATTTTGAAGCTTCCATCATCAAGGGCTTCTGTTTCATGCAGATAGCCGCGATCGTTCAATTCTTCATATAAAAACATGGGACGACGGTCATTTATAATGGATAAGGATTGGCCGCTTTTCATTTTATCCAATGCTTTTAATGTACGCATCATCGGTTGTGGTGGTTCTAGCCCACGGTTATCAATAATCACTTTTCCATTGCCTCCTTTTTGGTATAGGTAACTTTAAAATGTTTTTTCTCTACTCTTTCCACTTCATGTTCAAAGCCTCTTCGTTTTAAAACTGCATGTAATGGAACCGGATTAAATGGAGCATGTAGGATAAAAGATTGTCCTTCCTCCAATTGCTTAACCGTTCCCATGATTTTATCAAAAGGCTCTTTCTTTAAACGAAGATCTTTCCGAACGTCTAATTCGATAACCTCGTTTGTTTCCACTAAAATCACCTCATTTTATATTTAAAGAAACTGCTTCTGTTTGCCTCTCTATTTATGATAATCATTTTCAATTAGAAAAGTAGTGATTTCTGTCACAGCGGATAGCGGTGGTTCAACCGGAATTAACAAAAAAAGCACCCCGAAAATAATTCGAGGCACCCTGTTAAATTTAGAACAATTCATCTTCTAATTTGTCAGTTTGCAGAATAAAATAACCACCTTTATCTGTTGTTATTAACTGTTGTTTTTTCAATTGTGTTAGTGTACGACTGACTGTTTCTCTACTGGACCCGATCATATTGGCAAGTTCCCGATTTGTAAAATGTGTGCTAATCCGTGTTTGATTTTCTTTTGTCTCTTTTCCATAATGCCTGGCAAGACGCAATAAAAGCATAATAATTTGTTCATATGTATTATGCAAAATTTTTTCTTCTAATCTAATTTGTAAATCAACAATTTTGTCACCAAGAACTCGAAATAATTTTACGCAAATTTCCGGATGCGTGATGAGAAAGTCTTCAAAGGAGTGAATGGGAATATAGATCAGAATAGCATCATCCAGTACTTGTGCGTGTGCCGGATAATTATCTTTGCGGAAAAAGCCCTGATGTGGAAACATGTCATCCGGTTGAAGCACATTGACGATTTGCTCCTTGCCATGGAAATCTGTCTTATATATTTTGACTTTTCCCTGGCGAATAAAATAAACATTTGTTAGCGGGTCGCCCTGCATGAAAATGTGTGTTCCGTGTCGATACATACGCGATTTTGCTAGATCCACAATTGGCTCCATCTCATACTCGGTTAGATCTTTGAACAATGGTACTTTTTGTAGAAGCTCCCAGACGGATTGGCTGTTCATGATTATTCTCCTTTCCTGGATAAATCATTATGGCATAAAAAGGCTTGCTAGCGTTATTAATCTTCATTCTATCACGTTCTAGCAAATTATATGTGAACAGATTATGATAGCGTGATAAAAATCATAGTGGATTGGTGTTTATTCTAACAACGTATGGAAGGAGGAGACTTTATGATAGAGATGATCCAGAAAATACGGTAAAAAAACAGGAGGTAACAAAATGGAATTCAGAACAAAAATATTTGCGCCGGATATTGATCCAAGACACCGTCACCCAAAGATTTTTGAAGTATTCGATAGTTTGAAACCCGGCGAGTATATGGGCTTTCCAATGATCATAATCCAAAGCCACTATACTATCAGTTAATAATTGAACGAGGAGAAGATTCCTTTACATGGGAATACACAGAAGAAGGACCATCACTTTGGCGGGTAGCGATTGGTAAAAAATAATGCCTCTTAAAAGACTTCTGAGCAATTCAGGAGTCTTTTAAGAGATATAGTAAAGTGTACACATGTGAATAACATCATATCTAATGTAGTGAAAACGAAGTATCCTAACAGTGTAAATCATATACAAGGAGATGGTACCATGTATTCACAGGATTATAATAAAAACCCCTTTATTGTTATATGGGAATTAACGCGTGCTTGTGCATTAAAGTGTTTACATTGTCGTGCCGAAGCCCAATATCATCGGCATCCAGGAGAACTAACATTGGAGGAAGGGAAAAATTAATCGATGATATCTATGAAATGAATAATCCAATGCTTGTCTTTACTGGTGGGGATCCATTAGAACGCTCGGATGTTTTTGAAATTGCGGAGCACGCCATAAAAAAAGGTGTTCGTGTATCAATGACACCATCCGCAACCCCGAATGTGACAAAAGAAGCGATGCGGAAGGCGAAAGATGTTGGTTTAGCACGTTGGGCCTTTAGTATCGATGGGCACTGTGCAGAAGTTCATGATCATTTTTGCGGCACATCCGGTTCGTTCGATTTAACGATGAATGCCATTCGTTATTTGCATGAACTTGAGATGCCATTGCAAATTAATACCGTTATTTCACGTTATAATGTTGATTTTCTAGACGAGCTTGCTGAAATGGTTGAACGGTTAGGTTGTGTGCTTTGGAGTGTATTTTTTCTAGTTCCAACAGGACGCGGCAAAGAATCGGATATGATCTCACCAGCAGAACATGAGCGGGTACTTTAACAAACGGTTAACACTTTCACGGGATGTCCCACAGAAATTAGCCAGTTCCTGATTTGTTAAGACCATATCAATATAAATACTGCCGTTAGCTTGTTTCTTACCATAACTATTAGACAGTCGAATTAATGTGGAAAACAGGGCACCTTTTTTCCTGTGTTGGACAAGATCACGAAACCTCGTTTGATCACGACGGAAAGCCTGATTCATTACTTTCATGAATTCAATTGCAAGGCTACCATTATTCATTAATTCATCCTCTAGCTGGGATTTTTTTATAACAGCGACCTCACCATCTTCCAGTACTTTCGCATTCAAAATATATTTTACATCATCATACAAAGAAAGCTCACCAACAATATCTCCTTTATCGCAGATCCGCAGTATAAGTTCTCGTCCATCGGGTGATAGCTTACCAATTTGGATTGTCCCCGATTGGATAATGTATAACTCCTCAGCGCTTTCCCCCTCGGAAAATAAAAAGCTACCTTTTCGAATTGGCTTGATGTGGTCAGCAGAATCTAAAAGTTTTTTTAGTTCATCAGATATGTTTGGCTTGATGTATGTGTTCTTCATGCTTGAAACCCACCTTTATAAGGGATAATGCCACATATAATACCATTTAATTATATCAGTATAGAATGGTCAAGAAAAAAGCAGTAGTTCTATACCACTGCTTTTTAAAGAAATACGATAACAAGTATACCAACAATAAAGCAATAAAAAGCGAAATATTTTAAATTGCCTTGTCTCATAATATTAATAAACCATTTTAAGGCAAAATAGGATGCGATAATTGATGCCATAAAGGCTAATAGATACGGTATCATTAATGCATCAAAGTTGTTGTCATTCACAATGTCTCCAACAGACATAACAGTTATGCCGAGACTTACCGGAATATATAATAGGAACGAAAATCGCAGTGCAGTTTCTTGTTTCATTCCAAGAAGCATTGCCGCGACAATGGTTGCTCCAGATCGGCTAATTCCAGGGACCAAGGCAACAGATTGTGCTAGTCCGACAATGACAGCATCTTTTACCGTTAAATCACCATCGTTTTTATTACCACGCAAATTGCGAATGATCCAAAGAGCAACACCTGTGATAAGCAATGTTATACCAACAACAGCAACGGTGCTTAGTTTACTGCTAATGTAATCCTCTAACAGCAGCCCGATAATGCCGGTTGGAATCGTTGCAACAACCAGATACATAACAAATTGGAAATCTTTTTTTGCTGCTGCATCTCTTGTGAAAATAAACCGAAAAAAATGATCAATTAAACGGATAATATCCTTCCGATAAACGACCAACACGGCAATAAGTGAACCAAAATTTACGAGTATTTCAAAGGAAAGTCCCTTGATCTCTAAGCCAAACAATTCCCGTAAAATTACTAAATGACCACTTGATGATATCGGGATTGGTTCGGTGATTCCTTGAAAAAGGCCTAATACTGTGTACTTAATTAGTAACCAAAATTCTGTAATACCATCCATGAAAAATGCCTCCTTTGTTCATAACATTTAGTATTGTGATTTTCTCCGCGTTGCTATTTGTTTTAAGTCACCATCTTATAGGCTAATGAATAGTCTAGTTGGTGAGGAGGTTGAAGAAGAATGAAAAACAATTATCATCATATATACGAATTATGTAAAGATCATATGCATTCTTATGTGCTTGCTGAAATGGTTGATGGAACCAAGGTTGACGGTATTGTAACTGGATTGGACGATGAGTACGTTTATTTAGCGCTTCCGTTAGAACAGCACGAGCAATATACACAGCCAAACATGCCAAACCATCATGACCGGCAATTCGGTTATGGGTACCAGGGATATGGGTATCCAGGTTATGGTCCTGGGTATGGCCCCGGGTATGGTCCTCCGAGGAGATTTAGACGCCTTGTATTACCTTTGGCAGCATTAACCGCGTTAAGTATATTGCCATGGTATTAGGCAAAACGGCTTAAAAAATTCTCTATCATACGAAAACCCTTGCCATCTCCTTGTTGGCAAGGGTTTATGTGTATTGCTAGTAGGTTAGCTGTATTCGTGTTCCTCTTGTTCACCTTTTAATATACCTTCTCCTAGGAGTAAAATAGCTACCGTAAAGATAATCGCAAGGATAAGTGCATGCATGAAATTGAAAGGAGCACTAGCCATACTAGTTAAAATATAAGAAATAACACAGCTAATTAATAATGCCCAAACAAACGTCCAAATAAACCGCATTTGTAACACCTCATTTTTTACATTCTTCATTTATATTACCAAATTGATTAAAAAAATAAAAGTATTTCTTTTACATACCGAATAATATAGTAAGTAAATCATAGGAAGGATGATGGTAATGTCATTATTTGTCACAAATTGTTTTCAATGGGTTGGTTTTCATATTGTAAATTATTTAATTGAACATGATTTCAAAGTTGATGGATTTGACGAAATCAAAACGGGTAAACAAGAGAATTTATCGATGCTCGTTGGGCGTAATGATTTATTTTCATTGGTAACAGAAAAAAATCAGAAGAAGGCATACGACATGTTGATCTTAAATGGTTCACATGAGTCACAGCTAGATGTACAGGCAAACAGAACCTTTCGTCTTTGCAGTGATTCCTCAGGTAATAAACGTGCACCACGAACAACGATTATAAAATTACCATTGCTTTTCGGTGAATGGATGCCAATGAATGAAAAGGGGATGTATGCTCAAAATACATTTATACCTTTCGATTCTGCTGATTTTTTACACAATGGTGTTTATATTGAGGATTTTATCAATTGCTTGGCCCAGTTAATTCAAATGAATCATTTACCTTCATTCATTGAGATAAAATCAGCGAAAAATAAAGCGAGGAAAGAAAAGGAACTGGAAAAAACTATTTATCCGCGTGACATAAGGCCCATAGAGGAAAATGTTAAAAAGGTGTTAGAGCATTACAATAGGTTTTATGACCTGTATGAATAGTAACAACTAAATAGGAACTTATTTTGAGAAAAAAGGTATGTCATGCCTATGCTCTGTAATATAAATGTAATGATGGATAATATTTACGATAGATAGGATTAACGATACAATTAACATAGTGGAAAAATAGTCCCACCAATGTTCATGGATAGGAGTGCACATGTTGAAAAAACAATTCATCTTAATCCTAATTACTATCATTTTTCTATTACCAGGCTGTAGTCATTATTTTGATGAAGGTAAGATTCAACGCGTAGGCATGTTGGTAGAAACCTCGATCCATGATCAATCATGGGGAAAAAAAGGGTACAAGGGCCTATTGGCAATTCGTGATGAATTTGATGTTGATGTGTATTTTAAAGAAGGTGTAAAAACAGAGCAAGATGTCATTAATGCTGTGGATGAACTGGTCCAAAAAGGAGTAAATCTAATCTTTGGTCACAGTAGCACATATGGTAAATATTTTGTGGATATATCTGAAACATATCCCGATGTCCAATTTGTCTATTTTAATGGTGGCTATTACGCGGAAAATGTTACAAGTTTAAATTTTAATGCGAATGCAATGGGGTATTTTAGCGGCATGGTTGCTGGTCGAATGACGAAAACAAATCATGTTGGTATTGTTGCAGCATATGAATGGCAGCCAGAGGTGGAAGGTTTTTACGAAGGGGTAAAATTTCAAAACCCCGATGCAGAAGTACATGTGGACTATGTAAATGATTGGAACGATGAGAAAAATGCATTGGACAGCTATGAGAAAATGCATAATGATGAAGTTGATGTCATCTATCCAGCTGGTGATGCATTTAGTGCCCAAATGATTAAGCAAGCAAGCAGTGACGGAATTTATGCGATTGGTTACGTCTCCGATCAATCACAAATCGATGAACATGCGGTCCTAACAAGCACGGTTCAGCATGTTGATATGTTATATGAGTTAATAGCTGAAAAATTTAATAATGGCGAACTTACTGGACAAATTTTAACGTTTGACCTTCAAGATGATGTCATTACATTGGGCAAATTTAGTCCTGAAGTGCCTAAGGAATTTCGGAAAAAGGTTGAAGAAGACATAGAGAATTATAAGGAAACTGGATTGTTACCGAATGAACAAGGATTTTAATGTTTGTTCCTTAAAAATGAAGTGTTCATTTTTGTTTTTCCCTTGCAACAGAGGGAAGTATGCATTAAAATTAGTACCAAGTCATAACAATTGATATTAATAATAGTTCATAAGGGGATGGAAACATGAGTGTTGGTATATTAGGTACAGGTCATTACGTTCCAACCAAGGTCGTGACAAATAAGGATATGGAAAAAATCGTTGATACCAATGATGAATGGATCAGAACAAGAACAGGGATTGAAGAACGACGGATAGCGGATGATGACACGGACACATCGGACATGGCTTATTTTGCTGCTGAAAATGCACTTGAAGAGGCCAATGTAAAGGCGGAAGAACTTGACTTGATATTGGTTGCAACGGTTACGCCAGATTCACCTTTTCCATCTGTTGCATGTCGCTTGCAAGATCGATTGGGTGCAACACAGGCTGCTGCAATGGATGTGAGTGCAGCATGTTCTGGTTTTATGTATGGACTGATTACAGCAAAACAATTTATCGATACAAAAACATATAAGCATATTTTAGTAATCGGTGTTGAGAAATTATCTAAGATCACGGATTGGGAGGACCGCAATACTTGTGTTCTTTTCGGTGATGGTGCCGGTGCTGCTGTAGTCGGCGAAGTTTCTGAAGGAAAGGGCATTCTATCATTTGAATTGGGTGCTAATGGTTCTGGCGGCAAGTATTTATATCAAGATGAACATGATCACCTTATCCAAAATGGTCGTGAAGTCTTCAAGTTTGCTGTTAGACAAATGCCTAAATCTGCTGTAAACGTGATTGAAAAAACCGGTTACAATAAAGAAGATGTCGATTATCTAATTCCACACCAGGCTAACATTCGTATTATGGAAGCGGCTCGTGAAAAGTTGGGAATTTCTGAAGATAAAATGGCTACATCTATTAAAAGATATGGAAATAATTCTGCTGCCTCAATCCCAATTGCACTATCAGAAGCCGTTAAAAATGGCGACGTAAAAGATAATGATTTACTCGTTTTAGTCGGATTTGGCGGAGGCCTAACATGGGGTGCAGTAGCTTTACGTTGGGGAAAATAAGAAAATCAATTATAATAGTTTTTAGATATGTAAAAGAGAATTAGGAGGAATTACCAAAATGGAGGAAAGAAGAGTTGTTATAACTGGATTAGGAGCTGTTTCTCCGTTAGGCAATGACGTTAAGACAACATGGGATAACATTGTAGCTGGAAAGTCGGGCATTGATTTTGTCACAAAAGTTAATATAGACGATTTTCCAGCAAAAGTAGCAGCTGAGGTGAAAGATTTCGAGCCGACATCCTATATGGATAAAAAAGATGCGAGAAAGATGGATCCATTCACACAATACGCTGTAGCAGCTGCGAAAATGGCGGTAGAAGATGCTGGGCTTGAGATCAATGAAGATATTGCGAACCGTGTCGGTGTTTGGATCGGATCTGGAATTGGCGGCATGCAAACATGGGAAGACCAACACAAGAAGTTTTTGGATAAGGGTCCTCGACGGGTCAGTCCGTTTTTTGTACCGATGATGATCCCTGATATGGCTGCAGGTCAAGTCTCAATCCAATTAGGTGCAAAAGGAATTAATTCTTGTTCAACAACCGCATGTGCTTCTGGTGCTAACTCTATTGGCGATGCGTTTAAAGTCATTCAACGTGGTGGAGCAGATTACATGATTGCAGGTGGTACAGAAGCACCAATTTCGAACATGGCCTTTGCTGGATTCTGTTCAGCGAAAGCATTGTCATTAAACGATGATCCACAATCAGCAAGCAGACCGTTTGATAAAAATAGAGACGGATTTGTTATGGGTGAAGGTTCCGGCATTTTAATGCTTGAAACATTGGAATCAGCACAAAAACGCGGTGCACGTATTTATGGTGAAATTGTTGGCTATGGTGCAACAGGTGACGCCTACCATATAACTGCACCAGCACTTGATGGCGAAGGTGCAGCAAGAGCTATGCAACAAGCTTTGGATGATGCTAATTTGTCTCCAGCAGATGTTGATTATATTAATGCACATGGTACTAGCACCGAGCTTAATGACAAGTATGAAACCGTAGCGATCAAAAGCGTTTTTGGGGAGCATGCTAGTGACGTAGCTGTTTCATCAACGAAATCTATGACAGGTCACTTATTAGGTGCAGCAGGTGGAATTGAGTCGGTTATTGCGGTGAAATCGATTGAAGATGGTGTTATCCCAGCAACAACCAATTATGAAACATCAGATCCAGAATGTGATTTGGATTATGTTCCAAACGAAGCACGTAAGCAGAACGTGGATGTCGTCATGAGTAATTCACTTGGTTTTGGTGGGCACAATGTCGCCTTGGTTTTTAAAAAATATGAATAAGTAACAATGAAAAAGGCTGACCAGTTATCTGGTTGGTCTTTTTTTATTGATTTTTTGGTTGTGAGCGCATCATTAATTGATCGATCGAACCCAATCCATTAACACGATTTACTCAAAAATGGACAACCTTAATCATGTATTTAATCGTCACCGCATAAAATGAACTAAAAGAAGGACAGGCATGGGTGGGGTTGGACATGTTTTCTATTTTTATTTTTTTATTAGGTTTTGGATTAGCGGTTTCTGGAGGGGTTAGCATTATTGCTTATTCCAATTTTTTGCCAGCCGGATTAAGCTGGTTAGATTACCTCATTTTCTTAACAGGGAGACCGGAATGCTACTTTTTACCAGTTGGCTTTCTCCTTATGGCTATTGCAATTTATCGTTATCCAAACACACATTGAAATAAAAATCCCAGAATAATTTTCTAAACTGATGGTCATAATGAATGGTAAAGGTTAGTTGAAAAGCGAGGGTTGTTTATGTTGTATTTGCACGATGTGTGGGTGAATTGGTTTGAAGGAGAAGAAAATGGTTATAATGTGTGTTATTTTCATGAATGGCGTAAAGAAGATGGGATTGAGTTGCTTGATCAGGTTCCATTACTGTACATAAATGAAACACTTTACGATTATATTGAAAATGACATGCATGATTTGCCAAAGCCAATGCTTGATTGTATTTATAAACGTGCATATATTCGCAAAGGACAAGAAAGAACTGTATTGGACTACGCTTGTATTGTTACCGATGGCTCGGATGTTATCGCCTTGGATACGATTGGTTATCAGATTCCCATCCGCAAAAGTAGATTAATCCCAAGACAGGAGCAGCTAGTTTTTGATATGATTGAAAACACGAAAAAGCAATCATTTAAATTTGATGAAAATTTGTATCAGAAAGAGTATCATATGCTATCAATGCCGCCAGAATTGGTTTATGGATTGACGAGACGTGAGCGACAACTAAAACAGTTACTCATGATGGCACTTGACCAATTACATACGGCAAATAATCTCGAAGAATTACGCTATTGGTTAACAGAATGGAATCCAAAAAAATACCCGTTCATTCGTTATATGGATGAAGAAAAGGTTTGGCAAGCGTTATATAATGGTGTGAAGTACGGGTGGAGCAATGCCCATGAAGAACTTTGTGGAAAATTGATCAAAGGACAGCCATTTTTAGAAAAGATGTGGGAACTGGAGCAGAATCAGGAACAACAAAATACTTCGAAATTAAGGTAGCATATATAGGCCCGGATTAGAGTTTAATCCGGACCTTGTTTTGTGCAAACATGCTGAGCGGGCGAGGCGGGTATCGGCGCGAGAACGAGAACATCGGCGCGAGAACGAGAACATCGGCGCGAGAACGAGAACATCGGCGCGAGAACGAGAACATCGGCGCGAGAACGAGAACATCGGCGCGAGAACGAGAACATCGGCGCGAGAGCGAAAACATCGGCGCAAGAACGAGAGCATCGGCGCGAGAACGAGAACATCGGCGCGAGAACGAGAACATCGGCGCGAGAACGAGAACATCGGCGCGAGAACGAGAACATCGGCGCGAGAGCGAAAACATCGGCGCAAGAACGAGAACATCGGCGCGAGAGCGAAAACATCGTCCCAACCACCAAAACATCATTTCGACGCAGAATCATCTGCCATCAAAAAGCTATTATTTTTTCTTCCGCTTCACACGACCTAACCCCATTGCTTTCTTCGCTTTTGCCAAGGTTTTATTTGCCGTTAATGCAGCTTGGTTTGCGCCATTATCAAGTATATCATCCAATTCGTCTGCTTCGATTAATGCATTGTAGCGCTCTTGGATAGGTGCTAATACATCAATGACTGCTTGAGCCACATCCTGTTTAAATTCTCCGTATCCTTTACCTTCGTAATATGCTTCAAGGGCTTCAATCGACTCATCCCGACAGCTGGCTAAAATTGTTAATAAGTTAGAGATGCCAGGTTTGTTTTCTTTATTGAATTTAACAACACCCTCTGAATCGGTCACAGCACTTTTTATTTTTTTCTCGATTTTTTTCGGTTCGTCTAACATCGAAATAAATGCTTTTTCATTTGCATCGGATTTACTCATTTTTTTCGTTGGTTCTTGTAAAGACATGATTCGTGCACCAACCTTTGGCACACTAATCTCCGGAATCGTAAAGATGTCATTATATTTGTTGTTAAAGCGTTGTGCTAAATTCCGTGTCAATTCAAGGTGTTGCTTTTGATCTTCACCAACCGGAACAAGATTGGTATTGTACAGCAAAATATCCGCAGCCATTAAAGGTGGGTATGTCAACAACGCGACAGACACCGCTTCTTTTCCATTTGCTTTGTCTTTAAATTGGGTCATTCTTTCTAACTCTCCGATATAACTGATTGACTGCATCATCCATGCCAATTCCGCATGAGCGGATACTTCAGACTGAATGAACAATGTAGATTTATTCGGATCGATTCCAGCTGCAAGATACAATGCTGCAAGGGAACGAATATTATTTCTTAACTTTAGTCTATCTTGTGGAACCGTTATTGCATGCTCATCAACAATACAAAAATAGCAGTTATGATCTTCTTGTAGCTTTACGAATTGCTGCATTGCTCCCAAATAATTTCCAATTGTTAATGTTCCACTTGGTTGAATCCCAGAAAATATGGTGTTCATCTGATTCACTCCATCTATATTTTTTAAAAAATCACATTAAAAAAGTCCATTTATCCCATCGAAAAGGGACGAATGAACCGTGGTGCCACCCTAATTATCCTGCTCGTGCAGGATCACTTTAAATGTTAAATTAGCTCCAAAGTCCAATTCCAATCCACCTTGATGCTTGTTTTCACCAGCCACAAGCTCTCTGATAATCAGCGGGTAATTGTACTATATCTTTATCATCACTAAGAATATGAATTTATTTTATTATATACGAAATTTTTATCATAAAGCAAGGGATTATAGTTTTAAGACTTACTATCTATGGATAAAAGGTTTATTCATATTAAATTAATTTTTGACAATATACCTACATGGGTACGTTATTGGAACTATATTGTTCATGATTAACAAGTATTAATTCAAATGTGGTATATATACTAGAGATTACAGGGCTTCTTGATCTAGTTAGTTCATTTATTGTTTTCTCAAAGTAAAGTATATGAATTTTTAAAATAGAATAGGGCGCTATAGTCGAAGATTAAGGATAAGGAGTGATATCAATGAATTACGATGCCCAAGTTAAAAATAGAATGAAGCGTATAGAAGGACAAGTTAGAGGATTATTAAAAATGATGGAAGAAGGAAAAGAGTGTAGAGATGTCGTGACGCAAATCTCAGCAGTTAGAAGTGCTATTGATCGTACCGCTGCGTTAATTGTTAGCAAAAATTTAGAACAATGCATTCGTGAGGAAAAGGAAACTGGTAAAAAATCTGAAGACCTAATTAAAGAAGCAGTTAACTTACTTGTTAGAAGCAGATAAGAAGGTTAGGTTGACAAAAGGGTTTTTAACATTTAGCATAATAAATGGGTTAAGTAGTTAGCCCGATTTTTTATAAGAAAAATATTACCCCGCTGGGTATATAAATTGCTGTAAAATAGAACGATTATATCAAATTTTTTTGCTAATTATGATACCCCGCTAGGTATGTAGTATATTTAGCATTAAAAAGGGGATTATAAAGATTTAACAACTTGGAGGGAATAGTAATGAAGGAAATCACGGTGAAAGAACTAGCAAAGAAATTAAAAGACGGAGAAAACGTTAGCATTATTGACGTTCGAGAAGACGAAGAGGTAGCACAAGGGAAAATTCCGGGTGCTCGTCATATCCCACTAGGTCAACTACCTGATCATCTTGATGAACTAGATAAAAATCAGCATTATTTTATGGTTTGTCGTTCTGGTGGTCGAAGTGGAAATGCATGTGCATTCTTGAGTAATCAAGGCTATGACGTAACCAATATGGTTGGCGGCATGTTGGATTGGGAAGGCGAAGTAGAGAAATAAAGGAGGAATTTAAATGAACATTACAGCAAATGAAACGCTAGATGCAAGGGGATTAGCGTGTCCAATGCCGATTGTTAAAACCAAAAAAGCAATAACGAACCTACAACCCGGTCAGGTAATCGAAGTTCAAGCGACCGATAAGGGTTCAACCGCAGATATCAAGGCATGGGCAGATAGTACTGGACACCAGTATCTTGGGACAGTGGAAGAAGATAATGTTCTGAAACATTATTTACGAAAAGCAACAGATGATGAAACAAAAGAAGAGACGAAACATGAGGATTTCATTAACCTAGAAGAAATTCGCAGCAAAATAAACGGAGAAGAATCTATCTTCATACTTGATGTTCGAGAACCTGCTGAATTTGCATTTGGTCATATACCCGGTGCGGTAAATATACCCCTAGGGGAATTAGAAGACAGGTTTTCAGAAGTTGATAAAGAAAAGGAAGTTCATATCATTTGCCGTACGGGCAATCGCAGTGGTTTAGCTGCGCAAAAGTTGACGGAAAAAGGCTATAAAAATGTGAAAAATGTTTTACCTGGTATGACCAAATGGGAAGGCCCAACTGAAAAAAACAACTAAAACTATCTAATATTAGGAGGAATTTTAAAATGGCAAACACAAAAGTAGCAATTATTGCAGCAAACGGAACTCTTTTCGACGCATATAAGGTATTTAACGTAGCAACTGCGGCAGCAGCATCTGACGCAGAGGTAGGAATTTTCTTCACATTTGAAGGATTGAATTTAATTCATAAGGAAGCACACAAAAATCTTCCACTACCAGAAGGAAAAGAACATTTCGCGGAAGGATTTAAACAAGCAAATGTTCCATCTATCGAAGAACTAGTGGGCATAGCACAAGAATTGGGGATTAAATTAATTGGCTGTCAAATGACAATGGATCTCATGAATTTAGAGAAAGATGCTTTTATTGACGGTATTGAAGTTGGTGGAGCAGCTACATTCATTGAATATGCAAAAGATGCCAATATCACATTATCATTTTAATTTAGGAGGGGAAATGATGTCTAAAACAATTACAACGAAAGAGTTGGCAAAAAAGGTAATTAATCACGAAGAAACACTAATTTTGGATGTGCGAAATACAGACGAATTCGATAATTGGAAAATTGAGGGTGGGAAAGTTGAAGTAATTAATGAGCCTTACTTTAACTTATTGGATGGTATCGATCCAATAGCCGACAAATTACAAAAGGATCAGGAAATTATTGTTGTTTGTGCAAAAGGCGGTTCATCGGAAATGATCGCTGATTTCCTTGAGGAAGCAGATTTTACCAATGTTTATAGTCTAGAAGGTGGCATGAAAGCATGGAGTGAACACTTAGAGCCTGTAAAAATTGGCGATTTGAGTGACGGAGGAAGTCTTTATCAGTTTGTTCGTCTTGGTAAAGGTTGCCTTTCCTACTTTATCGTATCAAACGGAGAAGCCACAATTGTGGATGCCAACCGTATGATCGACATTTATGAAGACTTTTCTAAGGAACAAGGTGCTCAAATCAAACATGTCATTGACACCCATTTACATGCCGACCACATTTCTGGTGGACGCAAATTAGCAGAAAAAGTTGGGGGAGAATATTACTTGCCACCAAAAGACGCTACAGAAGTGACGTTTGATTATACACCACTTGAAGATGGTAAGGACATTATCGTAGGAAATACTTCCGTACAAGTACAACCCGTGTATTCGCCGGGGCACACTATTGGAAGTACGTCATTTATTGTCGATGATACGTATTTACTGACCGGCGATATTCTTTTTGTTAAGTCAATCGGTCGCCCAGACTTAGCTGGATTAGCAGAGGATTGGGTAGGAGACCTTCGTAATACGCTCTACTCTCGATATAAAAAGTTATCTGAAAACTTAATAGTGCTGCCTGCACATTATTCGTTTGCAGAAGAACTAGGTAAGGATGGTAAAGTATCGGCTCGTTTAGGCGATCTTTACGGGCGAAATTCAGGTTTACAAGTAGACGATGAAAATGAATTTAGAAAAATGGTAACCGAAAATCTTCCACCACAACCAAATGCATATGAAGATATTCGTAAAACAAATATGGGAAAAATCACACCTGATACAGATAAACAAAAAGAAATGGAAACAGGTCCTAACCGTTGTGCGGTTGAAGGATAATTAGAGGAGGAAAATAAATGGAAGCAACAAAAGTATTAGATGCAAAAGGATTGGCATGTCCAATGCCAATCGTAAAAACAAAAAAAGTAATGGATGAATTAAATTCTGGTGACGTATTAGAGGTTCATGCGACAGACAAAGGTGCGAAAAGTGATCTTTCAGCATGGGTAAAGTCTGGCGGTCATGAAATCTTAAAAAACACTGAAGAAAACGATGTACTCAAGTTCTGGATAAAAAAGGCATAAAGGTGACCCATTTGCTTTGGGTCCCCTCTTGTTAAGGGGGGGCTGGGTGCTAGGGGTGCGTTTCTGTTAGTTCCTATTATGCTAGTTGTGTTGAAGATACCAACAAGAATAACAATTGTTTCGTCTTTGGCCATTACATTTATCTCGTCTATTGGTGCCACATCGAGTAAAATTATGACCGATCAAGTTTTATTTATCCCTGCTAATTATCATGATTGTTGCGAGTTTACTTGCATCTTCGTTGGGAGCAAATATGGGGAAAAGGGTAAATGCAAAAGTTCTCCAATGGATTTTGGCAGTCTTAATTTTAGGAACGACAATAAAAATATGGTTTGATATCTTCATGTAATATGATCTAGTGGGAGGAGAAATAACTTTGGGAATAATACAGTGAATAATTTTGATAGGAATAGTCACATACATAATACGAAAATTCATGCTGTTAAAGGTGTATCGCAGGATAACGGAAAAACCAAAATCTGCATGCCGAAGCCAACAGCATTGATGCAAATGATTGAAGACGAAGCTATTGAGAAAATTGCACAAAACATCGAAAAAAGATTGATTATGGACCAAGCTGTCTAAACATATCGGGGGTAGTCTCCCGCCAACACTAATGTATTAACGTGTTAATGTGGCGGGAGATTGCCCCCATAATTTTGTTATCATATTTTCATCAAATTTTCACATTGTGCTATTAGTATAGAATGGGAGAGTCATTGGAACGGGGGAACAGCTTTGGTGGTAGCGAGTAAGTTAATGTCAGTTGGTTTAATTGTTATAAGTTTGGTTGTGGGGTTTATTTCCTTTTATATGATGAGTGATTTATCAAAGGAAAAAAAGAAAAGACACGTAGAGGAGATGGTTTCACAGTTAATTAATTTCATCATCTTTATTTGGCTTGGAAAAGTGATCTTGAATTTTTCCATATTTATCAAGGATCCCTTAGCAATATTAGCCTACCCAAGCAATTCGGAAGCAATTTATCTGGCTGTCCTATTCAATGCCTTGCTACTAGTGTATAAGTCCAAACGGCAGCGGCTGGGACAAGCATTTATCGAATCTTTCCTGACTGTATTTTTAGTAGCGTCATTTGTCTATGAGTTTATTCAACTCGTTTGGAACAATAATACATATTCCTTTGGTTATCTGGTTTTACTGGCTGTTCTCCTGGTTTTATTTTTTCTCATCCGTGGACGTATAACTGTGATCACGTTAATCACCACGATACTAACCGTCTGGTCTGCCGGGATATTTTTGTTACTGTCTATGCAGCCGTTTGTAACAGTGTTTGGTTATATCATGGCACCATGGTTTGTGGGATTGTTTTTTATCATAAGTTTATTAATCATTATTATTAGATACAGAAAGAGGGATCGTAATGGGCGGAATTGAAACAGATACGATGTTGATTGTGGGAATGTTTTTGGCGATAGGGGCAGGGGCATTATCATTCTTGTCCCCTTGTGTACTTCCTATTTTCCCAGCTTATTTGTCATATATTACGGGGATAAGTGTGAAGGAACTGCAAGGAAATCAGAATACTAAAATTCGGCGACAGTTATTAAGCCATTCTTTATTTTTTTTATTGGCGGTTTCGCTGGTTTTTATTAGCTTGGGTGCCAGTGCCTCGTTTTTGGGTCAATGGGCGCAAAATTTGCTGCTAGGTGATTCTGGGTTGTTTATTCAACGGATTGCCGGGATTTTCATTATATTTATGGGATTATTTGTTGCGGGATGGATTACTATTCCAACCTTAATGAAAGAAAAACGCTTTCATTATTCCAAAAAACCGGCTGGATATTTGGGGACATTTTTTGTTGGCCTTGGATTTGCTGCCGGTTGGACCCCGTGTATCGGTCCGATTTTTGGGTCCATTCTATTTTTAGCTGCAAGTAACCCTAGTCAGGGGATTTTTTACACCGTTATGTACGTGATTGGCTTCGCGTTGCCATTTCTCGTTTTGACCTTTTTCCTTGGATCAACCAGATGGATTGTTCGACATAGTCAGGTCATTATGAAGGTAGGTGCCGTTATTATGATTATCATGGGTTTGGTTTTATTTTTCGGTCTCATGCCGCGAATTACAGAGTTTCTGCTTGATTTAGTACAAGATACATGGTTATCGAGATTAGGATAGGAACGGAGGTTATCGTCCATGAAAAAATCATCATCATCATTGTTATTGTAGTAGGAATGCTTGGCTTTGTTACTTAAGAAGATAGCGGCGGCGACGTCTCTGGAGGTATGATTACTTCCCCGCCCCCAGACAGTGAGGGGGGAGTGAAGGTGTCTGATGAAATCGGGCTTGAGAAGGGAGAAATTGCTCCTGACTTTGAATTAGAAACATTAGAAGGAGAGACAGTACGTTTATCTGATTATAAAGGGAAACGTGTCTTAGTTAATTTTTGGGCTACTTGGTGTCCGCCATGTAGAGCAGAAATTCCTGATTTAGAAAAACTGTATGATAAAAAAGATGTGACTATTCTAGCGGTCAATTTAACGGAATCAGAAAAAAGTGAAATCAAAATTACCGATTTTGTAGAAAAATTTAAGATGACTTTCCCGGTGTTGATGGATGTGAACTCAGATGTCTCTTCACTTATCGGGTTCAGGCATATCCGACTTCCTATATGATTGATTCCAGTGGTCGGATCCAATTTATTGCATTAGGTGCGATGAATTATGATCGTATGGTACAAGAACTGGAAAAGATGAAGTAAATGTTTTTTTAACACATGAGCAGAGGCTTTGCGCTCCAACATCGATATAGAAAGGAAATGCAAAAAGAATGAAACGTTTACTATTTATGATGCTGGTTTTTATTGTTTTTCTAGCTGCATGCGGTGAAGAAATTGAAACGAACATGTCGCAGGATGTGCAAGATTTTAAGTTTACAACGCAAGATAATGAGACACTATCACGGAAAGATTTGGAAGGCGAATGGTGGGTGGCTGATTTTGTATTTACAAATTGCACGACTGTCTGCTTGCCGATGACAACAAACATGTCCATGCTTCAGGATAAAATGAAGGAGGAAAATCTGGATGCACAACTCGTTTCCTTTAGTGTCGATCCTAAACATGACACACCTGAAGTATTGAAAGACTTTGCAAAGGATTATCAGGCTGATTTAAGCAACTGGTCATTTTTAACCGGCTATGATTTTCAAACAATTAAAGAGCTTTCCATAAAATCATTTAAATCACTTGCTGAAAAACCGACGGAAGGGTCTGACCAGGTAACACATGGTACCAGTTTCTTTTTGGTGAATCCTGAAGGGGAAGTAATCAAACGATACACAGGCACGGATGCAAAGGACATGGATGAAATTATTGCGGATTTGAAACTAGTTCTTGATTGATTGAGATTCTAGAGAGATTGGAAGGTGAAAATAGTGAAAAAGGCGATTTTTATTATTGTGCTTATTGGCATGTTTGTATGGGCAGTCTATGACCTTGTTGACCAACCAGAAGATACAGCAATTCCGGATGAAAATGAGGAAATAGATTCAGGATCGGGTGCGAATAGTGAAGAGGATAAGAAAGACGCAGTGGATGTTGAAAGCGATGCGTTAACAACAGATGAGGCTGCTCCTGGTCTTAATGAAGGAAATATGGCACCAGATTTTCAGCTTGAGACATTGGATGGAGAGACCGTAAAGCTATCAGATTACCGCGGACAACGTGTCATGGTTAACTTCTGGGCTACGTGGTGTCCGCCATGCCGAGCAGAAGTACCGGATTTGGAAAAATTCCATCAAAATAAAGATGTGGTTATTTTGGCAGTTAATTTGACACAAACGGAGAATAGCATGCAAGAAGTGGAGAGTTTCGTGGACGAATTTGACATGACATTTCCTGTTTTATTGGATGAAAATATTGAAGTAGCCAATCTATATGCAATCCGGCCCATCCCAACTTCTTATATGATTGATTCAGATGGGATTATTCAATTCAAGGCTTTTGGTGCAATGCATTATGAAATGATGGTCGAAGAATTCGAAAAGATGAAGTAGAGCCTCTTTTTACATATAATAAGAGGAGATTTGGGAGGGACAGGGCTTGGACTTGCCATTTCAAAAGAAATCATTGAACATCATAATGGAAAAATCGGGGTTAAGTCAGAAGGTAATTATCATACATTCTGGTTTACATTGTCGCTTTGTTAACAATTCAATTCGTCATGCTATTAATGTAAAACTAATAGCATGATGAGTTGAATTATTTATTTATCGAAATTAAGAACTGTGTGTTTTTCTTAAATCAAATTCCTCGGTGATTTTAATGCTATCCTTAACAGATTGGATCATGGCGCAATTTTTTCTTGTTAACTCTAAAGCCTTTTCAATTTTATTGGGTGCTATATTCTCTGCATATATAGTAAAAATTAAATGGATTTCCTCAATACGATTCGCCTTTTCTTGATTCCTTTTTACTTGCGCGGAAATTCCTATGTCATTGAATGGCAAGCGCATTTTTTGCAATATATTTCTTAAAACTCCACCACTACAGCCTGCTATTGAAGAAACTAATAATTGGTAAGGACGAAAACCACCATTTTCTTGGCTTGATATCCTTAATTCACCGTATTCTAAAATTGTTTGAAAACCATTTGCATTTATAGTGAATTTCAATTTTGCCCACCCCTTTATCTTTCTTTCCAAATGAATTTCAGTTATAGTTACAAAAGAAAATATGTTTAAAAAAAGTTTAATTAAATGATACAACCGTAATGTGAAAGTTTGATGAAAATTGTTGAATTGATTTTCCTCGGACCTTATATAAATTTTTGAAAAGAATAAGAGAATAACTACATTGCTCTTTTTTCTTAAGAAACCCGCCCAATATTTTTGTTGAACCGTTTTTTACTGGAAGAAAGCTATAACGAATACAGTAACCTGGTGATATATTTATAAGGTGTTTTAGCAACCAAATAATCCCGGTATAGGGCGATATCTAAAATTCAAAGCCACATTCCTAAAAATGTGGCTGTTTATGTCTTTCCTGGTAGATTAATATTCTTATTATATAATTTATATCAAATCTTAGCTGTATAGGAAACTTTATGATCATAGGTTTTGTAGGTATCTTTTTCATCCAATGCTTCAAAAACCTTAAAATGTTTAAGCTGTTTACCGTAAACATGAATAGTAATAGCCGATTGATTATCGTCAGCTTCGAGAATATGACAATCGGCGGGTGGTAATAGTTGTCCTGTACTTTGTCTGCCTATCGTCATGGTACCACTATAACTTAGGTTGACTATATCATCTGAGATTGTACCTGTTTGCAAATAGTTCATCACTTTCATACGGCCAGTTAAAACCCCTTCAACACCCCATGTACCATCATGATCATGTAATGGCGTGGATTGGCCTGGTGCCCAGACCAAAGCAAGAACCTCAAAACGATTTTGTGGATCTAGATATAAAGAGTATCGTCCATAACCATCTTGACTAGTCGTTATTTTATCAGATGGTCGCCATGACTTGTTTTGCACCAACTTACCCAGAAGTCTTTCAGCACTATCCACTAAAATACTTTCATCTTGCTCAGTATCTACTATATCGGTCATTTCCTTGATGAAGTCTGATAATTCGTATGAGTCATTTAATTCATTCATAAAGTGATTCCTCCCAAATATATTTTTGAATTAATTCCATAAAAGTTTCATGCTGATTTGGTGTTGTTTATTGTTCGCACATAATTTCTTGACCTTATTGAATCAAATTCCCCTGCCCATTTCGCCATTACTATGGTTGCTGTTGCATTGCCCATAACATTAACAACTGTTCGGCCCATATCAATGATACGATCAACGCCAACAATAAACGCAATTCCTTCTACTGGTAATCCAACAGAACCAAGTGTTGCAATTAATACGGAGATATTAGCTCCAGGTACCCCAGCTAATCCTTTTGTTGCAAGCATTAAAACTAGCAGAACCATAATTTGCTGGCCTATTGACATTTCAATATTGTACATTTGTGCAATAAACAAAACGGCAAGAGATTGGTATAAGGCCCCTCCATCCAAATTAAAGGAGTAACCTACCGGAATAACAAAAGAAGTAACATCTTTTTTACAACCGAACTTCTCCATTTTCTCCAATAATCGTGGTAAAACAGTTTCAGAACTTGATGTAGAAAAGGCTAAAATAAGTTCGTCTTTTAACATTTTCATTAATGTTTTAAGACTAGTTCCGGCTATTTTTAAGAGAATACCAAATACAATGACAACAAAAAGAATCATTGTAGCATAAGCAATAACGATCAGTTTCCCAAGTGGGACAAGGGAAGATAATCCAAATTTGGAAACGGTAACGCCGATAAGCGCAAATACCCCAAAAGGTGCAAATTTCATAACTTGATTTGTTACCCAGAACATGGTCTCGGAAACACCTTCAAAGAATCGAAGGACTGGTTTTCCTTTTTCTCCTATTGTAGCAATTCCAAGTCCAAAGAGAATAGAGAAGAAAATAATGGCCAGCATATCACCTTGAGCAAGTGCATGGATAATGTTTTCTGGCACAATATTGATAATCATGTTTACTAACCCGCTGGTACTGTCTAAATCCTCTGAATCACTTATCTGACTACTAACATCTGCTTCATTTAATTGACTAACATCTATACCTGAACCGGGTTGAAAAACATTAGCGGCAAAGAGACCGATCATTAGAGCAACTGTGGTAATAATTTCGAAGTAGAGTATGGTTTTTACACCCAATTTTCCAATCATTTTTTTATCACCGACTCCGGCTATTCCTATAATCAGTGTTGAAATAATAATTGGTACAATAATCATCTTAATTAAACGAATAAATATATCACCGATAGGCTGCAAATACTTTACAACTGCAGGGTTGTCGTAAAAGATTGCACCAACGGTTACGCCTAGTATCAGACCAATAAATATTTGCATAGCTAAACCAATTCGTTTCATTTGTTTCCCTCCTTCGGCTGCTTAAGCGCTTTCAATGGATTGTGCAAGAGTTATTGATTTTATGTTTATTAATATTGCAATCCTGCCTCCTTGTACTGTGACGTAATATTCTGTATGTTCCCATTTAATCACAATTATAATTTATTTACAACTATTTTTTAATGACTTAAAAATTTTAACAACAAAAATATTGTAAATAAAAAAAGAAGGTGCTATATTGATAGTAAGAGGAGGTTGTTTTGATGAATTATAATTTTGACCAAGTGATTAACCGTAAGCACACTGCAAGTAAGAAGTGGGATATGCTTCAGGAGCATTTTGGAACGGATAACATTATTCCAATGTGGGTTGCTGATATGGATTTTTTATCACCTGCTCCCGTAATTGAAGCGCTGAAGAATCGCGCGGATCAAGGTGTTTATGGTTATACAATCAGAACAGATTCGTATTTAACCTCGATTGTGGATTGGTTCAAAAGACGTCATGGATGGTCGATCAACAAAGAATGGATTTCTCACAGTCCGGGAATAATTTCAGCATTATCATTAATAACCCACACTTTTACACAACCTGGTGATAAAGTTATGGTTCAATCACCTGTCCATCATGCTTTTTATCGAGTGCTTAAGTTACAAGGTAGAGAGGTTGTTGAAAATCCATTAACATTTGAAAATGGGCAGTATAGAATGAATTTTGATGATTTCGAGGCAAAGCTTGATCCAAAAGTTAAAGTGATGTTCCTATGCAGTCCACACAATCCAGTAGGAAGAGTATGGAGCAAAGAGGAATTAACAAAGTTGGGCGAAATCTGTATGAAACATAATATTCTTGTTGTATCAGATGAAGTCCATTGTGATTTGACTTTTAAATCACAAACTCATATTCCTTTTGCATCCATTTCCGAGGAGTTTTCCAACAATTCAATAACTTGCATTTCACCTAGTAAAACTTTCAATCTGGTAGGATTGAAAACGTCTGGGATTATTATTCCGAATACAAATATCAGGGTCAAGTTTGAGAATGCAATTAATGCTTTTGCGATGGCTGCTCCAAGCTATTTTGGGGTTGTAGCATTAGAAAGTGCATATAGATATGGCGAAGAATGGCTCAACCAGCTGCTTGACTACTTACAAGGTAATGTACACTATCTAACTGACTTTATCAATGAAAATTTACCAAAAGTGAAGGTGATTCAGCCTGAAGGGACATATCTAGCCTGGTTGGATTTCAGAGAACTGGATTTGAATAGACAAGAGCTTAACAAAATGGTTCTTGAAGAAGCACATATCGGATTTGATGATGGGCCAATCTTCGGTACCGGTGGAGAAGGCTTTATGCGACTGAACTTTGCTGCACCTCGTTCCGTTTTGGAACAGGGTTTGCAGCAGCTGAAACAGGCATTAAACTCCCGTGAAGGAAGTTTAACGGGCAAATGATAAAAATAAGTTTTTTAAAAGGAGGGGTGAAAGGTGAAAGAGTGTCATCAGGTGATTTTTGATTTTGCAAAACGAACGGCTGACATGCTTGTGAAAATGTTTGGCAGTCATTGTGAAGTGGCTGTACATGACTTTAATAATTTGGAGAAGTCACTTATTCATATTGCTGGCAGCGTGACAAAACGGGAAATTGGTGCGCCAATTACCAATTTAGTGTTAGAGGAGCTAAGAAAGAATCCGTATGAGATTGATGATATCCCAAATTATAGAACACATTCCAAAACAGGGGATATTATGAAATCTTCAACTGTTTTTTTACGTGATGAACATGGAAGCGTTATCGGGGCTTTATGCATTAATTATGACATTAGTCTGCTGATGAATGTTAATGAAATGGTAGAGGATTTTGTTTCGTTTGAAGACCATCAACCGAAATCTGAAAGTTTTTTTACATCTATTCAGGATGTAATTAAAGAGATGGTTGATCAAGTATTAAATGAGTTTAAAAAAGCACCGTCATTGTTCAGTTTGGAAGAAAAAATTAATTTTGTCAGCCGATTAGAGGATAGGGGTACTTTCTTGATTAAAGGCTCAACCGATTATGTGGCTGCAGTTCTTGGTGTATCCAAATTCACAGTCTACAACTATTTAAAGAAAGTCCGCACGCATAATGAATATTCTATTGGGAAGGAAGTTGATGAATAATGGAGTTAATATATACAGAAACGGCACCAAAGGCAATTGGACCTTATTCACAAGCAATAAAAATTAATGATTTTTTATTTTTGTCGGGACAGATTCCTGTAAATCCTGATACGGGCCAGGTTATTGAACAGGATATTGTGAAACAAACAGACCAGGTCATGAACAATATTAAAGCAGTTTTGCAAAGTGAAGGGTTAACACTCAATAATATAGTAAAAACAACTATTTTTATTAAAGATATGAATGAATTTCCCATCATAAACGAAACGTACAGCAAACATCTTGCTGATCATAAGCCTGCTCGCTCAACAGTTGAGGTTAGCGCATTGCCAAAAAACGTATTGATTGAAATTGAGGCAATTGCTTCAATAAATGCTTAACCAGAAGAAATAAATAAAGTGCAGATTAAAAAGGTGAAAGGTGCGATGGACGGATCGCACCCTTTCTCTTTGGAAAGGGGAAACAAGATGAGTATTTCTTTTATCATTGCTTTATTTATTATTGGTTTTATTGGATCCTTCCTTTCCGGTATGCTTGGAGTTGGTGGTGCAATTATTAACTATCCACTCCTATTGTTTATTCCGCCTCTTTTAAGTCTTCCAGCTTTAACAGCTCATGAAGTTTCTGGTGTCGTTGCGGTTCAGGTCTTTTTTGCTACCCTAAGTGGCATTTTTGCTTATCGCAAGAGCGGGTATCTTAATAAAGGACTTATCTTGGTGATGGGCGTAAGTGTTTTAATTGGTAGTTTAGCCGGCAGTTATGGATCTAAATATCTATCTGAAGATATAATAAACCTTGTGTATGGTATTTTGGCGTTATTAGCTGTTATACTTATGTTCATTCCAAGGAAAGGTAAAGAAACCGAGGGTCAATACTTCCAATACAATCGCATTTTTGCCGTTGTCTTTTCTTTGATAGTGGGGATTGGTGCAGGTGTTGTTGGTGCTGGAGGCGCATTTCTTCTTGTGCCAATTATGCTTACAATTTTAAAAATCCCACTGCGAGTTACAATTGCTACTTCGCTAGCTGTAACATTTATATCATCTATAGGTTCAGTAACTGGAAAGCTACTGTCTCATCAAATATTACTTGTTCCATCCCTAGTCATAATCGTAGCAAGTATTATTTCATCACCCTTGGGTGCAAAATTGGGTCAAAAAATAAATGCAAATCTGTTGAAGTGGATTCTTGTTGTTATTATTTTAGCCACCGCGATAAAAATTTGGGATAACATTCTAGCTTGAAAATAAATGTAACCAGCGATCAAAGTGTTAGAACTAGGATAATGTAAAAGTTAAAGGATAAGGGGATGACGTGACGCAGGGACAGATTTCGCCGTCCTAGATGTAAAAGCAACCAACACCGGTTGGTTGCTATTGTCACCCATTGGAACATTTTTTGTCATTAAGTGGTTAAAACATGCTTTTTAGAAAATACAGTACTACCTAAAATCAAAACAAAAAAAGCCTTAATAATTTAACACAATTGGGGAAAGATCTTGAACCATTCCAAATGCAAAATTGTCCCAATACGATTGCACAAAAAATCCGCCACAATAATCTGCTTTTAACATATATTTCTTTCTGTCCTATGTACATATTAATCCAAATATAAAAGAAGCGGATACTACTTCCCGCTTCAAAACGTAAATTCTATAATAATGTACTCAAAAGTATCTTCTTTAATTAAAAAGTTATGTATTTCGTGACACATTCCCAGCGGTGCCACCCTAATTATCTTAAAATGTTAAGATCACATCATTGAATAAGCTCCAAAGTCCAAAGTCCAAAGTCCTATTCTAAATTACCTTGATACTTGTCTTCACCAACCACAAGTTCTCTGATAATCAGCGGGTAATTGTACTATATCTTTTATCATCACACTAGCGTTGCATAAGAAAATTATAGATAAGTCAATTAATAAGATTAGTTGCTCGTAATTAATGAATGAATATTCTGGTATATAATATTTCATTTTGAAGAAAAAAGGAAAGCGGACCCTTATGGTAGTCCTTTTTCCGCAAACAATAGATATGGATTACATGCGTAAAAATGTAATGGGTGACCTTGGACAGAATCTTAATGCCTGGGAATCATTTTTAACATTGGGCGTACGTGTGGACAAGCATTGTAATAATGCACATACAGTTGCATCCTTGATTCACATCCATTAGTTGACAAGGTATTTTATCCTGGTTTAGAAACTCATTCACAGCACATGTTGGCAAAAAAACAAATGAGAGGAATGGGTGGAATCGTATCCTTTGAAGTTAAAGAAGGTGTTCAAGCAGGAAAAGACTTTATTAATGCATTGGAAATTGCGATGATATCATTTAGTCTTGGTGATCCAGAGACATTAGTTCAGCATCCAGCATCAATGATCCATTCTTCCATTCCTGAAGATAAACTCGCCGATTTTGGAATTGCAAAAGGATTAATTAGATTATCCATAGGGTTGGAAGATGTAGAAGATATTATCTCTGATTTGAATCAGACTTTAGTATCAATTGCTGTAATGGTTTAGTGGGATGTGGGGAACAGGAACCTTATTCACCGAAAGTGTGTTTTAAAAAGAAGGAAAGATTTAATAGGCGGTGATCTGTCCCCATTGCCCTTCATTATACCCCATAAAATAAATCAATTATTCAAAATCTTTAATGTCTGCTAGTATTTAATTAATTGAAATTTATTTATATTCCATCTATTAAATGAGACAAAAAAGGGAGCGTGATTTTAACGAATGGAATTTTAATAGTGAAAGAAAATGAAATCGCTATCAGCCAAAAGATAAAAAGTGGCTAAATGTACCGTGCAAAGATCGTGATTAGTAATTCAACATTTTAATTACTAAAAAAATAATTTATTGGGGGTAAAGACATGTTTTTTCGTTCTTTTTTTGATGAAAGCTTAGCGCAAATGTCGTATATGGTTGGCTGTCAACGAACAGGGGAGGCCATTGTAATTGACCCAGCGCGCTGTATCGATCCATATTTGAAAACAGCTAAGAAAAAGGGATTTAAAATTGTGGCGGCAGCTGAAACACACATTCATGCCGACTTTCTCTCTGGATCCAGGGAATTGGCTAGTTATTGCAATGCAACTATCTATGTGTCAGATGAGGGGGATGAAGATTGGAAGTACCGGCAAGTGGATGGTATCGATTATGTGTTGCTTAAAGATGACAGCAAGTTCAAGTTGGGGCTTGTTGATTTCAAGGTTATGCATACTCCTGGACATACACCGGAAAGTATTTCATTTATTCTAACAGATCAAGGTGCTGGTTCTTCTCAACCGATGGGCGTGTTTACGGGTGATTTCGTATTCGTCGGTGACATTGGCAGACCTGATTTATTGGAGAAATCTGCTGGAATTGCAGGATCTGCAAATCTAGGTGCAAGACAGATGTTCCAATCCTTACAGAAATTTAAACAATTACCTGACTTTCTTCAGGTTTGGCCAGCACATGGAGCTGGGAGTGCCTGCGGTAAAGCACTAGGAGCAGTTCCAATGTCTACAGTTGGATATGAAAAGATAAACAATTGGGCATTAAGAGAAGAAGATAGGGAGAAATTTATCGGGACGTTGTTATCGGGTCAATCAACACCACCTAAATATTTTGCGATGATGAAAAAACTGAATAAAATAGGACCTTCTTTAGTTAATCAAAACGAAATTGTTAAGTTGAAAAATGCAATTGAACTTGAAGAATATGGCAGTGATACGATTTTATTGGATACAAGAAGAGCTGCAGAATTTGCAAAGTCACATTTAAGAGGTGCCATCAACATTCCATTTAATCAATCATTTACAAATTGGGCAGGAGAACTAATTAGCTATGACCAAGATATTGTCCTTATTGCAGCAGAAGAAAAGCTTGAAAAAATAAAAGAAAATTTGTCATCAATTGGCTTAGATCGAGTTGTTTCTTCAATTAAACCAGCGCTTACATTACTGGACCAGGAGCGTGTAGAAAGTTATGAGGAGGTGAATGTCCAAAAACTGCGTGATTTACTGGATGATGAACATTATCATTTGATTGATGTTCGCAACCAAACAGAGTGGGATCAAGGAAGGATTGAAGGAGCTGATCATAAGACGCTTAGTTCGCTTCCAGATCTTATGGATGACTTACCTAAGGGAAAAACGTACCTTGTACATTGCCGTTCTGGTGCCCGCTCAGCAATTGCCGCAAGCCTGATGCAGGCAAATGGATATAAAGATGTGAAAAATGTAAAAGGCGGCTACCTAGCCTGGATGAAGGAAAAGTTTCCAGTAACGCCTTAGTCAAAGCCATACGTATTCGATAATATACAAATGCTAAAGCGGAAAATAAAAAATATACACAGGAGGTTTTTTTATGAGATATGATTTTGACCAAGTAATAAGTCGGTATAATACGAATTCAGTCAAATGGGATAAAACGGAGAAATTATTCGGTCATAAGGATATTCTTCCAATGTGGATTGCAGATATGGATTTTGCGTGTCCCAAACCTGTTGTAGATGCAATAAAAGAAAGAGCGGAACATGGAATATTTGGTTATACTTCAAGATCAAGAGATTATTTTGGGGCATTTATAGACTGGGTGGAAAGACGTCACAATTGGTCCATTCAGAAACAATGGATTCGCTGTACACCAGGAATAATGTCTGCTCTTAGTATCGCCATACAATCCTTCACAAATGAAAGGGATAAAATCATTATACAAAACCCTGTCTACACGCCATTTACGGAAGTTGTGGAAAAAAACAACCGAGAAATAGTATTAAATCCACTTAAACTTGAAAATGAAAGATATGTAATGGATTATGAAAATCTAGAAAAAATGGTAGTGAATACAGATGTTAAAATGGTTATTCTGTGTAACCCACATAATCCAGTTGGCAGGGTGTGGACGAAAGAAGAGTTGATAAAACTGGGGCAAATATGTCTGGAAAATAACGTGTTGATAATATCTGATGAAGCTCATTTAGATCTCGTTTATAAAGGGTATACCCATACTCCTTTTGCTAGTATTTCAGAAGAGTTTGCAGCTAACTCTATTACCTGTACCGCTCCAAGTAAAACATTTAATTTAGCCGGTGTTCAAATGGCTAATATTATTATTCCAGGTAAAGAATTACGGAATACATTCACGAACACGATTGATAGACTTTATTTGGGACTATCAAATACGTTTGGTGTTACTGCAGTTGAAAGCGCTTATAAGTATGGCGAAGATTGGCTTGATCAATTTTTAGATTATTTAGAAGGCAATCTGACCTTTTTAACAAAGTTCATTGAAACGAATATGAAGGAAATAAAAGTGATTCCTCCTGAAGGAACATATCTTGTTTGGTTAGACTTTCGTAATCTTGGAATGGATGCAAAAGAACTTGAGGATTTTTTACAAAATAAAGCCAAGGTGGCCTTTGATGAAGGGTATACATTTGGCCCAGGTGGTGAAGGGTTTACAAGAATTAATATTGCTTGCCCACGCTCTATTTTAGAAGAAGGTTTGAAGAGAATAGAAAAAGAAGTAAAAGAATCGTTGGTTAGAGTCGGGAGGGAAAGTCAATAATGGTAACATTTCATGTTATTTTAATCATCACCTTGTTCCTGTTAATTTGTTCTGGATTATTTTATATGCAAAAAAAGTACGTTTCTTTTAATAAACGCGTTTTTCTTGCATTAATAGTTGGTATCATATTTGGGCTTGTAATCCAATTTACGTATGGTTCGACCTCAACAATTATTAGTGAGTCTGCGGAATGGATTAACATTGTCGGAAGTGGTTTTATATCTTTGTTAAAAATGCTCATCATGCCTTTAGTTTTCTTTGCTATTTTATCAGCTTTCACCAAATCGGAACTCTCTAAGGATTTTGGGAAAATTGGTGGGCTAGTAATTGGAATGTTGGCTGTAACAGTTGC
The DNA here is from genome assembly GCF_054048505.1 of Virgibacillus sp. FSP13. Taxonomy (NCBI): domain Bacteria; kingdom Bacillati; phylum Bacillota; class Bacilli; order Caryophanales; family Bacillaceae; genus Virgibacillus; species Virgibacillus sp. FSP13. The sequence goes on along the minus strand of NZ_JBSVKG010000007.1, from coordinate 56,718 downwards.
AATTGCAGGTGCAGTAGGTATTTTCTCTGCTAGTGTTTTTCAACTAGACGGGATGGAAATGTCCCAAGGTGAAGCAGAGTCAATGGCTATAGCAGATAACGAGGATAGATTAGGTGTTCTAGATGAAATGACAGTACAAGAAAAAATTGTGGCTGTGCTTCCAAGTAATGTATTCTCAGATTTAACGGGAGCTCGCCCTACTTCAGTTATTTCTATTGTCATTTTTTCATCCATATTAGGGATGGCCTACATGGGTGTTAGGAGGAAGCAGCCAGAACAAGCTAAACTATTTGCGACTATGGTTAATTCTATTTTCACTGTAGTGATGAGAGTTGTAACACTTATTCTGCGCCTGACACCTTATGGAATACTGGCACTAATGGCAAATAAAGCCGCAACCAGTGATTTAGCAGCATTTTGGAACCTTGGTAAATTTATTGTTGCTTCTTACCTGGCTATAATTATTATGTTTTTGATTCACATGCTCATAATCAGAATGGTAGGTCTAAGTCCATTGACATATTTCAAAAAAATAATACCAGTCCTTACATTTGCGTTCTCGTCCCGCTCCAGTGCAGGAGCATTACCTCTTAATGTCAGCACTCAAAAACGAAGTTTAGGGGTTTCAGATGGAGTTGCAGATTTGTCGGGAGCTTTTGGCTTAACAATTGGACAAAATGGGTGTGCTGGTATTTATCCAGCAATGCTTGCGATTATGGTCGCACCTACAGTAGGAATTGATCCATTTACTCCATCGTTTATCTTAATGTTACTTGCCGTCGTTGTTATTGGCTCGTTTGGCGTTGCTGGCGTTGGTGGCGGAGGAATTTTTGCTGGACTTATCGTATTATCAACTATGAACCTTCCCGTTGCTATTGTCGGATTACTTATTTCGATAGAGCCACTTATAGACATGGCGCGTACTGCACTAAATGTTAGTGGAAGCATGGTAGCGGGTGTAGTAACTGGTAAAATTACCAAACAGCTTGATATAGACAAATATAACAGTAAAGAGGATCAAGATTTAATGGAAGTTATCTAAATAAAGTATGTAATAGATATTTAATCTAGTTATTTACATCTAAAGTACCTAATGCATCACTAAAAAATGTAACGGTCACTTTTTAGACTTATTGATTTTCAAAAAGAGATTGCTATATTTAGAAAACAAGTTAATGTGCTTCGCTAGAAATAGAATTTCATAGGATAGGGAGAAAATAGCAATGAATAAAGGTAATTTAGAAATGTTTTGCCGGGTGGTAGAGGAAGGCAGTATCAGTCAAGCAGCGCGAATTAGCTACGTCTCGCAACCAGCGGTGACCAACCAAATACGACAATTGGAAAAATACTATGATGTAGCGTTGTTTGATAGAACTGGAGGAAAACTAAGACTTACTGAACCTGGTTCCATTCTATATCCGTATGCAAAAGAGATTATCGATTATTTTAAACGGTCTGAAGCAGCCGTAAAAGGTATTGCAAATCTCGAAGCCACCACGTTAAATATAGGCGCAAGTTTAACAATAGGTGAATATCTTCTTCCTAGTATATTGGGTGAATTTCAAAAAGAAAATAAAAACTTGAAATTGAATTTAACCATAGGAAATACGCCAAATATTGTTTCCAAGCTGGAAAACCGGGACATTGATATTGCCTTGGTGGAAGGTATCGTTACCCATGATGACTTTCATATAAAAAAATTTGCTGAAGATGAGTTGATTGTGGTTATTCCAAGCAACCATCGATGGAATAATCGAAGTGAAATAAACATAGAAGAATTACCTGACGAAAAAATGATTTGGAGAGAGAGAAATGCGGGGATCAGGGGAATTGTAGAAAATATATTACGAGAAAACAATGTATTGGAAAAAATAAATAGTCATATGGAACTGGGGAGCACACAATCAATTAAAAGCGCGGTTGAAGCAGGTTTGGGTATTAGTATACTTCCGAAGCTGTCTGTATCAAAGGAACTTGAATTATGTGCTTTAAAACATATTACGATTTCTAATATTAGTATTACAAGAGATTTATGGGTAGTGGAAATCCCTTATAGATTTCCCAAAAAGAGTTTGAATGCGTTTATATCACATTTGAAAAAGTTGACTATCTGATTAACGATAAAGTGGTCAGAACTCAAAAAAATTTTTGGAAAGGGAGTTGAATTGATGATTAAATCATTATACACAGATAAGGTACCCAATCCAATAGGTCCCTATTCCTAGCATAAAAGTATGGGAGTTTCTATTTATTTCTGGTCAAATTCTTGTTAATCCTGAGACAAATGAAGTAGTTGAGCCAGAAATGACAAACTGACAGAACAAGTGATGAAAAATATAAGAGGAATTTTGGAAAGTGAAGGTTTGACTTTTAATCATGTTGTAAAGACAATGATTTTTATTACAGATATGAATCAGTTTTCCACTGTGAATAAAGAATACACCTGAATTATTCATATTTCAAAGTTAAACCTGAATTATTCATACCCCCAAGTGGAAGCACGAATTGAAGTTAAAGCAATACTATTTTCGTTTGCTTTGCCAAAAATGGATGGTGGTTTCCATGATTTGATATGAGAAAACAGTTAGTGAAAGGGATTTTCCAGTTTTTGGGCAGACTACTCCCTTGGTCTTGAATGGTTTTTAAAAAATGAGGGATTATTGGTTCATTCTAGCTTAAGTGCTTGAATTCGCTGCAAAACTTTCCAGAAAAACGACTGGTACACGAAGCTGGAAGATAGCTTGAAGTAAAGGGAGCGCCCTGATTTCACTAATTTACTGGCCACTTTGATGAGCTTCATTCGTATCGTTTGGATTTGCATGGTCTTTTGTTCTTCTGGAAAACAAAGCGTGCGCATCCAGTTCGTTAAGTTATACGCTAACAAACTCAGCATCATCCTTACTTCGTTTACCTGAAAGGGATGGCTACTCATTTTATCTAGGTAAAAACCATTTTTTGCTTCCTTGATATAGTTTTCCATCGTTCCCCGTTTCTGATAAGTACGAACGATATCTTTTGGTGAAAATGCGTCTATCAAGTTCGTTACAAAGAAGGCGTGCGTGAAAAACAACTCACCAGCGGGACGAACGGATTGGATGATCACTTTTCTCGACTTGGACCACGATTTGGCTTGATATTCCGTTTCCTCAAAATAGCATTCTGTTCTTGAAATATCAGCTGGCGCGGAGGAAGGATGTAGTTCATCAGCCAATCGCTTCGGGTTGGGATTGGATTTCAGGCGAATCACATAATAGACAGATTCGGCTTCGCACAATTCATACAGCTCAGGGACCGCGAAACCGCTGTCACCGCGCAGGAATGGTGTTGTCTCCGGGAACTTGTCATTGTAATGCTTGATAGGTGGTTCCACGAAATCAACAACCCCATTGGACGTATAGACATTGCCCGGACGCAGCCTGGCCTTGAGAAAGTCACGGGTGGCACCATCAAAAGCAACCAATGGGTGAAAACCGACAGTGCCGTAATGGGTATTGAAAGTTGCCGATTCTTGTTCGCCATATGTATCCGCGTGGGTAGAATCCAAATCAACGATAAGTGCATCCGGATTCCGATGTTGGTGCACTTTGTCCTACAATTCCTGGTTAGCCAGATTTAATTGTTCAATCGATCCAGAGTCAAACCGCTCGAAAAAGCGTGATAAACTGGGTTGAGAGGCTAGGCTAAAGCATCTGTACCAATGACTTGTGTAAAAACAGGGGCGTTTGTCAATTGATCGGCCGCATCATCCTCAGCGTAACCGCCAATCATTTGATAAATCTTTTGGCGAAGCAAATCTTCGTTGGCATGTACATGATACCGTCGTTCGTCTTTTAACTGCAGATGATCCGCCAATGTACGAGAAAAACCGATTTTTTCGTCGAACTCCCTAAATAACAACTCGCCCGTATCTGAGGACAGTGCACCTCCGTCATTGGATAATTTGATTTGACGATTGAAATTAAATGTTATTTGCGGTAAAGTAACCATTAGAAGAACCCTTTTCTGTTGGTTTTTGTTGATACTTTAACTGTAACAGAAACGGGTTCTTTTTTCATTTATTTGATGCATAACGGACATAACTAAACCCTTTGGCCTGCAAGGGTTTGTAAACTATCTGGGGAGGAGTTCTGTGAATAATCCAGGAAATAAGCCTTCTCGTTCGACAGTAGAAGTAAGTCGCTTACCAAAAGATGTATTAGTAGATATCGAAGCAAACGCTTATACCGGTTAAATAAGAATGAAGAATTTATAGAGAACATATCTAAAAGAAAATAATGTTGGGACCATTTTATCTTTATAACAGAGAGGGGGAAGCTGATGGATTTGGCTTTTATATTAACTTTTTGATTTTTTTATAAGTAGCATAAATATAATAATCAAGGTGAATGCAACTAATGCCAAAAATGGTATGGTAATAAATCCAAACCAAATTATATATTCAGCACTACATGGAACACCATCAGCGCAAGGTTTAATTTTTGCAAAACCCGGAACATTTTGCTCCAAATAGTGGAACAGTGATATAAACCAGCCAATAATCGCCATAGGCAATACATATTTTTTAACAGAAAGATCATACCAAGTATCAATGGTAATGGATACATCAAAATTCGTTGATACTAACAAAGTTCATAAGGGACAAAACCACGTAATTCACTAAAGTACAGACTATCAAGTGTTGCAACCACTGAAACTAACACGCCAGATAAAGAAAAACTGTCTGGCCATCTTTTTTATTCATTTCCTAATTACCTTCCAATGCAATATCTATAGCATTTTTGATTGCTTCATAATCAAATGGATCCTCAATCATTGTCCCATTTACCGTGATAGTTGGTGTGAGCTGTACATTGAACTCATTAACTAATTCTGCAGCCTTGTTTACTTCGTTCTTCATTTAGCACCTCTACAAATTTTAATTTAAAAGCCATTTGTTATTTTCTCCTTAATAACCACCACACCAAACCGATAACAAATATGACTAATACTCCAGCTGTTAAGAATGTTGGTATACTTTGTTCTTTTTCTACAGTATCCAATACTTGTTCTTCTTGTTGCGCTGTTTCTTCAATAGGAGCATCCACCTCAAAAGTAAATTCATCTGTTATCGGATGTCCATCTGCACCTACTATCTCCCAAACAACTTTATAAGTGTCAGTCTTTAATGGTTGCAGGAATGTAGCCTAGATTTTCACTATCTTCTATGATAAAGTTCCCTAAATCAACTTGTTCTTCATTTGAGTTAAAGGCTTCAATCATACTTATATTTTCTATTTTGGTTTCAAAATTTAATGTTATTTGCTGAATTGACTCAGTTAACAATTCACCATTTTTTGGGTTAGATTCTTTTAAATAGGCATGAGCAAATGCATCCCTTGAAAATAACATTAGTAGAATAGGTACTAATGCGAATACTCTTTTTATAATCTAAACCACTCCCTTATATAGTTATTAGCAAAATCATTTTAAAAAAAGGATTAATCAAGTATTGTTCATACACTTTTCAAAAGTAATTAATTTTAAAGTTTGACACACATATTCGGGATTGCTAATATGATGATAACAAAACATATTAGTGATTTCTAATATAACCGGAGGCTATAGAATGTTACAAGTTGATATTGACACGAAGATGAAATTCTTGCACGGCTTTTCACATAAAACGAGGATTCAAATACTTGAATGTATAAAAGAAGAGGAGAAAACAGTTTCACAAATCGTTGATGATCTAAATGGAAATCAATCAAACATATCACAGCACTTGGCGTGTTTAAAAGGTTGTGGTCTTATTGTAGGAAGACAAGACGGAAAATATGTTTATTACCGTGTACGTAATCAACTGGTACGTGATTTATTAACTATGTTTGATGTAGTGCTTGAAGATGTTGAAAATGATGTAGCTTGCTGTGAACGTCATATAGATTAGGGAGTTGAAGTCAATGACAGACCAATGTTGCGGTAGTCAATCTGAAAAAATGAAGACTACTATTAATGATGAAAAATCACAAAGTTGTTGCAGTGATTCCTCTGAAAAAGTGGAATTTATAAATGATAAAGAAGTTGATAACTGTTGCAGTAATCAAACCTCATTTAATGGAATAGAGGTAAAGGCTACTGACACTTCTTGTTGTAGTGATCCATCCGAAAAAGTGATGGAAGAAACTGGTGGTTGTTGTAGTCAAACTACATGTGAAGGTGAAAATGAACAGCCATCATCTTGTTGCAGTAATAATGATGATATAAATCAACATACAACAAATGAGAAATCAAGTTGTTGTGGTAGTACAGTTGAACAACCATCAAAAAATAACAATCATTCTACGATTAGTGAGAAAATCGAATACCGAGTACACGGTATGGATTGTCCTTCTTGTGCCTTAACCATAGAAAAGGGACTAAGTAGGCTAGATAACATACATGAAGCAAGGGTGAATTATAATACTGCAAAGTTACAAGTAGTTGGCAACAATGCCATGTCGCTTGAAAGTATAGAAAGTGAAGTCCAAAAGCTAGGATTTAAGACGGAACCAATAAATCAAACTAAAAATGTTAGAACATATGATGTTGTGGGAATGGATTGTGGTAGTTGTGCGAAAAGTATAGAAAATCATTTGAATGCTATTCCAAATATTAATAGTGTAAGTGTTAGTTTTTCAACCGGAAAAATGAAAGTGGAACACGAAAATACTGTAGATGATATTGTTTCAGAAGTATCTAAACTAGGGTATAAAGCTTCACTAATTACGAAAAGCAATAAACCTGCAGAAACTACGAAAAATAAAGAAGGATATGGCTTAATTACCTTCTCTGGTATTTTAATTGCTCTTGGACTTATTGGTTCATACAATGGAATCTCACCAATTATGGCAACGATTTTATATGCTGTCGCTATTGTAATAAGTAGCTATAAACCTGTAAAAAGTGCTTACTACGCTATAAAAAGTCGTTCATTAGATATGAATGTTCTAATGTCAGCCGCAGCAATAGGAGCCGCTATAATTGGAGAATGGTTTGAAGGTGCAACAGTAGTATGGTTATTTGCATTAGGTACCGCACTTCAAAATAGGTCGATTGAACAAACAAGAAAATCTATTCGTAATCTAATGGATTTAGCGCCATCAGAAGCTTGGATTAAGGTTGGAGCAGAATTAGTCAAAAAGCCAGTTGATGATGTATCAGTTGGAGAGGTAGTTGTTATAAAACCGGGTGATAGAATCCCATTAGACGGTGAAATTATCCAAGGTGAAACAAGTGTTAATCAGGCTCCTATCACGGGAGAATCCATCCCAGTTGATAAAATGATTGGGGATACTGTCTATGCTGGAACGATTAATGAAAGTGGTTCTCTTGAAGTCAGAGTCACTAAGTTAGTTGAGGATACAACAATATCTAAAATCATTCATTTGGTCGAAGAAGCACAGGAACAAAAGGCTCCTACCCAAGCATTTATAGATAGGTTTGCTAGTATTTATACGCCAGTTGTGTTTGTTTTAGCACTAGCTGTAATTGTTCTACCACCACTTTTCGGATTTGGCACTTGGGGAGAATGGGTTTATAAAGGACTTGCGTTGTTAGTTGTTGCTTGTCCTTGTGCATTAGTAATCTCTACTCCTGTTGCGATAGTATCTGCTATCGGAAATGCTGCAAAAAATGGTGTATTAATAAAAGGTGGAACGTTTCTAGAGAATGCAGGAGCTATTAATGCAATAGCTTTTGACAAAACAGGGACATTAACAGAAGGGAAGCCACAAGTCTCTGAAATTATGGCCTTAACCGCTTCTGAAGACGAGTTAATAGCAATCGCTTTAACATTAGAAGATTATTCAACACACCCAATAGCAAAAACGATTGTTGAATATGCGAAAGACAAGGGAGTTCAAGCTAAAAGTGGAGAGTTATTTAAAAGTGTAGTTGGTAAGGGTGTTCAAGCAACAATCGATGGTGAAGTTTATTATGCTGGTAATCTAAAACTATTTGAAGAAATGAATATATCCATGGGTAATGTAATGTCCAAAGTAGAAGAAATACAAAGTTACGGGAAAACTGTAGTGATTATCGGTACACAAACAGAAGTAATGGGGATTATCTCTGTTTCTGATACCATTCGTACAACTACTGTAAAAGCATTAGATGGATTGAAACAAGTTGGTGTAAATCAACTTGTTATGTTAACTGGAGATAATGAAGGTACTGCTAAAATGATTTCAGGTGAAGCGAATGTAAACCGCTATTTTGCGGACCTATTGCCAGAAGATAAAGTGGATGCGATTAAACAATTACAAAAGGAAGGACATAAAGTCGCCATGGTTGGTGATGGCATCAATGATGCACCAGCACTAGCCAATGCAGACTTGGGGATCGCAATGGGTGGAGCAGGAACCGATACGGCAATGGAGACTGCTGATATAGTTTTAATGGCAGATAATCTGGAAAAATTGCCACATACCGTTAAGTTAAGTAGGAAAGCATTAACGATTATAAAACAAAATATTTGGTTTTCCATAATTGTAAAATTAATAGCATTGATTCTTATATTTCCGGGCTGGCTTACACTTTGGTTAGCCGTACTAAGCGATACCGGGGCTGCTATAATTGTGATATTAAATGCCCTACGACTTTTAAAAGTTAGGGGATGATGATTAGGGAAGCTGTTCAGTTGGAAATCGAACAGCTTTCTTTTATCAATTTAAATCATAACTTAGCCATTCAAGAATTATCTAAGAGGTGACATAGTTGACTATTATTGCTATCAGCAGTAGTCTACGCACTTTATTTAAACATCTCCAAAACCAATATATTATTGAAGTGGGTGATTATGCTCCAAACTTTTCTGTAGAAACACTTCAGGGTGAACGAGTTGAACTAAAAGATTATAGGGGAAAAGGTGTATTTTTAAATTTTTGGGGAAGATTGTCCAAATATACAAATTGAGATTTCAGAAAAGCCATCACAAGCTTTTATAGAGAATATAAAACAAGATAAGCTTGATATTGGGCTAATTGGTTTAAGCAGAGAAGGGAAAGAAATGAGGGATGAAGACATTGCTTTTGAAATTGTCTTACGTGGAAAAATGATAGCAGCTGCGAGCAAACAATCCCCGTTAGCCTTTACAAAATCAGTGACACCACAAGAAATCCGAAAATACTTGCTTGTTATATACAATGATGATCGCATGTGGGAGTTATCAACGATCTCACAACCCAATTCGGCCCTGCAGATATTTTGTTTTCAACAAACAATTTGGATGCTATTCGTAATGCAGTCTTGGAAAATTTGGCAATCACAATAGCTCCCGATTATACGGTTAAAAACGATCCTTATGCTCGAACGGGAGAAATTGTACCGATCGAGATTGCCAACCTTGAACAAGATTATCCGGGAATGGCTTTGGTTTGATCAAAAACAAAGAGTAGCACAGCCATTATTAGGAACTTTGTATCAAAGCTAACATCAGATATAATGAAGCTAAGGAATCGTTCATGAGTAGCTTCACCTTGAAATTTAAGAGAGCATTCCTAGGATTTGCAAGCTAAAATGAAAACGTGTGCCGGATGATTTTCGGCAACATCATATGCAGCCACTTGAAGTGCTCAAGTAGATGTAGGGTTTATCAATTACTTGCTGTTCTTTACTAATTGTCTTTTTTTCCGTTGATAGCTGGAAAGGATGACTCCCCCCACGATAAAGACGGAGCCTATCAACTCTATTCCTGTAACCGGCTTGGAAAGTAAAAGCAATCCCACAATCATGGCGACAAAAGGCTCTAAATTGGATAAAATTGATGCTTTTGAGGCGTCAACATATCGAATATTGTTATTCCAAATAAGGGTGGCTATGCCATGTACAATAATGGCTGTTCCAATTAGAAGAGCCCAATCAGGAATAGCGATGATCACATTCGCCATAATGATTATTATAACCAGAGTCCTCTCTCAAAGGGTTGATCCCCTTACTATTACGTTATATTCGAATGTGGTACAAGTAAATCGTTCATGTTTAGTCGTTTTATATGCTTTTTAGAAAACGCTAATCCATTTAAAACTAATATAATAAAGAAAAGTCTTAATGATGTTAAGAGAGTAGGGGAAGAAATCTTGAACTAATATCTTTCCAAATACAAAATTACTTCCCCAAACTACTACACAAAAAAATCAGCCACAAATAAGCTTTTAAAATATTTTTTACGCTCCTACATACATACAAAATGATTAATGGTAATCCAAATATAAAAGAAGCGGTTGCTCCTCACCCGCCTCTTAACATAACTTCTATAACAATGTGCTTAGATTATCTTCTTTAATTTAACAATTTTGTGGGTTCGTGACAGATGCTCCACGGTGCTACGCTAATTATCTTATCTGAATTGATAAGATCTCTTTAAATTTTCCTAGCGCTCCAAAGTCCAATTTCACTTCACCTTGATACCCCGCCCCCAGACAGTGAGGGGGGCGGGGTATCAAGGTGTCTGATGAAGTCGGGCTTGAGAAGGGAGAAATTGCTCCTGACTTTGAATTAGAAACATTAGAAGGAGAGACAGTACGTTTATCTGATTATAAAGGGAAACGTGTCTTAGTTAATTTTTGGGCTACTTGGTGTCCGCCATGTAGAGCAGAAATTCCTGATTTAGAAAAACTGTATGATAAAAAAGATGTAACAATTCTAGCGGTCAATTTAACGGAATCAGAAAAAAGTGAAGACAACTTTACCGATTTTGTAGAAAAATTCGAGATGACTTTCCCGGTATTGATGGATGTGAACTCAGATGTCTCTTATATCATGTTTGAAAAAGAAAGCAAGTCTAACATTATGTGCCTATGAAACTTTTGACGAAAAAGTAAAAAGGTAAATAGGGAAGGAAATTATTTGAAGCCAAACGGCTGATGGTTTAGGTTCAGTAGGAGTCCTTTGCAGATGTGTATATTACTTGGGCAAGGGCACTTTTAAAAGCCGCAGATATTTCTAAACAAATATTTCATCTGAATTTCTTATTGATCATATATTCTTCTGGAAAATCTAGTAACGACTTGAAAATCTAATTGTAAACCGTTTATTTTTACTGTTTACAATGTTAGGAATTGACGTTATGATAATCTTGTACAATTTATCAAAGGAAAGAGGGATGAGATGACTACTAAGGAAATGGTTTATGCGGCATTGTTTGCTGCTTTGGTAGGTGTATTAGGAATGATTCCACCAATTCCACTAGGATTCATTCCAGTACCGGTCACGGCACAAACATTGGGTGTCATATTAGCCGGGTGTTTTTTAGGAAGGAAAACGGGGGCAATCAGCATGATACTATTTGTCATATTGGTGGCGTTCGGTGCTCCTCTGTTGACCGGGGGCAGAGGAGGTTTTTCAGCGCTTGTCGGTCCGTCGGCAGGATATATTCTTAGCTGGCCAGTTGCTGCATTCTTCATTGGCTATTTTACTGAAAAGGTGTGGAACAATCTCAAAATCTGGAAAGTGGTTACTGTAAACATTATTTTCGGTGTTGTACTTGTTAGCCTCATTGGTGCTCCGGTAATGGCATTTATTACACAAACATCTATTTGGGCTGGATTTTTCGGTGCTACAGTTTTTTTACCGGGGGATAGTATAAAGGCTGTTATTGCTGCAGTGATTGTAGTACAGCTTCACAGTGTCAGTCCCATCGAGCAAAAAAAACATAAAACGCAAGAAGAGATGAGCGAATGGGGAACATAATCCATCCAATTACACAACACTGTAAAAAAACACCGAATAAAATTGCCATACAGGAAAAAGACCGATCCCGAACGTACGCTCAATTGATGGAAAATGTACGAAAAATTGCGATGGGCTTGAAAAATATGGAGTCACCAAATAAAAGAGTAGCTGTGCTATCACAAAATCGCATCGAATATGCAGAGGTGTTCCTTGGCGCTATATATGCGGGTCATGTTCCACTATTATTGGATGTGAAGTGGCGTAAACAAGAAATAAGGGATGTGTTGCTGTTAAGTGGGGCGGGGATTGTATTTGGTGATACATCAATTTTGGAAAACATATCTACTGCGGTGGTACCAAAGCAAATTAGCTTTCAGCGGCATTCGAACAGTATTTTTTATGAAGATTGGCTGCAACAGCAGCAAATGGCAAACGAGCAAACAGATCACGAATTGTTGTTTATTGGCTATACATCCGGAACAACTGGGGTACCAAAAGGATATAAACGAACACACGACTCATGGATCAGCAGTTTTAAGGCAAGTGTTGAAGCGTTTGGAATTAACCAAGAGGATCATTTCGTTGCACCGGGGGGATTTGCGCATTCTTTATCTTTATTTGCGCTAACTCAAAGCCTATATCTTGGAGCGACTTTCCATATCGATTCCAAATTCCAGCCGAAAAAAATACAATCGTTGTGCAATCGGCTTTCAAGCGTTGTATTGTTTGTTGTACCGACCATGATTCAATCGTTACTGGCGGACGTGAGGGATCCGTTGCATATAAAAACTTTAATTAGTTCCGGTTCCCAATGGACGGCAGAAATGAAGGCGGAGGCGGTTGAACAATTTGACTGTGCGCAGATGTATGAATTTTATGGTTCATCGGAAGCAAGCTATATCAGTTATACACTTGTGCAAGAAAACGCAAAAAAGCAATCAGCACAAAAGGTATTTCCTGGAGTATCGGTGAAGATTGTAGATATGCAAGGTAAAAAAGTGAAAAACGGTCAAATAGGTCAAATTTGTGTTAAAAGTGAGATGCTTTTTCAAGGGTATGATCAGCGACCAAGGGAAACTAAGCATGTTTTCCAAAATGGCTGGCTGCTGTCCGGGGATTATGGTTACCTGGATGAGTTGGCTGAACTGCATTTGGCTGGAAGGCAAAAGAATATGCTTATTACCGGTGGACTGAATGTGTATCCGGAAGAAATTGAAACGGTAATAAAACGATTGCCGATGGTGGGGGATGTGATGGTTTTTGGTGGACAGGATAAACATTTGGGAGAGAAAATTGTTGCAGTCATTGCCTGGAAAAATAATTATACACTTCCTGCAAGCAAGGTAAAGAAGTTTTGTGCACAGTATTTGGCTACATATAAAATCCCAAGAAAAATCATCACCGTGAAGGAATTTCTTTACACGGGAAGTGGGAAAATTGCTAGGAAAGAGATGATCGATATGGTGGAGAATGAAAACAAATGAAAGAATGTGTGATTGTTACAGCGAAACGAACTGCTATCGGCAAAAGAGGCGGAATATTTGAAATGGTTGAACCAGAGCAGCTTGTGGCGCCGTTGATCCAACAAATTGTAAAGGATTGTCAGTTGCCTGCGGATGAAATCGATGACGTTATCCTCGGAAATGTTGTTGGTCCAGGGGGGAATATTGCTCGCGTGGCTTTGTTGGAGGCAGGGCTCCCTGTCACTGTGCCCGGGCTCACAGTGGACCGGCAATGCGGATCTGGATTGGAAGCAGTTCATCTTGCAGCCCGCTTGGTTCAAAGTGGAGCGGGTGATGTATTCCTCGCGGGTGGAGTGGAGAGTACCAGTCGCGCCCCATGGAAACTTTCCAGGCCAAAACGGCTATCGGATAATCCCGAATTATATGAGCGTGCTCCTTTCACATCGGCAGCATTTGGCGATCCAAGCATGGGGGAAGCTGCTGAAAATGTAGCAGAGCACTATCACATTACGAGGGAAATGCAGGACAGCTATGCCGCAAATAGTCACTTTAAAGTAATTCGTTCCCAGCAGTCGGGGCGTTTTACCGAAGAAATCGTACCAGTATATACACAAGGTCAATGTCAGGATACAGATGAATGTCCACGTGACAACGATAGACTTGATATATTGTTCAGCAGGATGCCACCTGTTTTTAGGGAAAATGGAACAGTGACAGCTGGTAATGCGTGTCCAATTAATGATGGTGCTGCACTAGCGTTAGTTATGTCACGCGATAAGTGTGATGCCTTAGGCTTGCAGCCATTGCTTCGCTTTGTAGATGCACAAGCTGCGGGCGTTGAGCCGCATTTTTTGGGTATTGGTCCGGTGTCAGCAGTTAAAAAATTATTATTACGGCAGCAAATGGAACTGTCCGCTATTGATCTTGTTGAATTTAATGAGGCCTTTGCATCACAGACACTAGCTTGTTTGCACCTACTGGATATCCCAAAAGAAAAGGTAAACATTGGTGGTGGTGCATTGGCACTTGGACATCCATATGGGGCCTCGGGTGCTGTACTGGTTACAAGATTGGTGACAGAAATGAAAAATAATAACTTCCAGCGTGGACTCGCTACTTTGGGTATTGGCGGTGGCATGGGGTTGGCGGTGATGGTGGAAAGAGTTTGAGTGCATGCTCCAACAACAGATTCATCTTACTGAAGAATGGATAAAAGTATATGCAAAAGTAATTGATGCACCAACAGTGACAATTGCTGGCAGATTGATGGCACCGTCAACAATGATTGTCATATTCTGGCAGTTGTTTTCCGCGTCACCAATGTATCTATTTTTGTCCGGGAAACGATGTGGAATTATGTGTGAAAGCCAAGATGAGATTATAAAAACTTGCAGGCTAGCAGGGATCTTCAGAAAAAACAGGGGGTGAGAAGATGCTGGTATTTGATCAAGTTAGTTTTTATTATCAAAAAAATGCGCCCATTCTGCAAGAATTGCAATTTACAATCCGTAAAGGGGAATATGTTGCTGTCGTCGGGCTAAATGGAAGCGGGAAATCGACCATGGCCAAACTGATGAATGGACTGTTTTTGCCAAAAAAGGGAAAGGTAACCTGCTACGGCCAAGCAACATCCGACATCGCAAATATTCAAACAATACGGCAACACGTTGGGTATATCTTCCAAAACCCGGAGGATCAATTTATTACTACCTCCGTATTTGATGAGATTATTTTTGGGCTGGAAAACATTCACATACCTAGAGAAGTAATGGAAGATCGGGTAAATGAGGCGCTTGAGGCTGTTGGGATGTCCGCTTTTCAATCTGTAGTACCGCATCTGCTGTCAGGTGGTCAGAAACAGAAAATCGCCGTTGCGGCCGTACTTGCTATGCAGCCGGATTTTATCATTTTTGATGAGGCGACATCCATGCTTGACCCCAAGGGAAGGGAAGATATGGTACTTATAATGGAAAGAATGCATGAAATGGGAATCGCGATTATTCATATTACCCACCATATGGAGGAAGTGCTTCATGCACCGCGCGTACTATTCTTGCACAACGGACGGCTGCAGTTTGATGGAACTCCGCAACACTTTTTTTCTATAGTGGACGTAGAGTTCTACGGAATAGAACTGCCATTTGTTTTTCGGCTTGCTGAAGCTTTACAAGTAAAGGAAATACCTGACTCTCACTGGAGAAAGCTGGTTGATTTGCATGTGCCTTGAACTAAAAGATGTAACAGTTGAAATCGAAGGGGAAAGAATTTTGGATCAAGTAAGCTGTCAAATGGATGCTGGACGGTGGGTATCAATTATTGGGAAGTCAGGTGCTGGCAAGTCCACTTTGCTGCGGGTTATGAAAGGTCTGATCCCATGGCAAAGTGGCGTGTATACATATAGGGGAAATCTGGTTGAACAGGATTTCAAGGGGATGACAAAGCGCATGCAGAAAATGGGACTAGTATTTCAATATCCTGAAAAACAGTTGTTTCATACAACGGCATACAAGGAACTAGCCTTTGGTTTGAAACAGAAGGGTCTATCTAAAAAGGATATGGATAATCAGATTCAAGCCAGTATCCGGCAATTTGGATTGCATCCGCCTGTTTTACAAAAATCCCCCTTTCAATTAAGTGGTGGACAGCGCAGGCGATTGGCTCTGGCTTCTGTCTTGATTACCGATCCAGACATATTGCTGATTGATGAACCCACAGCTGGGCTGGACCCGGGTGCAAGGAAATCAATTCTGCGGCATATTAAGCATTGGCAAACGCAAGGGGAACGAACGGTGGTTTTCACATCACATCAGATGGAAGATGTGATGCGTTATTCTGATGAAGTTATCGTCATGGGAAAAGGAGAAATAAAGGCGCAACTGGACACGGATGCGCTGTTTTTACATCATGCGGAGATTGTGGAAAATAACGGATTGTTGTTGCCCCTATCCATACAATTGCTCCGTTATGTGGAACAAAAAACAGGCATGAATATCCATGTTGAAAAAGCCAGTGATGAAGTTGTTTTTACAGCAATAAGGAAAACAGCGGGATTGGAGTGAAAGAATATGTCTAATGCTGTTGTTATCGGTCAATACATTGAAAACAAATCCATTTTACATCGCTTGGATCCAAGAACCAAACTTCTTTCCATGGTTGGTATCATGCTATGGATTGCGATGATTCAATCGGCTTTGGAGTACGCTGTTGCGACAATCCTTGTTCTGTTCCTACTGGTGGTTTCCAGGATTTCAATGGTCTTGTATTGGAAAAGTGTGCGTCCTGCAATATTTATCCTGGCTTTTACAGCCATTTATCATGCATTGCTTTCACCAGGAGAGCGGGTGTTATGGGAATGGTCCATTTTCCAGGTAACGGCTGAGGGACTGCTTGCGGGTTTCCAATTTGTATGGCGTATTATTCTTTTGCTATTGCTCGCCTCTACTCTGACGTTTTCCACCAAGCCACTCACACTTGCAGCTGGACTGGAATTACTGCTCAAACCACTATCCAGAGTCGGCGTGCCTATTGAGCAATTTGCACTGATGATATCCATTACCTTGCGATTTATCCCGACCATCCTGGAAGAGTTGGAACGGATTCTACTTGCTCAAAAAGCAAGAGGCATGGATTTTTCAGAGTATAGTCGGATCAAGCGGTTGTATGCGTATGTTTCCTTGCTGATTCCGCTGTTGTTTTCTATTATCCAGCGTGCGGAAACGTTATCTGATGCAATTGATTCCCGCGCCTATGGAAAAGGGAAAAATCGAACACGTTACCGGATATTGCATTTAACGCGCACAGATTATGGGATTTTGGCTACGGTTTTGTTGTTGATGTGTTATGGGATATTCATTCATATCCAAGGAGGTAGATGACGATGCCAATCATTCATGGTTCTACGGTTGATCACCAAACAAGGTGCAAACATTATCATACCCCAGTCGATATTGTAGCAATTAAAATGAAGTGCTGTGGAAAATATTATCCTTGCTACAAATGCCATAACGAGTTTGAGGATCATGCAATTATCCAGTGGCAAAAAAAAGAATTTGACGAATACGCCATTGTTTGCGGTGTTTGCAATATAGAACTGACGATTAGACAATACATGCGGACGAACTGTTGCTCGTATTGCCATTCGCATTTTAATGACAGATGTAGTAAGCATTATGATTTGTATTTTGAGGTGGGTGGATAATTATAGGTGAATCTAACACTAATTATTGTTCACTTAATAAATCTTTTGACACTTCTTCATTTGAGAAAAAGAGATTTTTGTTGGGAATATTAAAGGAAAAGTGAAGACATTAATCACGTCACTGCTTAAAAGGAAAACGAATTTTCGGAAAAATCGCATGAAATGTCTGAAATTATGTTGACCTTAACTATTGTGCATGATAAGCTTTTAATGAAAATAAAATAAATTATTAAATCCACTAGGGGTGCCTTTTAAAAGGGCTGAGATCAAAATAACTAATTTTGAAACTCGATGAACTTGAGACGGTTAATACCGGCGTAAGGAAGTGGCAGTGTTGATATACACTAATTTGTATTGATTACTATATTATCAAACCACTTTCCTTATGCTTGAAGGAAAGTGGTTTTTTATATTTATGCAAGTTCACAAAGCATTGGGTCACTCAGGAGAGGGGGAGTGTAGGAAATGGTAGAAATGCATGTGATTTCGACGGGACAACAGACATCAGGAACCGTGGCCTCAATTGCTGAGAAAATACATACATATGTTGATGCTTTCCATCTTCGGGAACAGTCGTGGTCAGATCGTGAAATGGTTGAAGCAATTAAATTACTTATTTCACAGGGTATCCCACGTGAAAAAATTGTAGTCAACAGTCGTATTGATGTTGCACAAATCATGGAAACGCGTGGAGTTCAGTTAACACATAATAGTGTCGATGTATCACGAGTACGAAGTGTTTATGATCATCTTTGCATTGGGTGTTCTGTCCATTCTACGGAAGATGCAATTTATGCTACACGTCATGGTGCTGATTATCTGTTGTATGGTCATGTTTTTGAATCGAAATCGAAACTTGGGTTGAAACCTAAAGGGCTTGAAAATTTGGAACGAGTTGCTCAAAGTGTATCGATTCCTGTAATTGCAATTGGTGGCATAACACCTGAAAATACAGTAGCTACTATCAAGAGTGGAGCTACAGGTATAGCTGTGTTGTCAGGTGTAATGTTATCCGATAATCCATTGAAAGCGGTTAAGGAATATAGAAGGGCATTACGGAAAGCGGGGGAAGAGAATGAAGCAACCGTATGACGTAATTATTGTTGGTGGGGGTGTGATTGGCAGTTCAATTGCATTTCAATTAAGTAAACGAAGGTACCGTGTATTGGTTATTGAAAAGGATAGGACGGCTAAAAAGGCTTCCGGTGCTGCTGCAGGTATGTTGGGAGCGCAGTCGGAGCTAGAAGAAAATAGTCCTATTTTTCCAATTGCGCGAAAAAGTAGGTCTATGTTTCCTGAATTAGCAGATGAACTTAAATCATTATCCGGTATTGATATTGAACTTATCCAAAGTGGCATTTTAAAAGTGGCTCAAACAGACGAAGAAATTACACATTTAAAGTCGGTTGCTGCATTTCAGCAATCCATGGGTGAAGTTGCCGAATGGTTAACATCTGTACAGGTGAAAGAACAAGAACCAGCACTTTCTGATTTCGCATTAGGCGGGTTATTCATACCAAATGATGGGCAAGTTAATCCACCACTCTTCTCAAAAGCATTAGCACAATCTGCGGCTATTTTGGGAGCAGATTTTTTGGAATATACAGAAGTGCAGGATTTTGTAAAAGAAAACAATCGCTTTGTTGGGGTGAAAACAGAAAATGACACGTTTTTTGCGGATGAAATAGTTGTGGCCGGTGGTGCTTGGAGCCAACAAATCACTGAGAAAGCGGGATTGGTATTGGACACCTATCCTGTTAAAGGGGAATGTTTTTCTGTACGACATTACGGTCGTATCGTAACGTCGAGTATTTTTTTGAAGAATGGTTACATTGTCCCGAAATCGGGAGGAAGGTTAATTATTGGTGCTACACAAAAGCCGTATTCATTTGATGAATCTGTTTGTCTGAATGGCCTGTCACAGTTAATAACAAACGCTATGAAAGTCGTCCCTGCATTAAAGGATGCCAAATGGGAAAAAGCATGGGCCGGTATCCGTCCACAAACAGGCGTTGGACTACCATACATGGGGAAACATCCGTTTATAAAAGGCTTGTCTATTGCAACTGGTCATTTTCGAAATGGCATTTTATTGGCACCAGTCACGGGACTCTTTATGGCTGACTTAATTGAAGGTAAACCAGTCGATGATACGTTCCGAATTGACCGTATATCTCTTAAGGAGGTGAAAACGTGAAACTGTTTGTTAATGGCAATACGATACAGGTCCCTAAAAGTGTAAGAACGATTACAGATGTTAAAACACATTTTAACATTAATAACCCAGTCGTCATTGTCGAACACAATGGTGAGATTCTAGATAGTAATACCCATCCAAAAAGGGAAGTAGCGGATGGCGATAAAATTGAATTAGTACAATTTGTAGGAGGCGGTTGACATGTTAACAATTGGAGGAAAACAATTTAACTCACGTTTACTATTAGGTACTGGGAAATACCCAGATTTTGATGTGCAAAAAGAAGCAATTGATGTATCAGAGACAGAAGTTTTAACATTTTCAGTACGTCGGATGAATATTTTTGATCCATCACAGCCGAATTTCTTGGAAAAGTTGGACTTAGAAAAATATCGATTGCTGCCAAATACGGCAGGCGCAAAAACGGCAAAGGAAACGGTTCGGACAGCAAAGCTTGCAAAAGCATCTGGACTTTGTGACATGATTAAAGTTGAAGTAATTGGATGTGACAAAACATTATTGCCTGATCCAGTTGAAACATTACATGCAACAGAGGAATTGATAAAAGAAGGGTTTATCGTATTACCATATACATCGGATGACGTAGTTTTGGCACGAAGACTTGAGGAGCTAGGTGCACATGCTATTATGCCTGGTGCTTCACCAATTGGTTCCGGTCAAGGGGTCATTAACCCTACCAATTTAAGTTTTATCATTGAACAATCGAATGTACCCGTTATTGTTGATGCAGGGATTGGTTCTCCAAAAGATGCTGCCATGGCGATGGAAATGGGTGCTGAAGGCGTATTGTTGAATACAGCTGTTTCCGCTTCTAATAATCCAGTTAAAATGGCAAAAGCGATGAAGCTTGCTATTGAGGCAGGCCGGCTCGGATATGAAGCGGGACGTATTCCTATAAAGCGGTATGCAACAGCTAGTAGCCCGGTGGAAGGAATAAGTGTTTAATGGATGAACGTTATTCTAGACAAACTTTATTTCCTTACATTGGTGAAGAAGGACAGGAACGATTAAAAAATAAACATGTACTCATCATTGGCATGGGTGCACTTGGTACAAGCAATGCTGAAATACTAACGCGTTCTGGTGTTGGAAATTTAACAATTGTTGATCGGGATTATGTCGAATGGAGCAATTTGCAACGTCAACAGCTATACACAGAGGATGATGCACGAAACCGAATTCCAAAAGTCATCGCCGCTAAAAGGCACTTAGCGGCAATCAACAGTGACGTGGTAATCCATGCAGAGATTGTTGATGTTACACTACTTGAACTTGAACATCTTTACAAGGGTATAGATTTAATTATTGATGCAACGGATAATTTTGACATTCGGATGATAATCAATGATTTTTCGCAAAAACATGATATTCCATGGATTTATGGGTCGTGTGTTGGCAGCTACGGAATTAGTTATACCATCACCCCCAAAGTATCCCCATGTTTACATTGCTTGATGGGTCAACTGCCAATTGGAGGTTTAACGTGTGATACAGGTGGAATTATTGGTCCAGTCGTTCAATTGGTGGTTGCCCATCAAACCGTTGAGGCTTTAAAAATCTTAACAGAAAATCATGCGGCATTACGGAATAAATTAATTTCATTTGATCTATGGACTAATCAACACACCTCCATTGATGTTGAAAAGCTTAAAAATAAAAATTGTTCGTCATGTGGTCAAACACCGACATATCCATTTTTGGCTTATGAAAATCAGATGAGAACAGCAGTACTCTGTGGACGGGACACAGTGCAAATTCGCCCAAATAAGGGAAATAGGCGGGATTTAAAAACAATTGCTATGAATCTATCAAAAATGGGAAAGGTGGAACAAAATCAATTTCTTCTATCATTTACAGTTGATGAGAACCGATTGGTAATGTTTCAGGATGGTCGTGTACTTGTTCATGGTACGAATAATGCTATGCATGCTAAATCACTGTATCACCGGTATTTTGGTTGAGCCAGTGGGGAAGAAGAAATTGATCATACACCAATCCGATATCCATGTGATGAACCTTGATGTAGGTACAAGAGAAGAAGCATTAATTGCCATGGCAAAATCCCTGGTTAAACAAAAACTTGTAAGCAATCACTATGTCGAAAAAATACTAGAACGTGAGCGAAATCATCCAACAGGATTACCGATAAAGCCATATGGTGTTGCAATGCCACATACAGAAACTGAGCATGTCTTACAAAGTCAGATTATGTTTGCTTCGTTAAAAAGACCAGTTGTTTTTCAACAAATGGATGGTCGTGGGCATGTTAACGTATTATTTATTTTTATGTTAGCAATGCGAGATGCGAATAACCATTTAACATTACTTAGAAATTTGGTTACAAAATTACAAAACTATCACTATGTTCAGGCGCTAAGGCAGGTGAAAGACGTAAATCAACTAATCAAATGGATAGACGAAAAAGGGTAACTATACTTTTTTTATTGGGGGGAGCATTACGGTGGATATTTTACAGGGTTTTGTCGATATGGGACCCAGTGTCATACTCCCAATTATTATTTTTATTTTTGCGTTAATTCTGGGTACTGAGGTGAAAAAGTCACTCTATGCAGGGTTGATTGTTGGTGTTGGTTTTGTCGGAATTAATTTGGTTCTTAACTTGTTGACAACAAGCTTAGGACCAGCAGCTAAATCAATGGTTGATCACTTTGGGTTTGATTTACATACCATTGATGTTGGTTGGCCTGCTGCTGCGGCTATCTCATATGGTACCACGTTGGGGAGTCTTGCAATTCCAGTTGGCATCGGGGTGAATCTCCTATTGTTATCATTTGGGCTTACTAAAACATTAAATGTGGATATTTGGAACTATTGGCATTGTGCTTTTACAGGTTCACTTATATATGCACTAACAGATGATTTTGCTTTAGGGTTATTTACAATTCTTGTCCATGTTTTAGTTATCTTCTTATTAGGGGATCTTTTGGCATCAGACGTTGAATCCTACTTTGGTTTTAAAAAAACAACGTTTCCACATGCGGCATCGGTACCATCATATTTCTTGGCTAAACCATTAAATGCTGTGTTTGATAGAATACCAGGATTTAATAAAATTGAAGCAAACCCCGAAGCAATTCAAAAACGTTTTGGTTTATTGGGTGATTCAACGGTTATCGGTGTACTACTTGGCTTCATTATCGGCCTTTTAGCTGGGTATGACATCAAAGAAACGATGCAACTGGCAATTCGGACAGGTGCGGTGCTGCTTTTACTACCGAAAATGGTTGCTCTGTTAATGGAAGGTTTAACCCCGATTGCAGAATCAGCAAGTGCGATGATCAAAAAAAGGTTTCCAAAGAGGGATTTATATATAGGGATGGATAGTGCGCTATCAGTTGGTCATCCTGCTACTTTATCTGCTTCATTGCTGTTGATTCCTATTACATTATTTCTGGCTGTTATGTTGCCTGGAAATCATGTTTTACCATTTGGTGATTTGGCAACGATCCCATTTCTTGTCTGTTTAATGATCCCCGTGTTTCGTGGAAATATATTTCGAATTATTATAGCGGGAACGATTTATATTGGGGTTGGATTGCATATAGCAACATGGGTCTCACCATTATTTACCGATGTAGCAAATGCAGCTAATTTTGATATGGGGAGTAATACAAGTATATCCGCACTTGTTGATGGTGCTGTATGGACGACAGGTTTATTTGTAGGATTGGGGAAAATGTTGAGTTGGTATGGGATTGGATTAATTGGCATGATAGCAGTTGGCGGATTACTATATGTCAATAAATGGGGAAATAGAGGTGGATAGATATGAAAATAGCTTTAGTTGTTTGTGGTACAGGTGTCGCAACATCAACAGTTGTCATGGGAAAAGTAAACGAGTGGTTGATGAAAGAAAATCTACATGAACAAGTGATGCTTCATCAAGGTAACATCAATGATGCGATTAGCAAGTGGGATGATTATGATTTCGTTATATCGACAACCATTGTTCCTGAAAAGATGGAAGATAAGGTAATTAATGGTGTACCGTTGTTAACGGGGATAGGGGTTGAAGAAGTTTATAGGATGATAAAGAACAGGATTTAACATCTATAAATTAGTAATAAGTCATTTAAATATAGTCAATCACTGGGGGAGCACATTTGTGCTGAGAGAAAAAATTCGACCCTTTGAACCTGATCTGGTTAAAACTAGCGTAGGGAAGTGCAGTAATTCAATCTATTGAATTCTGTAAAACCATTCCTATGTAGTAGTGAATGATTTTTTTAATAAGAAGGAAGGGGATTTTATTATGAGCAATTTATTTACAGATCGCTTATGGAAAAAAGTCGGGCCAATCTGGAACGCTTATCTAGAACATCCTTTTGTCAAAGGACTTGGGGAAGGGTGGCTAGATCAAGAGAAATTTAAACATTGGATGAAACAAGATTATGTATATTTAATCGAGTATTCACGTCTCTTTGCTTTAGGAAGTGCAAAATCACAGAACTTAAAGACGATGACATTGTTTGCGGAACTATTGCATGGTACATTGGACATGGAAATGGACCTTCATCGAGAATATGCTAAGAAATTTAACATATCAAACGAGGAACTAGAAGCAACAGAAGCGGGAGCAACTACGACAGCGTACACGAGTTACATGCTAAATGTATCGCAACAAGGGGGCGTTGAAAATGTTGTTGCTTCCGTCCTTGCATGTGCCTGGAGCTATAACTTTATTGGGAAAAACCTAGCAGAATGGGAAGGGGCATTAGAACATCCATTTTATGGTCATTGGGTGGAGATGTACGCCTCTAATGAATTTACGGAGTTAGCTAATACATGTAAAGGTTTAATGAATGAAATAGCAAACGGTAAACCTGAACATGAACTAGCTGCACTAGAGGATATTGTTGTCAAAACAAGCTACTTTGAATACATGTTCTGGGATATGGCTGAGAGGAAGGAAAAATGGCCAGTTAAGTTTTTAAATTCCTCAACTGTATAGTCAAAACTAGCAGGAAGTATGGAGCCAAATTATTGGTAGCTTAGGAGTGATTTGATGATGACCATCTATACAGTTTCTTTATGGATGGAAAAAAGTGGTCCGATGAAAGCATTGTC
Organism: Virgibacillus sp. FSP13; assembly: GCF_054048505.1. NCBI lineage: Bacteria > Bacillati > Bacillota > Bacilli > Caryophanales > Bacillaceae > Virgibacillus > Virgibacillus sp. FSP13. Next base: position 32,063 of record NZ_JBSVKG010000007.1, on the reverse strand, counting down.
GCACCAGGAGATTTTGACGGCCATCCCACTGCAGATGAAGTCAACATTGGAACAGTTGGATTGCAGTTAGGTCAACGGTTTCTGTACTTATATGATTATGGTGATGAATGGAAATTCACCATTACTGTTGAGGATATTTCAGAGGAAGAACCTGAGCCAATAACACCCTATATTGTTGCATCAAAAGGGGACGGGCCAGAACAATACTATTGGTAAAAGGAGGTGACATTCCCATCCTTTAGCACTTGGGTACGGTTCACATGAATCTTGTCCCAACAATGTATGGGATGAGTTAGTAAATCTGTCTTCCTGACTCCAAGATATAAAAGACCAATCAAAAAAGCGGGAACTTTTACCCGCTATACTTAAGCTTCGGCACACGCTGTACTGGGATGAGGCGTATGCCGAGCCTTTCTATGCAAGTAATTTTGATAATACATATTTTTGCAGCAAAAGGGTAACTAAACTATCAAACTTTACTGGTGACCATCTGTCTATATACGAAATAGAGTTTTGACCGACTTATACTCCCCACGATCTAAATTTGCTACAATTGCCTCCTGATATTGTTCAAGGGAATACTCATGCGTTACTAATTGATCAAGTGGATAACTCCTATGCTGTTCAATTAATTCAAAGAGCAGCTCCTGCGTGGATGCTTCTTTCCCTTTCCAGGTTTCTTTTTTTGAATACGCATGTGTTCCCAACACCGATAGCTCATTTGCCCAAACAAATGTCCAATCCAAATTTTTAATTTCACCTGCACAACCTACTAGTGTCACTTTTCCGCGTTCACGAGCCATTCTTAGCGCATCATCTAGGCTCTCTTTACTGCCAATACAATCATAGATGGCGTCATAGCCCCCAACAAAAATATCTCTCCCAATGGCGGGCTTATGTCTTGACGTTTCGGGCATTTTTAACATAGTATCCTCTAGTTCCTTCCGACTAGTTAATCCATCATTTACACCCAGTTTTAATCCCATCTCATTCTGATACGAAAGCAGACTTAGTTGTGTAATGTGACAGTCAATTTCAAGCAGGCGGATTGCTGCAATTACTGCGTAAGCAATCATACCACCACCGATGACAAGAACGTGCTCACCATTTTTGGGTGGTTGACGAAGTACTGCATGCAATCCAACGCTTAACGGTTCGGACATTGCTGCAACTTTATTGGATACTGTATCGGGAACTGGGATGGCCATAGATTCATGAACAACTAGTGATTCACTCCATCCACCGGGCAAATCTTTACAGAATCCAAGAATCATTCCTGGACCAAATGTATCTGATCCACTTTTATATCGGCATAAACTATGCAGTCCTTTTTTGCATGCTGGACAAAGGTTTTTCAATCCACGAACTTCACAGGTGATGTAGGGATCTACTGTGATACGTTGACCCACCTCTACCTCTTTGACATCGTTCCCAATGTCGGTCACAATGCCAACAACTTCATGTCCCAAAATAGATGGGAATGAATTGAAGGGGGTAAGCGATGGTGATGTTTTGTAAAAAATTGCTCCCATATCTGACCCGCAAACCCCTGCATAAATCGGTTTTACTTTCAGCCAGCGTTCGTTTGGAAGTGTAGGCTCTTCCACATGATTTAGTGATAGTGCAGAAGGTTTCCCATAATACAGCGAGGGAAAATGTTTGCCAAACGCTTTTGCTGCGATATATTTTGGTATCGTAAAGTCGTAAACTACTCCTTTCATGTCTGACCGCCATCTTTTTTCGGCCTTTTTATGGTACCGAATGCTACTTTTTTATGCCTAAATGAAGGCTTTGGACCTATCAAAGGAAATTTCGGTGACCATTCAGAACTTGGGAAGACCTGTGGGAATTTTGGATTTTCCATACTTGGATCAGCCACTAATTTTTCCTGGACCATGGAATTGTATTGCCTAGCCGTTTCTTCAAGGGTGTTCCCATTGATGACAACATCAAATCCTGTTTTTTTCGCATATGATCTTAGAGCACGGACGCCGCTTTCTTCTGGTGCATAACATTCCGCCGCGATCCCGTTTTCACTTGAGACCCAGATTCCTGTATCCGTATTGACTACCAAAGAATGATTGCCATGTGTGTGGCCCGGAGTGAACATCAGCATGACACCCGGTCCTAAAAGCACATCACCTTCTGTAAATATGATTCGATCTTCGGGTATATCCTCGAATTGCTCGGGTTGATACCAAATCTTTTGCAACGGGTGAAGGCATGGTAATATATCCCATTCCTTTTTTTGCACGATTAGTTTTGCATTAGGAAAAAAGGGTTTGATTGGTTCATTGGGACTGAGATCTGATTGTGGCTTTGTTGTACCTACCCAACGACGTATATCCTGGGTGTGAAGATGATCATAGGTGATAAAATCAATATCCTCAGGTTTTAGTCCTATCTGTTTCAAATAACCTTCTACCGTTCCATGAAACTTGGAAACTATTTTTGTACTTAGAAACTCGCCAAATTTTTCCACGGTTGATTTAAAATACGGTGTTCCAATACTCAGTTCGGCCTCGGTTGGCTCATTTAACAGTGTCCAAGTACGCCCCTCTGCTTGCCATTGAATAATAAACATACGATTTCTAAACCATAGGTACGGTGATAGACTCCGTTTCGCTCTCCACAAACCATATTCAACTTTCCATGGAACTGTAACTAAGTCGAAAGAATAAAACGCCGTTGCTTTACCAGTCTCTTTAAACCATTTCTTAAAACTTGGAACTGCCTCCTTGATTTTTTGTAACTGTCTACCCGGATTAGGATCATTATAAGCTTCCTCAAAATGCGGTATCCGTTGAAAAATGTCCGGCACTTCTAGATCCTCTATAGCCTTCATTAATACCCCTCCTAATTTTATTGCACAGTTTGTAGGTGATGATTCATTCAGAAATTTCTAATTACATTATACAAACGCTTTCATATAATGTATATTTAATTATAGTGATAATTTATTAAGTTTTATTAATAGTAAAGGGTGTCTATATGAATATCGAACAACTAAAATACATCGCGGAAGTCGCAAAATTGGGGTCGCTTTCAGTTGCCTCCCAGCAACTCCATATTACACAGTCAGCTATAAGTCAGTCGATCACAAATCTAGAAGCTGAATTAGGTGTGAAAATTTTTAATCGCTCGCGACTTGGGGCTACACCTACAAATATAGGGAATGAAATCATTAAGAAATCCCTAGAAACATTAGACAAACTGGAAGAGATAAAACTAGAAGCCGAAATGAATCTTAATTTGGTAGGTGGGAAATTAAAATTAGGGACAATCCCGAGTCCTTTGATGTACTTATCCAAGACCCTATCATCGTTTAAAAATGACTATCCAAATATACAAATTGAGATTTCAGAAAAGCCATCACAAGCTATTATAGAGGATATAAAACAAGAAAAGCTCGATATTGGACTAATTGGTTTGAGTAGAGAAGGAAAAGAAATGAGGGACGAAGACATTGCATTTGACATTGTCTTACGTGGAAAAATGATAGTAGCTGCAAGCAAACAATCTCCGTTAGCCTTTACAAAATCAGTAACACCACAAGAAATCCGAAACCACTTGCTTGTTATCTACAATGATGATCGAATGTGGGAGTTTATTGATGACCTAACAATCCAATATGATCCTATAGATATTTTGTTTTCAACAAACAATTTGGATGCTATTCGTAATGCAGTCTTGGAAAATTTGGCAATAACAATAGCTCCCGATTATACGGTAAAAAACGATCCCTATGCTCGAACAGGAGAAATTGTACCGGTTGAGATTGCCAACCTTGAACAAGATTATCCAGGAATGGCTTTGGTTTGGTCAAAAACAAAAAGTGGCACTGCCATAATTAAAAACTTTGTATCAAGGCTGACATCAGATATGATGGAGCTTAGGAATCGTACATAAGTAAGTTTATCTTGAGGCTTAAGAGAGATTCCTAGGATTTGCAAGCTAAAATGAAAACGTGTGCCGGATGATTTTCGGCAACATCATATGCAGCCACTTGAAGTGCTCAAGTAGATGTAGGGTTTATCAATTACTTGCTGTTCTTTGCCAATTGTCTATTTTTCCGTTGATAGCTGGAAAGGATGACTCCCCCCACGATAAAGACGGAGCCTATCAACTCTATTCCTGTAACCGGCTTGGAAAGTAAAAGCAATCCCACAATCATGGCGACAAAAGGCTCTAAATTGGATAAAATTGATGCTTTTGAAGCGTCAACATGTCGAATGTTTTTATTCCAAATAAGGGTGGCTATGCCATGTACAACAACGGCTGTTCCAATTAGAAGAGCCCAATCAGGAATAGCGACACTTATTCGTATAGGATGGTCAATTAAAAAAATAAATGGGACTGATATAATAAAGCCTACCATATTCGAATATAACGTAATGGTAAGGGGATCTAATCGTTGCGAAAGCACCCTTGTCATAATGATCATAATGGCAAAAGTTATCATCGTTACAACAATCCATATAAGTCCTTTATCAATGTCTAAAGAGGTTAAGTCCCCTTTTGTAACAACAAAATAAATTCCTATTATCGCAACAATAGAACCCGTTAACGTACGAATCGTTATTTTTTCCTTCAAAAAAATTGCAGCTAAAAATCCAGTTAAAATGGGAGTTGTTGCTAGAATTAATGCAGATGTTGTTGGGTCAGCTGTTTGTAATCCAACAAAAAAAGACCATTGATTGATGAATACACCAATAATTCCTAGAAACAAAATTGCAAGTAAATCGTTCTTGTTTAGTCGTTTTATATGCTTTTTAGAAAACGCTAATCCATTTAAAACTAATACAATAAAGAAAAGTCTTAATGATGTTAAGAGAGTAGGGGAGAAATCTTGAACTAATATCTTTCCAAATACAAAATTACTTCCCCAAACTACTACACAAAAAATCAGCCACAAATAAGCTTTTAACATATTTTTACGCTCCTACTCCTACATACAAAATGATTAATGGTAATCCAAATATAAAAGAAGCGGTTACTCCTCATCCGCTTCTTAACGTAACTTCTATAATAATGTGCTCAAAATTATCTTTTATTTAAATTATCATTGCTAATAGTATAAGTTTTTATATTATATATTTCATTCTTTTGAACTGTCAATGAGTTTGTGGCTTGTACCCATCACCTTAAAAGTACTCAATCCAATCTTTGATCACAACTATTTACCAATGGACAAGTTTCACATATCGGTTTCACCCTGCAAAATTGCTTCGCATGCTTCACTAAAAGTGCATGAAATTCATTATAATTGCAAGTCTCCGGAAAATCTTTCACAATCTGCTGACGAAATCCATCGTAGGATGTAGGCATATTCCAAATTAAAAAGCAAGATATCGATAGTATTTTAACTGAAAACTGATGGTCTCAAGTTAAATTTACAATATTTTAACGATTAGTTTACAGTGAGTTAATGTTAATCAGTTATGATGTACTTGAGGTTGGTTAAGCCGATCTTGACACGATAAATTTACAAGGGGGAAATAGAATTGAAAAAATTAGCAGGATTGTCCGTACTTCTTATTTTAACTGTAGGATTACTTGCAGCATGTGGTGCTGGAGAAGAAGAGCAAGGAAATAGCTCAAGCTCAGACCGAAATAGTGGTTCTATCGTAGTTTCCGGTTCTAGTGCAATGCAGCCATTAGTTGCAGCGGCTGCGGAAGAATTTATGGCACAAAATCCCGATGCGGATATAACCGTGAATGCTGGCGGGTCTGGTACTGGATTGAGTGAAGTTTCTGAGGGGACGGTAGATATTGGTAACTCCGATGTTTTCGCTGAAGAAAAAGATGGGATCCCTGCTGATGAGTTAGTAGATCATAAAGTTGCTGTGGTAGGCATGACTGCTGCAGTAAATCCTGAAGTAGGAATTACTAATCTTTCTAAGGAAAACTTGATTAAGGTATTCACTGGCAAAGTTACCAACTGGTCTGAAGTGGGTGGAGAAGATCAAGCTATTACATTAGTGAACCGCCCTGATTCATCAGGTACTCGTGCAACCTTTGTTAACTATGCTTTAGATGGTGCAACACCTGCAGAAGGTATAACCGAAGATTCTTCCAATACAGTTAAGAAAATTATTAATGAGACCCCTGGTGCAATTGGGTATTTGGCATTTTCATATTTTACGGATGACTCAGTCGTTCCTCTATCTGTGGATGGCGTAGAAGCAACGGATGAAAATGTTCAATCAGGTGAATTCCCTATTTGGGCTTACGAACATTCATATACGAAAGGCGAGCCGACTGGCTTAACAAAAACATTTTTAGAGTATCTAATGAGTGATGACATACAAGATGGCTTACTTCCTGAACAAGGTTATATTGCTGCTACAAAAATGCAAGTGAAGCGTGATGCGGAAGGGAACCAAACAGATAAATAATACGCTAGGTAAAAAATAACTTAAACGCAAATTACGTAGGGTAAAATAACGAATTTACCCTACTACGTTTTTTAGGGGTGAATTTCATGAAAATCACTACTACAACTTCAGCAAAAGAAAGGTTGTTAAAATCCAATAAAAAAGGATCACAAGGTGAGATCAGAGGGAGAATGCTAGTTACGTTGTGTGCGGTTATTATGATTATTGCAACGATTGCTATTACTGCTTTCCTTACAATAAAAGGACTTCAATCTTTTATCATAAATGGTGTAAATCCAATTGAATTTTTAACCAGTATGGATTGGAATCCCACCAGTAATGAAAATCCTCAATATGGTGCTCTGCCATTTATTTTTGGTTCTCTCGCTGTAACATTTCTATCAGCGTTAGTTGCGGCGCCTTTGGGTATTGGTGGAGCCATTTTTATGACGGAAATCGCACCGTCTTGGGGGAAAAGAGTATTACAACCTGTTATTGAATTACTAGTAGGGATTCCATCTGTTGTCTATGGATTTATCGGCCTTACCGTGTTAGTGCCGTTTGTTCGGAATATGTTTGAAGGCTCGCAGGCTGGTTTTAGCTTGTTAGCCGGAACAATTGTATTGTCGGTTATGATATTGCCGACAATCACAACTATTGCTACAGATGCAATGAGTTCATTACCAAGCAACTTGCGTGAAGGGTCCTATGCATTGGGGGCTACACGGTGGCAAACTATACGAAAAGTTTTGATTCCAGCGGCTTTGCCTTCTTTATTAACTGCAGTTGTTTTAGGAATGGCTAGAGCATTTGGGGAAGCACTTGCAGTTCAAATGGTTATCGGAAATGTTCGTGACATTCCATCTTCATTACTGGACCCATCTGCAACATTAACAACCATTATTACGTTAAATATGGGTCATACCACATACGACAGTGTAGAAAATAATACGTTGTGGTCGATGGGATTAATTTTATTAATTATTTCATTCCTATTTATTTTAATCATCCGTTATTTGTCATCTAGGAGGAAAATTTAATGAATAGCAAGGTAACAGACCGTATAGCTACAGGAGTTTTTATTTTATTAGCATCCATTATTGTAATCATACTAGCTGGATTATTTTCCTTTATTTTATTTAGAGGGGTACCGATAATTTCATGGGACTTTTTAACTTCTGCATCTAGTACCGTAAGTGCTGGAGGGGGAATACGTGATCAACTATTTAATTCCTTTTATGTTTTATTTGTCACCATGCTGATAACTGTCCCATTAGGTGTATTTGGCGGAATTTATATGGCTGAATATGCGAAACAAGGTAAGGTAACAAACTTTATTCGTTCGTGCATTGAAATGCTCGCATCTCTTCCTTCCATCGTGGTTGGCATGTTTGGTTTACTTATATTCGTAAACACGATGGGGTGGGGGTATTCGATTGTTGGGGGAGCCTTGGCTTTAACCATTTTTAATATTCCTGTTATGGTCCGTGTCAGTGAAGATGCTATTAGGTCAGTTCCGTCTGAGCAAAAGGAAGCAAGTTTAGCACTAGGGATTACCCATTGGCATACGATCAAAACATTGCTAATTCCTAGTGCTTTTCCAGGTATCTTAACGGGAGCAATACTTGCATCTGGTCGTGTTTTTGGGGAAGCTGCCGCATTGCTTTTTACTGCAGGTTTGTCGACCCCTAATTTAGATTACGGTAATTGGAATCCTTTTTCAGAAACTTCACCTTTAAATTTTTTTCGGCCAGCAGAGACATTGTCGGTCCATATATGGGCGGTAAACACAAATGGAATTATGCCAGATGTCGAAAGAATTGCTGACGGTTCATCGGCTGTTTTGGTTATTTCCGTTTTAGTTTTTAATTTATTGGCTCGCTTGATAGGAAAACTCGTTCACAGGAAAGTTACGGCTAGCAAGTAAAAAGGGTGGGTGTAAATAGGATGAAAAAAAGTCATTCAAACAGAGAAATTATTTTGAGCTTTAACGATTTAAGCATATTTTATGGAGAAAATGAGGCGGTAAAAAAAGCAACATTTGATATAGAAAAAAATTCGGTGACAGCACTTATTGGTCCCTCAGGTTGTGGAAAGTCAACATTTCTTAGAAGTATTAATAGAATGAATGATTTGATACCAATTGCGCACAACCAAGGAGAAATAATTTATGAAGACATTAATATTCTTGATGAAAATATTAATGTTATCGCACTAAGAAAAGAGATCGGAATGGTCTTTCAAAAACCGAATCCATTTCCTAAGTCTATTTATAACAATATTACGCACGCATTACGATTTTATGGGATTAGAGGAAAAAAGAAATTAGACAAAATCGTGGAAGAAAGTTTAAGAAAAGCAGCTCTTTGGGATGAAGTGAAAGACAGGCTTCACGAAAGTGCCTTATCGCTTTCTGGTGGTCAGCAGCAAAGACTTTGTATTGCTAGAACACTTGCGATGGAACCAAATGTATTATTATTAGATGAACCCGCTTCAGCACTTGATCCAATTTCAAATGCAAAAGTTGAAGAATTAATCGTAGAGCTTAAAAACGATTATTCTATCGTAATCGTGACACATAATATGCAGCAAGCATCAAGGATATCGAATAAAACTGCCTTTTTCTTAAATGGGCAAGTCATCGAATATGATGATACAGAAACGATTTTCACCACCCCTGCACAACAAAAAACCGAGGACTATATTTCAGGAAGATTCGGCTAAGGAGGATGAAAATGGGTACTACATTAACAAAAACTAATACAATTTTTGAAGTGAAGGATATGAATCTATGGTATGGAAGTTTTCATGCTCTTAAAAGCTTAGACCTTTCCATGTCAAAGGAAGAAGTAACAGCAATTATTGGACCTTCCGGATGTGGTAAATCTACGTTTTTAAAGACGCTTAATTTAATGGTCAACATGATTCCAACTGTAAAAGTGTCTGGCGAAATAAACTATCACGATTCGAATATTTTAAATGGCAAAACTGATTTAGTCGATTTAAGAAAACAAGTCGGAATGATTTTTCAAAAAGGTAATCCATTTCCACAGTCAATTTATGACAATGTTGCTTACGGACCGCGAATTCATGGAGTTAAAAATAAGAAAAAACTTAATCAAATTGTTGAGACATCCTTAAAGGACGTAACCTTGTGGGATGAAGTGAAGGATCGCCTTAGCAGTAATGCAAGGAAATTATCAGGAGGCCAGCAGCAGAGAGTATGTATAGCTCGAGCATTGGCTACCAAACCAGAAGTGATTTTAATGGATGAACCAACGTCGGCATTAGATCCTATCTCCACTTTGAAAATAGAGGAATTAATCATGGGATTGAAGGATAAATATACTATTGTAATCGTAACGCATAACATGCAGCAAGCAGCACGAATATCGGACAAAACTGCATTCTTTTTGCACGGTGAGATTGTAGAAGTTTCGGATACAAACACATTATTCTCCAAACCAAATGATAGAAGAACAGAAGATTATATCACTGGTCGGTTTGGTTAAATAAAAGAAAAGAGGGATAAACTATATGGCTCCAAGAGAACAATTTGAAATGGAATTAAATAAAATGAAAGACAGAATTATTGAACTTGCAAAGGGTGCGGAAAACTTATTAATGGAAGCTGTGGATGCTTTATATAATCAAGACGTAAAAAAGGCCAATCAAGTGATGGAAGACGATAAACGGCTAGATAAATTAGATAAAAAAATCAATGATGAGGCAATACTTCTGATCGCCAAGCAACAACCAGTAGCAACAGATTTGAGAAGATTGATTGTAGCTATCCGTATTTCATCTGATTTAGAACGGATGGCTGACAATGCAAAAAATATTGCCAAAGCAACGATACACCTTGGTGAAGATCACGGTATCGAAATTTACCCTGCGTTAAATGAGATGAAAAAGAAAGCTATTGATATGATTGACTTAACAATCAAGGCTTATGAAATTGAGGATATTACTTTGGCACGGAAGTTAGCAGATATGGATGATTTAGTTGATAATATGTACGGCGAAGTGATTAGAGAGATGTTAGAAGAAACAGCCGCGAATCCACGCAAGGTTCAGCATATTATGCAGATGGCTTTTAGTGCAAGATACATTGAACGAATTGCTGACCATGCAACTAATGTTGGTGAAAGTATTATATATCTTGTTAAAGGCGAGTTATTTGAGTTGAATTAATATCTAAAGGATTGCCGTCGCTTAAATATGATTTATGATAATGGATTATGACCTATAACTTTTGGTTGGGTTATAATTCATTTTTTTAGATGTCAGGTCCGTGATACATGAACCGTAGTGCCACCGTTGTTATCCTGCTTTATGTTTATTCTTTTCATTTCTCATCACCACTTGTTAAAGGTTACTTATAGCATACCATGTTTAATGTGAAAATAAGCCGGTTAAATCATAAAATATTTAGTGGTCATTCTAAATATAAACGCGAAGAATAGCCATTTACTTTATAGTAAACTCTATAATAATGTACTTAAGAGTCTTTCTGATATAAAATGTTTTTACTAAATTGATTTTAAATCATTAACTTTTACGAACAGATTAAGTTGACAAAAATACCTATGAGGGTATATTATATTGACATGAGGTTAAACAAATTAACCAATGGCCTTAAGTTCCATAAAGTTATCATTACTTTCATACTAAATAAAGGAAAGGGGTGTCTTCGGATGGAATACGATGCTCAAATGAAAAATAGAATGAAGCGTATAGAAGGACAAGTTAGAGGATTGTTGAAAATGATGGAAGAAGAAAAGGAATGTCGAGATATTGTGACCCAAATGTCTGCTGTGAGAAGTGCAATTGATCGCACCGCTGCATTAATTGTCAGTAAGAACCTAGAACAATGCATTCGCGAAGAAAAACAAGTTGGCGAAAGTTCTGAGGACCTCATAAAAGAAGCAGTTAACTTACTTGTTAGAAGCAGATAAGGTTGTTATAAAAAATAGGTTAAGCACAAAAGTTGTTAACCTTATTTTTTTAAATGTAATATATACCTATACAGGTATTAGTATAAAATAATTGGAGGGAACGATTATGAGAGAAATTACAGCAAAGGAATTGGCAAACAAATTAAAAACAGGGGAGAGCATAAACGTTATTGATGTTCGAGAAGATGAGGAAGTGGCCCAAGGTAAAATCCCGGGTGCTCACCATATCCCATTAGGTCAACTCCCTGATCGTCTAGATGAAATTGATAAAAATCAACATTATTACATGGTATGTCGTTCAGGAGGAAGAAGTGGAAGGGCATCTGCATTTTTACATGATCAAGGTTATGACGTAACCAATATAGCGGGCGGCATGCTTGATTGGGAAGATGACGTAGAAAAATAGGGGGAGTTTAGATGGGTATTACAGCAAATGAAATAGTTGATGCAAAAGGATTATCCTGCCCAATGCCAATTGTTCGAACAAAAAAAGCTATAACGGACTTAGAACCTGGTCAAGTTATGGAAGTCCAAGCAACCGATAAAGGATCGACCGCAGATATGAAGGCATGGGCAGAGAATACAGGACATCAATACCTTGGAACTGTTGAAGATGGTGATGTTTTAAAGCATTATTTGCGAAAAGCAAGTGATGAAGAAACAAAAGAAGAAACGAGTCATGAAAGTGTTACTGATTTGGAAGAACTTCACAACAAAATAGAAGAAGGAACATCTATTTTCATTCTCGATGTTCGAGAACCAGCTGAATTTGTTTTTGGTCATATACCTGGCGCGGTAAATATACCCCTCGGGGAACTAGAAGCCCGATTGAATGAAATTACGAAAGATAAGGAAATACATGTCATTTGCCGTACGGGGAATCGCAGTGATTTAGCTGCACAAAAGCTGACTAAAAAGGGCTTTAACAATGTAAAGAATGTTGTACCTGGAATGGCTAAATGGGATGGACCAACAGAAAGAAATTACTAAAAACTTAGGAGGAATTTTAAAATGGCAAATACAAAAGTAGCAATTATTGCAGCAAACGGAACATTATTCGACGCATATAAGGTATTTAACGTGGCGACTGCAGCAGCGGCGTCTGATGCTGAGGTGGGGATTTTCTTTACGTTTGAAGGATTGAACTTGATTCATAAGGAAGGCCACAAAAATCTTCCACTTCCAGAAGGAAAAGAACACTTTGCGAAAGGATTTGAACAAGCAAACGTTCCATCTATTGAGGAGCTGGTAAGTATTGCGCAAGAATTGGGGATCAAATTAATTGGGTGTCAGATGACAATGGATGTGATGAATTTAGAAAAAGATGCATTCATTGATGGCATTGAAGTTGGCGGAGCTGCAACATTTATTGAATTCGCAAAAGATGCCAACATTACACTATCATTTTAAGCAAGGAGGAGTCAGATTTGTCTAAAACAATCACGACTAAAAAACTAGCAGAGCAACTTATTTGTGATGAAAAAACATTCATTTTAGATGTTCGGAATACCGATGAATTTAATAACTGGAAAATAGAAGGTAAAAACGTTGAGACCATCAATGAGCCGTATTTTAACTTATTGGATGGAATTGATCCAATTGCTGATAAGTTAAAAAAAGATCAGGAGATCATCGTTGTATGTGCAAAAGGCGGATCATCTGAAATGGTCGCTAATTTACTTGAAGAAGCAGGCTTTACTCATGCATTTAGCTTGGAAGGTGGTATGAAAGCGTGGAGTGAGTATTTGCGACCTGTGAAAATTGCTGATTTGCATGATGGCGGGAGTCTTTTTCAATTTGTCCGATTGGGTAAGGGATGTCTTTCATACTTTGTTGAATCAAACGGTGAAGCGGCGGTAATTGATGCAAGTCGTATGATTGATGTTTATGAAAAATTTGCTGAGGAACGTGGTGTGCAAATAAAACACGTCATGGACACACACTTACATGCTGATCATATATCTGGTGGACGGCAGCTAGCTGATAGTGTAGGTGGTTCCTATCATCTACCACCTAAGGATGCAACAGAGGTAATGTTCGATTATACACCATTGGAAGAAGGAAATGATATTGTTGTCGGAAATACTTCTGTTCAAGTACAGCCAATCTATTCCCCTGGACACACAATTGGCAGTATGTCATTTATCATTGATGATACGTATTTATTATCCGGGGATATTCTGTTTGTGAGATCAATTGGTCGTCCTGACTTAGCAGGTCTGGCAGAAGATTGGGTAGAGGATCTCCGTGATACGCTTTATAGCCGATATAAAAAACTTTCCGATGATTTAATTGTATTACCTGCCCATTATTCGTTTGCTGACGAACTTAGTGAAGGTGGTATGGTCTGGGCTCGTTTAGGGGATCTTTACCAACAAAACAAAGGACTTCAAGTAGACGATCCGACTGCGTTTAGGAAAATGGTAACTGAAAATCTTCCACCACAACCAAATGCATATGAAACAATTCGCAAAACAAATATGGGTAAGATGAACCCAGATTTGGAAGAGCAAAAAGAAATGGAATCTGGTCCTAACCGTTGTGCGGTTGAGGGATAATTTTTTCGATTATATATACCCTGCGCTGTATTGTTGAACGAGTCGGTAAACCAATAATATTTTTTAAATAACAGGGAGGCATAAAGATGAATGCAGATAAAATATTAGATGCAAAAGGGATTGCATGTCCAATGCCAATTGTAAAAACAAAAAAGGCGATGGAAGAAATAAATGCTGGTGAAATATTGGAAGTTCACGCGACTGATAAAGGTGCGAAAAGTGATCTTACCGCATGGGCTAAATCGTTAGGACATGAGCTTTTAAAAAATACAGAAGAAGATGGTGTGCTTAAATTTTGGATAAAAAAAGTATAATGGAGGACCCACCTATATGGGTCCCCTTTCATTAGGGGGATATATCATTGGATTATAGTATGATTTATATCATTACCATTTTTCTTATTGGTTTTGTCGGTTCCTTTATTTCTGGGATGGTAGGAATTGGCGGAGCCATTGTTAATTTTCCAATGCTGTTGTATATCCCAGCCGCTTTAGGAATAGCTAGTTTTAGCGCATATGAAGTTTCAGGCATTACCGCTATTCAAGTATTGTTTGCAACAATTGGTGGAGTTTTCGCATATAGAAAAGGCGGATTTTTAAACAAAACAATCATTGGTTATATGGGAATAAGTATTTTAGTTGGTAGTCTTGCAGGTGGATTTATCTCGTCATCTATGTCTGAAGCAGGCATCAATATTATATACGGAATATTGGCCTTGATTGCTGTTGTTATGATGTTTTTACCCAGGAAAGAAAGTGAAAATACAACGTTTGATAAGGCCGATTTTAATCAGTGGTTTGCAGCAACAATTGCTCTGATTGTCGGAATAGCGGCTGGTATTGTTGGTGCTGGGGGAGCATTTTTATTAGTACCAATTATGTTGACGGTTCTAAAAATACCAACAAGGATTACGATAGCATCATCATTGGCGATTACGTTTATTTCATCAATTGGTTCAGCGTCAAGTAAAATACTGACAGGTCAAGTATTGGTGATACCTGCAATTATTGTGATAGTTGCCAGTTTAATTGCATCTCCATTAGGTGCAGCAGTAGGAAAAAAACTGAACACAAAATATCTACAATGGATTTTAGCAATTTTGATTCTGGGAACGGCAATAAAAATCTGGGTTGATATTTTTATTTAAACGAGAAACAAAAGAATAATAGGAGGTGGCAAGTTGGGAATAGTACAGTGGATAATCATTATCATTGTAGTGGCTTTCCTTATTAAGCAATTTTTGCCTGCCAAAGGTGTGTCACAAGTTACCGTACCAGAAGTAAAAGATAAGTTTCAAGACAAACATGTTCAATTTATTGATGTGCGGACACCGGGAGAATACCAGGCAAATCATCGTAAACCATTTAGGAATATCCCTCTGTCTGAATTGGCTAATAGATCAAAGGAATTGGATAAGAATAAAGAGGTAGTTGTCATTTGCCAAAGTGGAATGAGAAGTATGAAAGCAGCAAAGGCATTGAAAAAACAGGGATTTGAAAAGGTGACCAATGTGAAAGGTGGTATGGGTGCCTGGGTATAAGACAGGGGGAATGAGGCATGGTCAAAAGAGTCACTCCAGATGAGATTGCTAAACGACTAAAAGACGGCGAAAATGTTACGATAATAGATGTCCGGGAAAATGATGAATTAGCCACTGGGAAAATACCTGGTGCAACACATATTCCACTTGGACATCTTGCAATACGTAAAGATGAGTTGGACAAAAACAAAACGTATGTTGTGGTTTGTCAATCCGGAAACCGTAGTAAGGCTGCCTGTGGTATCTTACATGCGTACGGTTACGATGTTGAAGATATGGTTGGTGGTATGAATGATTGGAAAGATAAACTAGAGAAAAAAGGAAGGGGCTATAAAATGACAGATAAACGTTTTAACCCTGAAAAGGCACAATCACTCATGAGAGAGGAACGCAGGGCTTTATTACCACCAGAAGAAATTATCGAATATTTACATGTAAATGCAAATGATATAGTTGCTGATCTCGGGGCTGGAAATGGTTATTTTGCCATACCTTTAGCAAAGCATGCGAAATCGGTTTATGCTGTTGACATTGAGCCGAAAATGTTGGCGATGTTGAAGGAAAATGCGGATAAAGAAGAAATTGATAACATTCACTATGTGGCAAGTGACTTGGATCATATTAAGCTTGATGATGACTCCATGAACAAGGTTATGATCGCTTTTGTCATGCATGAAGTTCCAGATGTCGATAGGACCCTTGGCGAAATAAAACGTATTTTGAAACCAGGAGGACAGGTGCTTTTACTTGATTGGGAGGCTGTTGAAACTGAATCAGGCCCTCCATTACACCATCGAATTTCTTCCAGTGAAATGGCTAAAATATTTGAAAGGAATAACTTTCAAGCAGAAGTCATCTCATTGAATCCGGGAAATTATGCTGTAAAAGCAATGCCAAAATAAGTTCCTGTTGTTGGGAAATTTAATGAAAAAGGAGATACTTTATCATGTTTCATTACACAGTTGAGACAACAAAAACAATTGATGAAGCAATTGAGTCATTGGAGGAAAGTTTAAAAGAAGATAAGTTTGGTGTTCTCTGGCATCTTGATATGAAGGATACATTACAGAAAAAAGGATTTGATTTTGAGCAACCTTATCATGTGTTAGAAGTGTGCAACCCACAGGCAGCAAATCACATTTTGTCACAAAATCAACTTGTTGGTTATTTCTTACCTTGCAAAATTATTGTATATCAAGATAATGAAAAAACAAAAGTTGGTATGCCACGCCCGGCAGCATTAATCCAAATGGTTGAGGATGAATCCATTTTGGAATTTGCGCAAGTTATTGAAAAAAGATTAAAAGCGTGCATTGATAAGGCGATTTAAATAAAGTGCAAAATCGGTTCGGGGATAGCACCCGCTACATGAAGCGAGTAAAGCTTTTTGTAACAGGGGCTGTCCCCAATCTTGTGTTCAGATGTCTTAAAGTTGTCACACTTTCATATGGTTTATTAGGATTTTCATCAAATTTTCATATTGTCGTTGTATTGTAATGGTGGATGGAAACGGAGGAACGGTTATGGCGGTAGCTAGTAAATTGATGTCAATTGCGATTATTGTTCTAAGTTTAATCGTGGGGCTTGTTTTCTATTATGTATTAAATGATGTAACAAAAGAACAAAAAATGAAACAGATAGAGGAACTCGCCTCGCAACTTGTTAATTTCGTGATCTTTATCTGGCTCGGAAAAATCATTTTACATCTCCCTATTTTTATCAAGGATCCATTGGCAATATTGGCTTATCCGAGTAGTTCACATGGTTTTTACTTGGCGGTGTTATTAAGTGGGTGCGTACTTTTTTATAAATCCAAACGGGGAAAAATTAATCTGCTTGCATTTATAGCATCCTTTCTCCCTGTGTTTTTGGCAGGGTCATTTACATACGAGTTTATTCAACTAATTTGGAACAATAATACATATTCGTTTGGATATATCGTTTTACTTACTGTTCTTATGGTTTCTTATCTTCTCATCCGTGCACATATAACAACTGGAACACTTATCTGTTTGATATTAATTGGTTGGACCACTGGAATACTGGTACTATCATTTATCCAACCGTTTGTAACAGTATTCGGCTATATAATGGCGCCGTGGTTTGTGGGAGTATTTTTTGTCGTAAGTTTGTTTTCACTAATTATTTTGAATCGAAGAAAGAGGGAACGTAATGGGTGGAATTGAAGCAGATACAATGTTGTTCGTCGGAATGTTTTTGGCAATTGGAGCTGGTGCACTATCTTTTTTGTCACCTTGTGTACTTCCTATTTTCCCGGCTTATTTATCATATATTACCGGGATAAGTGTAAAAGAATTGCAAGGAAATCAGAATGCTAAAATCCGAGGCAAACTATTAAGTCATTCTATTTTCTTCCTTCTTGGAGTTTCATTGGTATTTATTAGCTTGGGTGCCGGTGCCTCATTTTTAGGGCGATGGATTCAAGATTTACTACTTGGTGATTCTGGGTTATTTATCCAACGTATCGCGGGAATTTTCATCGTCGTGATGGGATTATTTATTGGTGGTTGGCTGAATATTACCACACTAATGAAAGAAAAGCGTTTTCACTATTCCAAAAAACCGGCCGGATATTTGGGAACTTTTTTCATTGGACTTGGTTTCGCTGCAGGCTGGACTCCATGTATCGGTCCGATATTTGGATCTATCTTACTTTTGGCTGCAAGTAACCCTACTCAAGGTATATTCTACACAGTTATGTATGTAATTGGTTTCGCATTACCGTTTATTGTATTAACTTTCTTCCTTGGATCGACTAGATGGATTGTACGTCACAGTCAGGTAATTATGAGAATTGGCGCAGTCATTATGATCATAATGGGGCTAGTTTTGTTCTTCGGTCAAATGCCAAGAATTACAGAATTTCTACTTAATTTGGTGAAAGATACATGGTTATCAAAATTAGGATAGTAACGGAGGTCATAATAAATGAAGAAGGCAGTACTTATTGTGGTTATAGTAGGAATGCTAGGATTCGCAACCTATGATCTTGTCATCTCAAGTGATAAATCAGGACAAGATAACAGTGAAAATATCTCCGGGGGTATCATTACCTCTCCACCTAAAGAAAATGGGGATGAGGTCAGAGAGTCTGACAGTGTTGGAATAGCGAAAGGTGAATTTGCCCCCGATTTTGAACTGAAAACACTGGATGGAGAAACAGTACGTTTATCTGATTACAAAGGTGAACGGGTCTTGGTCAATTTTTGGGCTACTTGGTGTCCGCCATGTAGAGCGGAAATCCCCGACTTGCAAAAACTTTATGATAAAAAGGATGTAACTATTTTAGCAGTAAATTTGACAGAATCAGAAAAAAGTGAAGGAGATGTAAAGAATTTTGTAGAAGAATTTGAAATGACTTTTCCCGTGTTAAAGGATACAAATTCTAAGGTTTCGACTACTTATCAAGTTCGAGCATATCCAACCTCTTATATGATTGATTCTAATGGTCGTATCCAATTCATAGCAATGGGCGCGATGAATTACGATCTCATGGCACAAGAATTGGCAAAAATAGAATAATGAAAATTTGTATTCAATCCAGTTTATTAGAGGGAATGGTATAGGGAGGAATTTGACGCAAACAGAGCAGAGCATGCAGAAAATTAGAGACTTCGTGAAGGAGTTTGGTCTAACCTTTCCAATCTTACTAGATGAAAATATTGAGGTAGCGAATAGGTATGCAATTCGACCAATTCCAACATCTTTCATGATTGATTCAGAGGGTATTATTAGAAATAAGGCATTTGGCGCAATCCATTATGAGATGATGGTTCAGAAGTTAGAAAAGATGAATTAAGACTTCATTTTACTTACAATGAAGTAGAGGTGTTTGAAATGAAACAAACCATTTTAGTGGTGGAAGATGATAAAATGATCCGTGATCTCGTCCATATTTATTTGAAGAAAGAAGGATTCCATGTAGTAGAGGCTACTGATGGGGAAATGGCAAAGGATACCTTTTTAACGTATCACCCATGTTTAATTGTGCTTGATTTAATGCTTCCTAAGTTAAGTGGAGAGGATTTTTGTACATGGGTTAGGGAACAGGAGCGTAATGAAGTATCCATCATTATGTTATCTGCTAAAACTAGTACAACAGATAAAATTAACGGGCTAAAAATTGGAGCGGATGATTACGTGACTAAGCCATTTGACCCGGATGAATTAGTAGCGCATGTTGAGGCTGTTTTGCGAAGAACAGGACAATATTGCCAAAAGATAACCTATCGTGGATTATGTATAAAACCACGAAAAGGTGAGGTTATGCTGTTTGATAAGCAATTGAATTTGACAAAACATGAATTCAATCTACTTTACCACTTTATGGAGAATCCGAATGTTGTTATTTCAAGGGAGGAACTTATTCAGCAACTTTATCCGTACGCTGATAAAACGGTATTGGATCGTACAATTGATGCACATATCAAAAAGCTGCGGAGAAAGATTGAGGAAAATCCCGCCTCCCCTAAACGTATTCATACAGTTCGTGGAATGGGGTATAAATTTGTCGATGAATAAGCATAGAAAGATATTGTTTCCAAAGCAAATTTTGTGGCAATTAACATTTACCAATATTATCATTATTGGTTCCTTTATTGCACTTAGTAGCTGGGCGATCTATAACACAGCTTGCTTTTTGGCAGATGGATTGGGAACAGTGGGTGGTCGAAAGCAGGGTCAGTTTGATTCAACGCTTTTTCAATATTTGTGGATATTTAGCATATCCGCAATCGTAATCGGTAGTCTAATCCATTTTTATTTAACAAAAAAACTGATACGCCCAATAAGGGAGTTGATTGAGTCTACTAAGCGAATGAAACAAGGACAATACCCTAATCCATTAGCGGTCAAATCGGATGATGAGACAGGGCAATTGATTAATCATTTCAATGATTTAGTTGAGCAATTAAAAAACAATCAACAATACCGGCAAAAGCTTGTGTCAGACTTGTCACATGAACTCCGCACTCCTTTGTCAAATTTAAACGGTTACCTTAATGCGTTAAAAAGTGGGGTGATTTCAGGTGATAGACAACTATACCAGTCACTTCATGAAGAATTAAAAAGGCTTATTAGTTTGGTCGAGCAACTTGAACAACTGAAAGAATGGGATTATTTATCCAAACAAACATTTTCCCAAAAAGAGCCTCTGGAAATGGCCATGTTAGTGGAGCAAACAATTGAGATGTTTCACTGGTCATGGAAGAATGCTGGAATCAAAGTGAATGTTCATACTGATCCAGGTATCGTAAATGTATATGATGGAGGAATTCCACAAGTTATCAGTAATTTAATTGATAATGCTATTCGTTATTATCAGGGAACTGGACCAATTACAGTTACCGGTGAAAATTCAAACACAGAATATAGGGTTTCCATCTCCGGACCAGGTCAAATCATTCCATTATCAGAACAAAATAGAATCTTTGAACGGTTTTATCGAGTTGACCCTTCTCGGGCACGTGATACAGGAGGAACAGGATTGGGACTTGCTATTTCAAAGGAAATTGTCGACCACCATAACGGTAAAATTGGAATCAGATCCAATGGTCATTATCATACTTTTTGGTTTACCTTGCCATTGGTGTAACTTAAAGTAGCATTTGCTCCCAGGACAATTTAGGATAATTTACTTATTTCCATAAATGAAAAAGGATTCTCCGGCATATTGTATAATAGAGCCGGTTTTTTTCATAATAAAGAAGGCTAGATCACTTTGCACAAACGTTCTCAATAAAGAAAGGGAATCACAAAAAAATTCGACAAAATCGCTGAAAATCCGTTCAAATATGCAACGTTTTCCTTTATACTAGATTCATAGACTGCAGGAAATAGGGGATTGATTATTATGTGGAGAGGACAATTAAAGAATGTAACAGCTATCGGGATTCTCATACTTGGGCTAAGTATCCCAACCGTTAGCAGCGGAAAGGAAGTACAAATTGCTCACTCACACGCTACGAATACGACAAATGTAGAACAAATTGACACAACGAAACATTTCAAACGGTTTACATATGATTCAGGTTTGGATTTTACTTATCCTGATGCCGTCCGGGGCGTCTATGTTACAGGACCATCTGCTGGGGGAAGCCGATTTGACTCACTGGTGAAATTAATTGATTCCACTGATTTGAACACAATGGTAATTGATATCAAGGAAGATCATGGGAACATTACATATAAACCAGAAAAAGGCTCTCCATATGAAGATATTGCCCAAAATTATATTGACGAACCACGTAAAATGCTAGAAACACTTGAGGAAAAAGGAATTTATCCAATTGCGAGGATTGTTGTTTTTAAAGATTCGGTTTTAGCGGAAAAACGCCCCGACTTATCCTTTAAAAAGAATGGTAAGGTTTGGACGAATGGAAAAGGAGAAGCTTTCGTTAACCCATTTAAAAAAGAAGTATGGGAATACAACGTAAAGCTTGCAAAAAAGGCTGCAGAATTAGGTTTTCAGGAAATTCAATTCGATTATGTCCGGTTTCCAGAAGGATTTGAACATTACGATGAGGAGCTGGACTATAGCCAAGGGGACTACAAAAACTCGGACATAAAAAATGTTCAACGCCGTGTTCAAGCCGTCACGGATTTTGTATCATATGCAAAAGAAGAACTGGAGTATTACGATGTAAAAGTCGGCGTTGATATTTTTGGCTATTCTGCAACCATTCCTGAAGCACCGGGAATCGGGCAAAATTTTTCAAAAATCGCTTACAATGTCGATGTTATTTCATCGATGATTTATCCAAGTCACTGGACATCCTATTTTGGGATCGATTTCCCAGATAAACATCCATATAAATTGGTGACAGAATATGCAAAAGTGGAAAATGAAGTGCTTGGGAAGCTGGATAATCCACCAATCTCAAGACCATGGATTCAAGACTTTGAAGCGCCATGGTTGTATGATGGTGCTCCTACCCAATATGGGAAAGCAGAAGTAGAGGCACAAATTAAAGCATTACAAGAAAATGACATTAACGAATTTTTGATCTGGAATGCTGGGAATTCGTACACAGGAAATGTAGATTATACACCTTGAAAACGAGGTCTGTCCCCCAATGCTGGTGACAGACCTCGTTTTAAAATAATGTACTGTGGGTATACTAGGCATGGTGCTTTTATTCACGTGAATTTAACAAAATGGGAAATTTTCGTTATAATAGAAAAGACGTAAAAAAAAGGAGTAGATCAATGAATTGGTATGAAAAATTAAACGAGTACTTTCCAGTAGAAGAAATGAAATCCAAGGAGCATATGGAAATGCTGCTAAAGGAAAAAGGAGACGTATATTATAAGGATGAAGGTCCCTATCACGTTCTAATGTTCGCAGAGTTCGATAAATTTTTGTTTATTGATTATCTTTGGGTTTCAGCAAAATCAAGAGGTCAAGGAATTGGACATAAAATGATTGAGAAACTTAAAGAGAAAAATAAACCAATTATCTTAGAAGTTGAACCTGTTGATTACGACGATTCTGATACTGAGAAAAGACTTCATTTTTATCAAAGAGAAGGATTTACCCACGCCCAGTCCATCGGTTATAATCGCCGATCACTTGCTACAAATGAAGAAACTCCAATGGAAATTCTGTTTTGGTCTCCAGATAACGAATCAGAAGAAATGATTTATGAGAAAATGAAAAAAATGTATGAAGACATTCATACGTATAAAGATGAAGAGATATATGGCAAAGCTTATCAACCTGTTGAGGAAGTGCTAAGCTATGATGAGGATCGAGAATCAGATAATATTTTTAATGGAATAAAAGAAAAAGCTTAGGGAGGTCCCCCTTGAGTTTTGCCTCAAGGGGTGACCCTCTAAATTCTAAATTTTTTCAAATAAGATGTTTAATTGAAAATAAACTAGGGTATCTTATACATAAATATAAACATTTCGTGAACATTTGAATTTTAGTTGATTTTTCTAGGAAATACTCTACCTTTTGCTTGACAATTGTAGTATACTTATACATATAGGTTATTTAAACTTATTTTAATCTGATAAGTTGTTCAAAAGTTTATGAAATGACCATACAATGAACAAAAGCGGAAGTAGCCGTTTAGCGGCGTATGGACTGCGCCCGTGCAACACGGGTGGTTCGGTGTGCTGCACAAAGCAGCGATCTTTACCGAACATTCTTGCCGTAGGAGATAAAGGAAACACAGTGAGCTAGGAGCGAACTGATGTTGACTTATCGTACGGAGGCGGGTGTTGACTACTAGTCGCTGGGTACTGGAGCTGGACGTGGCATTTTTAGGGTTCAGATATACGCTGGTTCGACTATAATAATTTCTTTAAATTTTAGAAATGAGGAGTGAAGTTTCATGGTAACACTTTATACCTCACCAAGTTGTACATCTTGCAGAAAAGCAAAAGCATGGCTAGAAAAACAGGAAATACCTTTTACAGAACGAAATATATTTTCTGAGCCATTATCATTGGATGAGATCAAAGAAATATTGCGAATGACAGAAGATGGGACTGATGAGATAATTTCAACCCGCTCTAAAGTTTTTCAAAAATTAGATGTAAATATTGATCAAATGCCAATGAAAGATTTATTCAAATTAATTCAACTAAATCCTGGATTGTTACGCAGACCAATTATTTTGGATGAAAAACGTTTGCAAGTTGGATATAATGAAGATGAAATTCGTCGGTTCTTACCACGAACAGTTCGCACGTTGCAACTGCATGAAGCTCAACGAATGGTAAACTAATCGGTCTATTCATGTAGAACGTTGATACAAAAATAAAAGCGCAGATCCTTTGTTGTTGATCTGCGCTTTTATTCTTCTTATTTTTAAAACAGATACGATTGGGTCTCGATGTACAAATGTATATGTTGTGAATGTGCTTCACAATTTTTCAAATGAAAAAAGGGTAGTGACAATTTAAATGAAATCAGTTATCATATTTAATTAAATATTATAGGCATTTAAATTTTCAAAATGTGTTGTTCTGTCATACAATAATGATATAGATATAAACTAGGAATGAATGGTTAGGGTTATTTTGCAAAGGGTAATAAATAGTAATGAATATCAGGTGAAGTTATCTCTTCCACCTAACTATTTAAAAATAGTTAAAGCTTTGCAGTTTAAAGTAACGAAAAACGACCATTGGACGTTTTTCTTTAGAAGGGAGAGAAATGAAATGGAAATAGAACGTATAAATGAGAATACGGTAAAATTTTATATTTCTTATATTGATATTGAAGATCGCGGATTTGAGCGGGAAGAAATTTGGTATAACCGCGAACGTAGCGAACAATTATTTTGGCAAATGATGGATGAAGTAAATTATAAAGAAGATTTTAATGTTGACGGTCCATTATGGATTCAAGTGCAAGCATTGGAAAAAGGATTAGAGATCATTGTTACAAAAGCACAGATTTCCAAAAATGGCGATAATATTGAGCTCCCTGCAGAAGATGGGAAAACAATTGACTTATCTGTTGATGAAAAAATTGAAAATATCTTAGACGATAAATTTGGAAAAAGTAGTACAAATAATATTGCCAGAAAATCTGAAGAGGAATCTGATGATGGTAATTTATCATTGGTTGTAAGCTTTCAGGACTTCGAGGATGTTATTCAGTTGAGTCATTATTTCCAAGACAGTTCTACAGGTATTGAAGAAAATAGTTTATTCCACTATAAGGATACCTATTATTTGTACATGGAATTTTCTCAAGATGAATTAGATGATGATAATCAAGAGGACATGATTAGCCAAGTGCTTGAGTTCGGTAATGATTCAGATGTCACCATTCATTTTCTAGAAGAATATGGGGAAAAGGTGTTTGCAAATGACACATTTTCTCAAGTGAAAGCTTATTTTCCAGCTCAACGATA
The DNA here is from genome assembly GCF_054048505.1 of Virgibacillus sp. FSP13. Taxonomy (NCBI): domain Bacteria; kingdom Bacillati; phylum Bacillota; class Bacilli; order Caryophanales; family Bacillaceae; genus Virgibacillus; species Virgibacillus sp. FSP13. Next base: position 6,737 of record NZ_JBSVKG010000007.1, on the reverse strand, counting down.
GGGATGTATTCATAGGGGAGCATTAGACATGTCACCATAAGCAAATATCAGAGGGCCTGCAAGCATAGTATTGCAGGTTTTTTATTTTATTTTTTTGCAGGAATCTACCTCTTTTTGTCGAATAGGACAAAGAAGGAGGTGATTTTGATTATATGTTGCAAGCTAAAACTAAAGATGGCAAATTCATTACACTTGCTTCATTATCAAAAGAAGAAATTGCATTTCATAAAGCTCATAAGCAATTTTTCTGCCCAGTATGTGACGATAGCGTAATTATTAAGGCAGGTATGAAGATGATTCCCCATTTTGCTCATCGGCAGAAGGTGAATTGTACCTCACTGGAAAGCGGGGAAAGTGGTTATCATGAAAAAGGAAAATTTCTTCTGTACCAATGGTTTAAACATCAACAACTTGATGTAAAGTTGGAGGAGTTTTTGCCAGATATTAGACAACGTCCCGATCTGCTTGTAACGATTAACCGTAAAACAATAGCAATTGAGTTTCAATGTGCCAGAATAGATGCTGATATTATTCAAAAACGAACGACAGGTTATAGACGGGCTGGAATTACGCCCATTTGGATCGTTGGTGCCAATCATTTTAAACGACAAAATGCGTATAGCATTAAAGTAGATCAGTTTTTGAGCCATCTTATGCATCAGTTTACACCAGATACATCCCTATCTTTATTTTTCTTCTGTCCAAACACAATGCAATTCACATTTTTCCAAGACATTCATGTAACAACAACTCAGCAGGCAGTAGGAAAGCTATCGTTCCATTCACTCCAGAATATAGTATTTACCGATCTTTTTCACCAATATCTATTACCCAAGCAACAACTATATACAATATGGAAAAAAGAAAAACGGCGATTCCGCTTACGACCGAGAAATCGTCTGTATGGGCGGGAGCTAGCCTGGCAACAATGGCTTTATTTAAAGCAGACCCACGTGGAGCACCTTCCATCAGTTATCTATTTACCGGTTGTGGCACAATTCCAAATGCGGGTACCATTATGGGATTGGCAAAGCCGTCTTTGTCTTGATCTACTGAAACCACTTCCAATAGGTGGACACATTTCACTTCAGTCCTGTTATCATTTCCTAAGAAGCCAGACGATCCCCCTATCCAATTTTCCGTTAATAAAAACTGATAACAATCCAATTCGGCACTATCTTTTTTTGTTAGCGCAACTGAATATCCTCAAACAAAAGTCTTCACAACATTTTATTAAGCAAACTAATTTTCAGTTTCATCAAACGTTAGAAACTGCACTAGAAGAGGATAATCATATAGTTAACGAATTAAAAACAAACAATTCAATCAAAATACAAGCATGATTTAGGTTGAATTCGTTATACTAAATAAATAGAGGAAAATGTAGGTTTTCTATCGAAAGTGTAATGTGAGGATTATAAAGGAGGAACTGTAATTGGCTAAAGGTACAAAAGAACTACCAAAAAGAAGTGAAATACCTGAAGAACGCAAATGGAAATTGGAAGATATTTTTGCAACGGATGATGTTTGGGAAGAGGAATTACAACGCTTAAAAAATGATATTCCAAAAGTAGAAGAATACAAAGGGAAACTTTCCGAATCGGCACAAAACCTGTATGATTTACTGAAATTACAAGATGATTTGTCAATGCGTCTTGGTAAATTATTTACGTATGCACATATGCGTTATGATGAGGACACAACGAATTCCTTCTACCAAGAAATCAATGCAAAAGCAGAAAATGTATTAACGATAGCTTCTAGTTCGATGAGTTTTATTGTTCCTGAAATTCTTGCGATGGATGAAGCAACATTGAAAGGATTTCTAGAAGAAAAGAAAGAACTACAAGAATACCAACATACGTTAGATGAGATTACACGGCAACGTCCACATATATTAAGTCAACAAGAAGAGGCATTGCTTGCAGAAGCATCTGAGCCAATGGACAGTGCTTCCCAAACATTTGGCATGTTGAACAATGCTGATTTAACTTTTCCAAGCATTACGAATGAAAAAGGTGAAGAAGTTGATCTTACACATGGTCGTTTCATCGGATTTTTGGAATCGAAAGACCGCCGTGTGCGTGAAGAAGCATTTAAAAAAATGTATGAAACATACGGAAAATATAAGCATACATTTGCTTCAACATTGACTGGTACAGTAAAAAAGGATAACTTTTATGCGAAAGTCCGTCATTATGATTCGGCAAGACAAGCTGCACTAGATAGTAATAAAATCGATGAACAGGTATATGATAATTTGGTTGAAGCAGTAAATGAAAAATTACCATTATTGCACCGTTATGCCGCACTACGTAAAAAGGTGCTCGATCTTGATGAACTGCATATGTATGACATGTACACCCCGCTTGTCAAAGATGTGGATATGGAAATCCCATATGAACAAGCGCAGGAATATGTGTTAAAAGGATTAGCGCCACTAGGTGAGGAATATGTTTCTATTTTAAAAGAAGGTTATGAAAATCGTTGGATCGATGTGGAAGAAAATAAAGGAAAGCGCAGTGGAGCATATTCATCTGGTGCTTATGGAACACATCCATATATTTTATTAAATTGGCAGGACAATGTAAACGATCTGTTCACATTGGCACATGAATTAGGCCATTCTGTTCATAGCTATTACACAAGAAAAGCGCAACCATTTCGTTATGGAAACTATTCAATTTTCGTCGCGGAAGTAGCATCAACATGTAATGAAGCATTATTAAATGACTATATGTTAAAGCATTCTGATGATGAACAGCAAAAATTGTATTTGTTAAATCATTTTCTTGAAGGCTTCCGTGGTACGTTATTCCGTCAGACGATGTTTGCTGAGTTTGAACATGATATCCATGTACGCATGCAAAATGGAGAAGCATTAACTGCTGATAAATTAACCGAGATTTATTATGCGTTAAATAAAAAGTACTTCGGTGATGATGTTGTTTCTGATGAAGAAATTGGATTAGAATGGGCAAGGATTCCACATTTTTATATGGATTATTATGTCTATCAATATGCAACAGGCTATTCTGCTGCAACTGCATTAGCTAATCAAATCCTCTCTGGTGATGAAGGAGCGGTCGATCGTTACATTAATAAATTTCTAAAAGCGGGCAGCAGTGATTATCCAATTGAAGTATTGAAACAAGCTGGTGTTGACATGACATCCAAACAACCAATTCTAGACGCCTTAAATGTTTTTGAAGAAAAATTGAACGAAATGGAAAAATTGCTGTTAGGATAAAACGAAAAGCCGCCCCACATACCAGTGGAGCGGCTTTTATTTAAGCCGGCGTAGTGAATCACTTAGAAACTTAATTCGGTAGCTCAAATCCGGTTTGACCGATCCATCATAGTTACCTCATTCCCCGGAATACACGTTTATGGGTAAACGTAAAAATGGTCAAATAAATTGATATAAATAATAATGGCAAGGAAATAAAAAGAGGGATTAATTTCATCAGACCAAGGATCGTAAGAAAAAAAGAAACGATCGTCATAATCAAAAATAAAAATGGGAGAATATCGTGCACCGTTAGCCCTCCAATCAACAGCTATGTTAATAAATCATATGTGGAGGATAGTTGACTTAGAAGGATAAATATACAGAAAGTGTGACAGTTCTGTGAAATAATGAACAAACTTATTGAATATCAATGTTATTATTGCTATAGTATAAATGTGAAATAAATAACAAACAAAACCCCTTTGTTTGACCATGAACTTTCTCCCATCCCCCTTTGTTATATACAAAGTGATGAGAAGAAAAGGATATACGCTGCCCCGTATGTCCTTTTCTTTTTTGTGTTTTAGAGATTGTTCAAAATCTCTAAAGTGATAAACTTGATTCTATTTAAAAAATAGATAACGAAAAGAAATAAAAAATCCATCTTTATTTCTTTTCGTTATCGTTTGATTATGGTAAGGTATTATATGTTACTTTTTCAGAAGGAAGAATATAGGGAATATTTCCAACGGTAGGCTCGCTATAAATTAATAAAAAATGCTTACTGGGAAACGATAAGGTTATAAATTTTTTAAATAGAAAGAAGGAAGATTATGGCTAATAGTCAAACTCCATCACAATCTGGAGAAATCAACAAAATCCCAATAATGATTGTATTAATTTCGGGGGCTTTTGTTGCTATTTTGAATCAGACACTTTTAGCGACAGCTCTGCCACATATTATGAGTGATTTAGATTTGGATGCAAACGTTGCTCAATGGCTGCAGTCCATATTTATGCTTGTTAATGGTATCATGATTCCGATTACAGCGTTTTTGATTGGACGTTTTACCACTAGAGGGCTGTTTCTTACCGCAATGGGTGTATTTGCTTTAGGTACCGCAATTTGTTCCATTGCACCAACTTTTTCTCTATTGATGGTGGGACGAGTTCTTCAAGCTGCGGGTGCAGGTATTATTATGCCATTGATGCAAACCATTTTATTCCTGATCTTTCCAATTGAAAAACGTGGAACAGCGATGGGAATGTTTGGGTTAGTAATTGCTTTTGCGCCAGCAATAGGTCCAACACTATCAGGCTGGATGGTTGAACAATTTCCATGGAGAAGCTTATTTTATATCATTTTGCCAATTATTATCATCGATATTATTGTTGCTTATTTTATGCTCAAAAACATTACCGATCAGACATTTCCGAAGCTTGATATTTTATCCATTATCTTATCCACTTTAGGATTTGGCGGTTTGCTTTATGGATTTAGTACAGCAGGAAATAGTGGATGGGGCAGTTCACAGGTCGTTATTTCTATGATTATTGGCGCATTAGCGTTGACGTGGTTTATCCTGAGACAGATGAAACTGGAACAACCAATCTTGGAATTCAGGGTATTTAAAAATAAAATATTCACATTAACAACGATTCTTGGAATGGTCGTATTTATTGCCATGATCGGTGCAGCGGTCGTTTTACCATTACTTATGCAAAATATGCTCGGGTTTACTGCGTTCGAATCTGGCTTAGCTCTGTTACCAGGTGCGGCTTTAATGGGGGTAATGAACCCAATTACCGGAAGATTATTTGATAAGTTTGGTGCAAAATGGCTTGCAATTATCGGATTAATTATTGTTGTTGTTACAACATTCATGTTCGCTGACATGACGGTGGAAACAACATTTACGTATATAGCGACGGTTAATGCGATCCGAATGTTTGGTATTTCCATGGTCATGATGCCTGTTACAACAGCTGGATTGAATCAATTGCCAACAGATTTAATCCCACATGGTACAGCAATGAACAACACTATGAGACAGGTAGCAGGTGCGGTTGGAACAGCTTTACTTGTAACTGTTATGACAAATAGTGCAATACCTGAAGAAGGTGTTCAAGGATTTATACACGGCGTAAACGTATCATTTATCGTTGCAGGTGTATTCGCGGTTATTGCACTCGTATTAGCATTCTTTATTAAAAACTCTCGTCCAAGTGCTGGGGATCCTAATAAAATCCAATCGAGTGCAAAGAATCAACCGGTTCCGGAAAGATAGCTTCACGAATCGTGCTATGGGGTATTCTCAGAAGGGTACTTTATAGCACGATTTTTTTATAGTATTAAGTGGTCTGTTTCGCTTCATTATGGAATAAATCTATAAATCGATGGGCGCTCTTTGAAAGATAACGATCTTTTAACCATATAACGGATGATTTAGAAACAATCGTCGCATCTTCAATTTTTAATACTTTTATACCACGGTTATGAAGCTTAGAAACAGCAGATTCTGGTATTATCGTTGCCCCAATTTCCTCCATAACAAGCTCTAAAATCATATCAGCATCAGGACATTCACAAATGACATTTGGTTTTAAATTATGCTTTTTAAACTGATCGATGATAACCTCATACTGTCCCACCCCACTAATTCGGTGTAATAACAATAGCGGTGTTTTCGCTAATTCTTTCATGGAGATAGTTGATTTAGAATTTTCGCCAACCCAATTTTCTGGAAATATGACAACGTAATTCTCGTTAGGTAAAGAAATATGGGAAAACGCTTTCATTTCCAGCGGCAAACGGACAACTGCGAGATCAATATTCCGACTATATAATTGTTCGGCTAGACGGTAAGAATCACCTTCTCTTAATTCAAAGGTAACATTCGGATACTGTTCGCGAAATTTACTTATTCGTTCTGGGATGAAAGAAAAACATGATTTCACACAGCCGATCGACAGTCTTCCTTTAATTCCTTTTCCTGTTTCTTTTACTTCCACGACAGCTTCATTCAGAGAATGGAAGAGGTTTTCCGCTTTTTTGTATAAAACGATCCCCGCTTCTGTTAATTCCATTTTTCTTCCATTACGTTCGAGTAACGTTACACCTAATTCATCCTCAAGCATTTTTAACGTTTGACTTAATGGTGGTTGAGCCATATGAAGTTTTTTTGCAGCGCGAGTTATTTGTCCTTCAGAAGCAATTGTGTAAAAATAACGCAATTGTCTCATATCCATTCCATTTTCCCCCTGCTTTTATATTTTTAACATATACTTTGCCAAGTAAATAGATATTTCACATATTGTAAACGATTATGATAACCTTTTCAATAGTGAATATAATGAAAACTCTGAATCTAGATTGGTTATTACCTTTGGGAGGTGAGGTCTTTTAAGATGGCGCTTAATAATTTTGTGAAAGGCTGTATTTTATTGAGACTCGGGCCATAAATGCCTGCACTCGGGCGGAAGAAGGGGAAACCCGGGCCATAAA